>NZ_RDNY01000002.1:0-491000 GCF_003687745.1 Acinetobacter sp. 2JN-4 | reverse complement strand
AGTTTGCTGGCGACAATAGCAAGAGTGAACCACCTGATCCCTTCCCGAACTCAGAAGTGAAACCTCTTCGCGCTGATGGTAGTGTGGCACTTGCCATGTGAGAGTAAGTCATCGCCAGCTTTTAAATTCTAAACACCCCAGTCTCGTAAGAGGTTGGGGTGTTTTTTATTTGTCTATTTAAGGAGTTTTTACAGAAGAAATATAGCTTGATTCGTGAGCGATAGAAGAATAGTCTTAAGAAGATAATGAAAAAATTATAAACTAGTAGTTAAACATTAGAATAAAAGGAGTTTTTATGGGATTCTTAACAAAAATAGTTAATGCAGAAATAGCTGCAAGAAATGCACTCTATGCAATGATGGCATCGAATTGTTATCACGAAAAAGATAAATTATATTTTCCAATTGAAAAATGGAACTGGTTATTAGTTGACAAGGACGGAGACCCGACAGATGAGCCAACTAAAGAGGGGTTTTTGACAGGTTTTGCATATGATATTTATGAGCACCAAAATTCAAATAAAACTGTCATTGCTTTTCGAGGAACAGATAGTAAGAAGGATTGGATAGTATCTAATTTTGCGTTCCCTTTTTCGATACCTTATAAATCAGCAAGAAAAGCTGTGCGTAAATATTTAGAGAAATTTCCAGAAAGAAATTTATCGCTTGTAGGACATTCTCTTGGAGGTGGCTTAGCTTTGGGGGCATCTTGTCATTATGGAATCCCTGCATATGTTTTTAATCCATCGCCTAGAGTATTTGATGGTTTAGGTGACTATCATGAGCATGCGACTCGCATTTGTTTTTATCAAAAAGGAGATGCTCTTAATCAAATTAGAGAGATTTGGAGTGATAAATTTCTGTCAGTTGTGAAGGCTGAAGATATGTATGAAAGTGATTTCGAGTATGGTGCGAAGCATGATAGTGATCTCTTGGCAGAGTTCTTTCGCATATTGGGGGCGAAACAAGAATCAAAACTTTTAGATTTGGCTGGAGTTAAGAAATAATATTTTTAACGTTAATAATTCTTGAAGGTTGAGTTCTAATGAAAATGAAGAGGTCTCGTTAAATCAGTGAAGCCTTTTTATAATTAAAATTCTATTCTTTTGTATTTTATGATAGCCCGACTAAAAAATCATTTACTATTAGTTAAATTGAATTAATTTATGGTTTTTAGGAAAATGAAGCTCAACTCTTTCTCTCCGCTCCCAGAAGACGATGAAGAACTCAATCTTCCTGAGCTTGTATATTGGGCTTCACTTGGTGATGCTGAACAAGTTACACAATTATTAGAAGCTGGCATTGATCCAAACCAGATCGATGATGAAGGCTATAGTGCGTTACAGGCAGCAGCTGAGAACGATCATTTAGCAGTGGTGAAGCTGTTAGTGAGTAAAGGTGCAAACGTTGCTTATAAAGGCGAATATACTGCGCTACAGCTTGCAGAAATGGCGGAGCATGCCGACGTGATTGAGTATTTAAAAAGTCTTTAAATTTCCTATAAAAATGATAAATAAAAAAAGCCCCATCGTCCTGATGGGGCTTTTTTCGTATTTAGTTTATTGTTGCTTACTTCCTATAAACAACCACTTCCTGTGGGTCTTGTTATTCTGAAGGAGACTTCCTGTCTCTGTATGATTTGTATATTAAAGTGAATACAGGGCACTGTATATTCGTCAATGACCCCGATCACTGTACGTTCAGGCTTACATTGACCTCAACGCTTAGATCGTGTGATTTTTACCATATAAATGGATATAGAGGCAGGTTCTTATCATTATTTTAGCTAAGGTTAGCTTTAAATCGCATTTGTATATCAAGTTTTACTATATAAAATTCGGAAAATTATATACTTGTGGAAAGACTGTCTCATGGGTTGGGAAGGATGGTTGTCATTAGCCTTAACGTTAACAGGGCTGCTCACGCTGATTTTTTCAAGAATTGCTCCACATATCGTGATGTTAGCGATTTTGACTGTATTAAGTGTGTTGGGCATATTGACGGCCCAAGAGGCTTTGGCTGGCTTTAGTAACTCTGGTCTGATTACCGTTGCAGCAATGTTTGTGGTTGCTGCTGGTATTTCTAATTCTGGTGGTATTGACCTGTTTGTGAATAAGTTACTGGGCACACCCAAAACTGAACGCATGGCGCTACTTAGAATTTTCTTACCGATCGCACCACTTAGTGCCTTTTTAAATAATACCCCTGTGGTTGCAACCATGATTCCAGCATTGAATAGCTGGTCGAAGAAGATCGGGATTGCCCCATCTAAATTAATGATTCCCCTCAGTTACACCGCTATTCTGGGTGGAACGATTACTTTAATTGGTACCAGTACCAATTTGGTGGTCAATGGGCAGTATCAAGCATTAACGGGTGAAGCTGGTTTTGGTTTATTTGATATTACGATTATCGGTTTGCCTGTTGCGATCATTGGTATGTTTGCGATGTATTGGCTTGCACCAAAATTATTGCCCAATCATCAAGAGCAGAATGTCTTTTCCAATCTACGCGAATTTACCTTAGAAGTGGTGGTGAGTCCGAATGGTCCACTGGTCGGTCAGTCGGTTGCAGCGGCAGGGCTAAGAAGCTTAAAACGTGTTTATCTGGTTGAAATTGAACGTCAGCAAACCGTTTTATCAGCCGTCTCTTCGGATGAAATTTTATTTGGAGATGATCGTCTGGTTTTTGCAGGCGATACCGAAGCGATTACCGAACTGTTAAACATCAATGGATTGGTTGCACCTGACAGCATTGACGAAAAGTCGTCCTTGGAAGAAACACATGCAGGCCGTCGTTTGGTAGAGGCCGTTGTGTCACCGCATTGCGAAGCGATTGGTAGTGCGATTCGTGATGCCAAATTCCGTAATCGTTATGGTGCAGTCGTATTGGCTGTCGCACGCAATGGTGAACGTTTAAAAGGCGGCTTGGGCAATATTAAATTGCAGGCAGGTGATACCTTATTATTGGAAGCACGTCCTGCTTTCGTCACTCGACAAAAATATAATAAAGATTTTCTATTGGTCAATGAGCTAGATCATGAACCACTGCAACATGATAAAGCATTATTGTCATGGGGCATTTTACTCGCTGCGGTGATTGCTGCTGGCTTTAATGTGATTAGCATGCTTAATGCCGCATTATTGGCTGCAGGTGCCATGTTGATTTTCCGTTGTCTGACAGTGAAGCAGGCTGAAAAGAGCTTAGATTTAACGGTCATCCTAACCATTGCAGCTTCTTTTGCTCTGGGTGCTGCTTTGGAAAAGACAGGTGTAGCGGAAATGTTGGCGCAATTCATCGTGCATTTTAGTGCGGGTGAAGCGATCTTATTGCTGATTTTGACTTATTTCTTTGTTTCATTATTGACTGAAGTGATTACTAACAATGCAGCAGCATTGCTGACCTTGCCGATTGTATTGGAGATTACAGCTCAAGCGAATTTAAATCCGATTCCTTTTGTCTTTGCGATTATGATGGCGGCTTCCGCAAGTTTTGCGACACCGCTGGGTTATCAGACCAATTTAATGGTATTAGGACCAGGAAATTATCGCTTTAGTGATTTTATTAAAATCGGCTTACCCATGAATATTTTTATTGGTTGTGTCACGGTCACGTTATTGATTTTGTTCTTTCCCATTCAG
The DNA here is from genome assembly GCF_003687745.1 of Acinetobacter sp. 2JN-4. Lineage (NCBI taxonomy): Bacteria > Pseudomonadati > Pseudomonadota > Gammaproteobacteria > Moraxellales > Moraxellaceae > Acinetobacter > Acinetobacter sp. 2JN-4. The sequence goes on along the minus strand of NZ_RDNY01000002.1, from coordinate 487,360 downwards.
TTATAAAAGATAAAGCCCTGAAGATTTCAGGGCTTTTTTTACGGCTCAAATCGCTTGTTTAGAAGTGGATGTCGATACCCAAATAAGGTCCTTTGAAATCAAATTTGAGATCATTTTTTTCGTAGTCATCTAGCTTGATATTTAAGATGCGATAGCCTGCTTTTAAACCGACATCTACCAGTAAGTTATCAATAAAGTTGTATTGTAATTCTGCTTGGGCATCGGTGATTTTGGTGTCATTGAAGTTGCTATATAACAACTCAGCTTTGGCACTTAAACCTGTGAATGGAAGTTTGACACCTGCTGACCCATAAATTACTGGAACCGTTTTATTGATATCGACTTTCCCCATTTTATAAAGACTACTCGTTGGGTCTGCTAGAAGTGTTGTGACATCACCATTTAAAGTGGTTGCACCAAATCCGACATCCGCATCGACGATATTGTCTAAGATCTCATAATATAAAATAAAATCGGTATGAGCGATGTCTAGGTCATATATAGGTTGCCCGAAAACCTCATTTTCTGTTTGCGTCTTTAGATTCACATGGCGAATTTTGGCATTTGGCAGTAACGGAATTGGATGTTCAAAAGCCAATGACAGTTGTGCTGAACCTTTGCGGTCTAAGTCTTGATCTGGTGCAGATGTTTGCGCAGCCATATTGGCTTTACCGTTGTAGTTCCAATAGCTGAGATCGCCTTTGACACCAATTACGTCTGCCTGTGCTAAACCACATAGGCTTGTCCCTAAAGCAAGCATTGATATTTTTAATATTTTCATTGTATTGTCCCAATAAATACGAGAAACAGTAATGAATTGTTGTAAATTCATCACCGATTGGGCGCATCATATAGTGAACAATTCAAATATGCAGTAGTCTAATTTTAAATTTTTGCAAAGAGAATAAAAAATGTCAGATACACAAAGTGTTGTGGATTACCCCCTGTATGTGGCAGGCAAGGCAATCACAACAGGTCAATGGTTAGAGGTACAGAATAAATATCAAGGCACGACATTTGCGCGAGTGGCGTTGGCAGATGCCAAGGTTTTAGAAAAGGCGATTGCCGCATCGGTCAAAGCAGAAGCCGAAATGGCAGCATTAAAACCTTTCCAAAAACAACAAATCTTATTGCACTGTGTAAAACGCTTTAATGAGTTACGTGATGAGCTGACCGAAATTTTAATCGCAGAAGGTGGTAAACCTCGTGGCGCGGCCAGTGCCGAAGTTGAACGTTTAATTAATACTTTTCAATTGGCTGCGGATGCCGTGACGCAACTTGACGATGGTCGAGTATTACCTTTAGCCGTCACGCCAGCCGCAGCACGTTATCGCGGCATGGTGAAACAGGTGCCGATTGGTGCTGTTTCATTGATTAGTCCCTTCAATTTCCCTTTAAATTTGGTGGCACATAAGATCGCGCCTGCCATTGCGGCAGGTTGTCCTTTTGTTTTAAAACCAGCGAGTCTAACCCCGATTAGTGCATTAAAAATTGCTGAGGTGTTGGCAGAAACGGATTTGCCGAAAGGTTCGTGGTCGGTATTGCCTTGTGAGCGTCAAGCCGCTGATATTTTAGTCACAGATGACCGTTTTAAATTACTCAGCTTTACCGGTTCTGACCAAGTGGGTTGGGATATGAAAGCGCGTGCAGGTCGTAAAAAAGTGACTTTAGAGCTGGGTGGAAATGCAGCGGTGATGATTGAAGCAGATGCGGTTGTTGACGATGCTTTGATTGACCGTTTGATTGGTGCTGCATATAGCCATGCTGGGCAGGTTTGTATTAGTGTGCAACGTATTTTAATTCATGCCGATCTTTATGCTGACGTGAAAAAGAGATTGTTGGCAAAGCTGAAAAAAATCAAAGCTGACGACCCTGCATTAAGCACGACATTGGTTGGTCCTATGATTAAAGCTGCGGAAGCAGTTCGTTTGAAAAAGTGGATTGATAAAGCTGAGAAGAAAGGTGCGAAAATATTGATCGGTGGTAATCTACAAGGCGTTTTACTCGAACCAACTTTGTTGGAAAATGTTGATGCCAAGCTGGAAATTTATAAGGATGAAGCCTTTGGCCCCATCGCAATTCTAGAGAAATATAAAGAGTTTGAGCAGGGCATTGCTACCATAAATCAAAGCCGTTTTGGTTTACAGGCTGGTGTCTATACGCAAAATCTCAATAAAATGCTGTATGCATGGGACCATTTGCATGTGGGTGGGGTAATTATTAATGATGTGCCCACTTTCCGTGTCGATAATATGCCGTATGGCGGCGTGAAGGATTCTGGCTTAGGTCGAGAAGGGATTCATTCTGCGATTCGTGATATGCAGGAAGAGCGTTTATTGGTCATTAAGGAAACTCAAGCCTAATCAGCTTGGCGTGTCGTGTATTCATCTCATGTTGGCGAAAGGAAAGTCCATGCCTAAATTTTATAAGCTAGTCCTGTTGTGCTTGTGCATGTTGTGGACGCTGTCAGCATGGGCATTTTCTTCGCAGCAGTTGGTGAGCGATGCACGAAAACAAATAGGTGTCACCCGATTTTATGACCCTGCTTATACCCGGTTGGATTATCCGATGGGTGATGTACCGATGGTGAAAGGTGTCTGTACTGATGTGGTGGTTCGAGCATTACGTCGTCAAGGCATCGATTTACAGCAACGGATGCATGAGGATATGCGGCAGCATTTTAAGCTGTATCCAAACAAATGGGGACTTAAAGCGCCCGATAAAAATATTGATCATCGCCGAGTTCCAAATATTGCCACCTATTTCCAGCGAAAAGGTTATCAGGTGCGTGATCAAAACTATCGTGCTGGGGATATTGTGACGTGGGATTTAGGGCAGGGGCTGGTGCATATTGGCATCGTCTCGGATAAGAACAGTTTTTTTCAGAAAACCCCGCTGATTTTGCATAATATTGGTCGAGGAACTGAAGAATCAGATATTTTGTTTAAGTATAAAATCACGGGACATTATCGAATCAAAAATTAAATGCATGAAAAGTAATTATGCTGATCACGTTTTTAAATCAAATGAGAAATTTAAACGAGGTAAGAAAATTGAGTTGAAAAATAATCAATCGTGTCTGAATTGGCGATGAATGGTTATATTTTTTTGTATAAATTACAGTAAAAATAAATAAAAAAGGGTATTGTTCAATCATCAACAGGCAAAAAATAGTCAAAATTTTTTAAGGAAGAGTTTTCTAATTTTTGCTGGTTTGAATATAAGAAATGAAAACTCAAAAGGTTTTTTCTGATTCAACCAATAATAGGATTTGCATTGGTACTTTTCTTGCTAGCAGTATAACAACCAGAGAACAGCAGCATCGAAAGTTGCCTTAGGAATAGGTTATTTTTATGACAGAAACTCGTGAGCACTGGTCGGCACGATCAGGTTTTATCATCGCCGCAATTGGTTCGGCGATTGGATTAGGTAATATTTGGCGCTTCCCGTATGTCGCTTATGAAAACGGTGGCGGTGCATTTTTAATTCCTTATTTAGTAGCTTTATTAACGGCAGGATTACCCCTTTTATTTTTAGATTACGCAGTCGGGCATCGCAGCAATGGTGCACCGCCGAAAGCATACCAACAACTCACCAAACGGGCTGAGTCTTTGGGATGGTGGCAAGCATGTGTTTGTATTGTGATTGCGCTTTATTACGCCAGTGTACTGACTTGGGCAGGAAGTTATATTTATTTCTCCTTCGGTCAAAGCTGGGGTACAGACCCAGAAAATTTCTTCTTTAACAAATTCTTGGCGACTTCTCAGGCCGCCACTTTTGATCTGACGTTTATTGGTCATTTGTTTTGGCCATTAATCGGCGTTTGGGCCTTAGTACTGTTTATTTTGTATGGTGGTGTTCGTAAAGGCGTTGAGCTTGCGAACCGTATTTTCATGCCGATATTATTGGTACTGTTTGGTATTTTGGTGATTCAAGCTTTGCGTTTACCGGGCGCTGTAGATGGTCTAAATGCCTTCTTTACCCCAAACTGGGAAGCCATGAAGAACTATAAAGTCTGGTTAGCGGCTTATGGTCATATTTTCTTCTCGCTTTCGATTGGATTCGGGATCATGGTGACCTATGCCTCTTACCTAAAACCAAAAACCAATTTGACGGGTTCAGGTTTGGTGATTGGTTTTGCTAACTCTTCGTTTGAGATCTTGGCAGGTATTGGTGTTTTCGCAGCCCTTGGCTTCATGGCACATGCAGCGGGTACTAGCGTACAAGACGTGGTGAGCGGCGGTATTGGCTTGGCATTTATTGCGTTCCCTAAGATTATTTCAAGCTTAGGTGCAGGCGCAGAGTTGTTCGGGATCTTATTCTTTAGCTCGCTCTTTGTGGCTGGTGTTTCATCGATGGTCAGTATTTTGCAAGTACCGATCTCAGCGATGCAGGACAAGTTAAAATGGAGTCGTGCTAAAGCCGTGACTATTATTGGTGGTGGTACTGGTGCAGTTTCTATTTTCTTATTCTCAAGTGCCAACGCGATTAAACTGGTCGATATTATTGATCACTTTATTAATAATCTAGGCATTGTCTCAGGTGCTTTGGTTTCGATCATTATGGTGTCATGGTTCAAGCGTTCACTGATGAAAGATCTAGAGCAGCATGTCAATCGTGTATCTACCATCCAATTGGGTGGGGTTTGGGAATTCACCTTAACCATCATTACCCCAGTTGTTTTGATTTCTACCCTTGGGCTTGCATTAAGTGCATTGTTGCAAAAAGGCTATGGCGATTATGCAATGAGCTTACAGCTTTGGTTTGGTTGGGGCTGTATTTTATTCTGTGCGATCGGCGCATTGTTTATGAGCAGCTTAAAGAATCGCTAGGAGATGACGATGAATACTTCAGCTTTAATCATGATGATCATTGCAATTGGGTTGTTGTGGGGCGGATTGGTGCTTTCAATTATACATTTGATGCGTCATCCCGAACAAAAAGATGATAGCGTATAACAATGCGTTGATCAGAATAAAGAAAGCCATACATTGATGTATGGCTTTCTTGTTTATGTTAGGCGATCTTCTGGATACAACAATAATAGAAGCCATCACCTGAATGTAGGTAAGGTAATAACTGACGACCATAGGCCTGTTCAATACCCCAGTCTGCTTCGATTTTGATTTCTTCAGCATTGCTATGTTCAGCAAAGAAAGTTGCCATTTGCTGTTCATTTTCAACTTTTAGAATCGAGCAGGTAATGTATAACAGCGTGCCACCCACTTTGAGTTGTTGCCACATCTGTTGCAAAATTTGATGCTGTAATGCCACAGTTTGCGCGATGTCGGTCGATTGTCTCAATAAACGGATATCTGGATGGCGACGAATTACACCTGTTGCAGAACACGGTGCATCGAGCACGATACAGTCGACTGCTTCTGCTGCCTGCCAAGTCGTTGCATCTGCTGTAACAATCTCAACCTCGGTTTGATCTAAGGCAAGACGTTCTATATTTTCAGACAAACGTAATAAACGTTTTGCATCATGGTCAAGCGCAATCAGTTTTTTAGGATTATAGCGCTCAAGAATATGTGCTGTTTTACCACCGGGTGCAGCGCAAGCATCGACAACGACTTTATCATCTAAATTCGGTAAAAGGGTCGCGCATAATTGTGCATGTTCATCCTGAACAGAAAAACCGCCTTCTTCGAAACCCGGTAGATGGGTAATGTTGCCCGTTTGTTCCAAGACAATACCAACATTTGAAAGCATGCAAGGACGAGCATCAATTTGTTCTTCATCCAAAATTTCTAAATATTCGTCACGACTGACTTGGCGTTCATTGACGCGCAGGGTCAGTGGTGCAACTTGTTTTAAGTTTTGACAGATTTCATCAAATTGATCAGGCCAATCTTTTTTAAGTCGTTTGAATAACCAACTTGGTAAACCATGCGTATTATTCAACGCTGTTTGGAATTCATCTGTTTCACGTGAAACACGGCGCAGAATCGCATTGACCAAACCACTCATTGGCTCGAAACCGAGTTGCTTAGCAGCATTTACAGTTTCGGAAATCGCAGCATGTACAGGAATACGAGTACATAAAATTTGATACAAACCAAGATATAAACAACTTTCCAGTGCTTCATTGTCTAATGGTTTTGTCAGCAAGGGTAAGGTAATTGCTTTTAAAGAATACCACTGGCGTAAACAACCCAAAGTAAGTTCGTGATATAAGCCACGTTCACGTTCAGAAACGATATTGATATGTTGATTCAACACGGAAGCCAAAGATTGCCCATTTTGAACAGCCAACAGTGTTTTGATCACTTGTGCACGCAGATTCAAATGTTTTGCAGATGATTGATTCGATTGGTTCATGGGAGAATTTGTCCAAGATGCAATTTTTGGGTTTGTATCATTTGTATTGGATTGAGTGCTTTACCGCCGGGCCATTGCAGGCTGGTTAAACACACTGTGCTGTTTTCACCACAGGCCACATGGACACCGTGTTTGTCCATTGCAAGAATTTCACCGACTTGCGCGTTTGCTTTGCTGTGTTGAGAAAGGGTTGAACCCCAAACACGTAGCGCATTATTTTCATCCAGTTGGATAAATGCCACAGGCCAAGGATTGAAGGCACGAATATTGCGATCAATTTGAACGGCATTTTGAGACCAATCAATACGCGCTTCTGCTTTGACTAACTTATGCGCATATACGGTGAGCGCTTCGTCTTGTACTTCACGTTTGGCAATAAAGTCTTGTAGGCTTTGCTCTGATTCGAGCACGGTACAAATCGCGTCTGCACCTTGAGTCGCCAGTTTATCGTGCAAACTCGCAGAGGTATCTTCTGCTGTGATCGGACAATAGGTTTTATACATCATATCGCCAGTATCCAGACCAGCCGCCATTTGCATAATGGTAATGCCTGTTTCCACATCACCTGTGGCAATGGCGCGTTGAATCGGGGCAGCACCACGCCAGCGCGGTAATAATGAACCGTGAATATTGAGACAACCGTATTTAGGTGTATCCAAAACCGCCTGAGGTAAGATCAAACCATAAGCCGCAACCACCATTACATCTGCACCAAGTGCAGCAAGCTCTTGTCGAGCCGCTAAGCCTTCTTCGGTCGAGGCTTTAAAATGCAAAGGTTGATAAACAGGTAAACCGTGTTCAAGTGCAAGTTGCTTGACTGGGGAAGGTGTTAATTTCTGCCCACGACCTGCTTTGCGGTCAGGTTGGGTATAAACTGCAATAATCTGGTGTGATGATTTTAATAATGCCGCCAATGCCGTTGCAGCAAATTCAGGCGTACCAGCAAAAATGATTTTCACAAATGCATTCCGAAAAAAACTTAATGCAAATTATAAGCGAAAAAGCCACTAGCCCCTAATCAGAAGCTGTGAATTGCCTTTGAGCAAAAAAAGATAGCTTCAGTGGTCATCTGTTAAACGATAACTTGTAGTATGATGGACTGAGCTCAGTATCATTTCGCCAGAGAGAATGTCCTATTCATCTCGAGCACAAACTTGTTGGGAATACAAAATGCCTGATTATCGTTCGAAAACATCAACACATGGAAGAAATATGGCTGGCGCGCGTGGTTTATGGCGTGCGACGGGCATGAAAGATGAAGATTTTGGCAAACCTATTATTGCGGTGGTCAACTCATTTACCCAATTTGTTCCAGGTCATGTGCATCTTAAAGATTTAGGGCAACTGGTTGCACGAGAAATCGAAGCTTCTGGTGGTGTTGCAAAAGAATTTAATACCATTGCAGTCGATGACGGTATTGCGATGGGTCATGATGGCATGCTGTATTCACTACCATCACGTGATTTGATTGCCGATTCTGTGGAATATATGGTCAATGCCCATTGTGCTGATGCAATGGTATGTATCTCGAACTGTGACAAGATCACACCGGGAATGCTGATGGCTGCGATGCGCTTGAATATCCCTGTGATATTTGTGTCTGGCGGTCCGATGGAAGCGGGTAAAGTCAAATTCCGTGGCAATGAGAAAGCAATTGACCTCGTTGACGCGATGGTAGTTGCGGCAGATGAAAGTTATACCGATGAAGAAGTTGCCGCGTTTGAGCGTTCAGCTTGTCCAACTTGCGGTTCGTGTTCAGGCATGTTTACAGCGAACTCGATGAACTGTTTAACTGAAGCTTTAGGATTATCTTTACCGGGCAATGGTTCAATCGTCGCTACCCATGCAAATCGTGAAAAATTGTTCTTGAGAGCAGGGCGCTTGGTAGTCGAATTGGCAAAACGCTACTATGAACAAAACGATGACAGCATTTTACCGCGTTCGATCGCAACCAAAGATGCATTTGAAAATGCCATGACCCTAGATATTGCCATGGGTGGTTCAACCAATACGGTATTACACTTGTTGGCTGCTGCTCATGAAGCTGAAGTCGATTTCACCATGGATGATATCGACCGTCTTTCTCGTCTAGTGCCTGTGTTATCTAAAGTTGCGCCTGCAAAATCAGACGTACACATGGAAGATGTCCACCGTGCAGGGGGCATCATGGCGATCTTAGGTGAGCTTGATCGTGCCAATTTGTTAAAAACATCATGTCCAACCGTACATGAACCAACGCTGAAAGATGCATTAGACAAGTGGGATATTATCCGTACTGAAGATGCCGATGTATATGAGTTCTATCGCTCATCTCCGGGTGGTATACCAACCCAAGTGGCGTTCTCACAAAACCGTTATTATTCAACTTTGGACGGTGATCGTGAAAATGGCGTGATTCGTAATGCTGAGCATGCCTTCTCTAAAGATGGCGGTTTGGCTGTGCTTTACGGCAACATCGCGTTGGATGGCTGTATCGTGAAAACAGCAGGTGTGGATGATTCGATCCTTAAATTTACCGGCACTGCGCGCGTTTTTGAGAGCCAAGATTCTGCGGTCGAAGCGATTTTAGAGCATAAAATTGTGGCCGGCGATATCGTGGTGATTCGCTACGAAGGTCCACGTGGTGGACCGGGTATGCAAGAAATGCTGTATCCAACCAGCTATTTGAAATCTAAAGGCTTAGGTAAAGACTGTGCTTTGATTACCGATGGTCGTTTCTCGGGTGGTTCTTCGGGTTTATCGATTGGTCACGTTTCTCCAGAAGCTGCGGAAGGCGGAGCAATTGGTTTGGTTGAAGATGGTGATACCATTGAAATTGATATCCCAAATCGTACCATCCATTTAGATGTGGATGATGCAACCATGGCACATCGCCGTACGGTTCAAGAAGCCAAAGGTTGGCATCCAGTAGAAGAACGTAAACGTAAAGTGTCTAAGGCACTCAAGATTTACGCGATGCATTCAACCAGCGCAGCAAAAGGCGCAGTACGCGTTTTGTAAAATTTCAAATCCCCCTAAGTCCCCCTTTTTTCAAAGGGGGACTTCCACGAATTATATTCAAGTATTAAACTCGTGTAGTTCCCCTCTTTTTTAAAGAGGGGTTAGGGGAGATTTCTATCAAGAGGCAATCGACATGTCTTTGTTACGTCGTTGGTTTGATCCCATCCGATCGAGCTGGTTTTATCAGAAACCTTCTCGTCAGGCGGTATTACCCACGGAACAGGGTTTAAGTATTTATCTACGTTTAGATGATGTGTATAGCTATCTTGCAGTGCAACAGTTGGCTCAGCTTAATGAGATTTTGAGCGATGAGCTTAAACCGTTAAAAGTCATTATTTCAAAACAAGATGCTGAACCTCCCAATGGTATGTCAGCACAAGATTGGCGACGATACTGTCTCAATGATGCCAAGATTTTAGCCAAACAACACCGTTTTGGCTTTGATGAAACCCCAGAAATTCCAAGTCCAGAAGCATTACAACAAGCTGAAACCATTCTAAGAAATACGCCTTTACGAGAACAAAATTTTTTACATTTGCTGGAAGATGTTTTCCATATGTTATGGCAACAGCAATATGGAAAATTACGCACCTTATATGCGATGGCGAAACAACACCAAACCCCACAAGATTTTCCTGAACGAATGTTTCAGGATGTGCCTGTTTCAGCTAGTTATTTCGAGTTTAGTGAACGCAAGTATCAAGCCGTTGATGATTTATTGCGTTTAACGCGCCGTTTAAAACAACAAAAATTATTGACGGGAACGCCTATTTTTCTGATTAATCACATCGAGTGGCGTGAGCATTTGATCAACGATGGTGAAGCATTGGCAGAAGTGCAAGCCTTACATCCAGAGTTAGATCTCTATATTGCGCTTGAAGACCCGATGAGTTGGTTGTTGTTGGATTATATCAAAGCAGAACTTGCTGATTATTATAATATTCAGCTCAAAGTCTACCCGTTGAGCTATCAAGGTCGAGATTGGTTTGACTGGGGACTGGCAACCCGTGTTTCAAAACGGACGGAAGTGGCATTCACCCCGTTTTGCCGTCCAACCAAAGAAGCCAGCTATGAAATGGCAAAGCTGTTCTATAGTGTGGCAGAAGAACAACAGGTCGATTGCATTCATCAGATTTTGGAAGGCGTGTGGACACGTGGTAAAGACCTCTCTTTTAAAGCACATTTCCAGCGTATGCAGAAGCGTTTAGAAGTTGAGTGCATTACTGAACAAGATATTGAGGCTTTATTGCAACAAAATGATGAATTATGTCAGCAGAAGCATCAACCTGATTTTCCCGTTTTAGAGTTACGTATTGATGGGCAAAGTTACGTGTTTAATAGCTTATACCGTGTTTGGATGATTGAAAGTATTATCAGTAATGTGTTGGAAGAAAAATATAAGAATGACAGTTTAGAAGGCTAGAAGGCTTAGCGTCTAACAGAGAAAAATTAAGCGTGGAGGAGCTACACTTAAGCATTTGGCCTCAACGTATAATTGAGCCATGCTCCTAAAAACAAGAATACGCGATTTCAATTATTTCCGTAGCATAGCTGTATATGAATGCGGAGATAGATCATGACCTTTTTGATTATTGTAACGGCAGTATTTGCATTCGCTGGCATGATAAAAGGCATGATCGGTTTAGGTTTGCCTGCGGTGTCGATGGGATTACTCACCATCGCAATGAGTCCATTTCAGGCGGCCTCACTTTTGATCGTACCCTCTATGGTGACCAATGTTTGGCAGCTTTTTGCTGAAGGTCAGGTCTGGTCATTTATCTGTCGTTTCTGGTCTTTGTTATTGGGCATCATTCTCGGCTCTATTTGGAGCTTTTTGCCCACCTTGAACCAGAGTCAAGGACAGAGCAGTGAGATTTTATTGGGCAGTATGTTGGCAATTTATGGACTCTATGGTTTATGTGCCAAAAAGCTACCTGATCTGGCAGGGCATGAGCGTTGGCTTTCTCCATTCATTGGTTATATCGGCGGTGCAGTCACCGTCGCGACAGGGGTTATTATTATTCCCATCGTGCCGTATTTGCAGTCTTTACATTTAAAACGTGATGAACTGGTACAGGCTTTAGGGCTGACTTTTACCGTTTCCACGATTTGTTTGGCGATCTTTTTGCATTATCACCCGACTACAGGTGGGGCTTTAGACTATCGATGGTCTTCCGTGGCATTGGTCGCAGCTTTGATCGGCATGTGGTTCGGAAAAAAAGTGCGTTACCAATTGAACGAGCAAAAATTCCGTCAGTTATTTTTTATCGGTTTGCTGGCGCTAGGGAGTTATATGGTCTTGCACTAAAACGTTTTGCTCATCTTGTGGTTTGCGCGCCAATAGAAATTTTGCAAAGTCTTGGTAGCTTTGCGGGAGTTGATCGAAGTCTTGGCTGGCGAGGAGGAGTTTGCGATTTGCCCATGCACCCAAGAGTTGAATTGCTTGAAAATGATAAATACCTTGTAAACGTTGAGCCGCACGTGCAGGCATAATCGCAACACCGACCCCTTTTGCGACCACTTCCGCAATCGCGGCAAAATTCGGTAAACGTAAGCGATAGTGCATGTTGAAGCCTAATAGTTTGGCTTGAGTTTCAATAGACTGTTGTAGTGAATGATGTGGCATGAGACCAATAAAATCATATGCCAAGGCATCGACTAAGTTGAGTTGTGCCTGCTGGGTCAGCACATGCGAATCTGGGCAGATCAGTACTAAGGGATCGCTAGCAAAATCCTGAGTATGTAAATGACGAGTGTCAAAAAAGCTTGAAACCAAGCCTAATCGAGCGATTCCTTTGGTGAGTGCATCTACAATTTCTGAGCTTTCCGCTTCGTGTAAGTCAATATTGATATGCGGATAATGCATCAAGTATTGGGGTAATAAGGCTGGAAGATATTCACTCTGTGCAGAGGAGTTACACCACAGAATCAATGACTCGGCGCTTTTCTGACGAAAGCGTTGCATGTCTAGTTCAAGTTTATTTTTTTGTGCGTTGAGTTTTTTGGCATGTTCCACCAAAGCATGACCAGCCGTAGTCAGTTCGACACCTGCATTGTGTCGAATAAATAACGGCGTTTCAAAGTATTGCTCTAGTTTTTTTATCCGTTCACTGGCTGCTTGTAAAGAAATGGCAGCACGATCTGCACCTTGGGTCAGGCTACCTGTTGCCACAATATGAAGAAGCAGTTGTAAATCAAAAAAATCAAAACGCATGAGCTGAACACATTGAAGTGTAAACAGTCATCATACTAAAAATACGGTAAAAAAGGAGATGGCGGATCAAGATCAGCATAAAAAAGGCAGCGCGTGCGCTGCCTTGATTCGGTGTTAGTTTTTATCTTTTAAACTAAAGAGCAAATTCAATAAAATCGCAGCAAAGGTTGCGGTACCAATACCACCCAAGTTGAAATTTCCAAACAGCAGTTCAAAGTTACCTGCCCCGAGAATGATGGTCACTGATGCAACGATCAGGTTTTTATTATTGGAAAAATCGACCTTATTTTCGATCCAGATCTTCGCTCCTGCAATGGTAATCAAACCAAATACCACAATCGAAGCACCTGTCAGCACTGCAGTTGGAATGGTACTGATCACCGCACCAAACTTAGGTGAAAGTCCCAAGAAAATCGCAAATACCCCCGCAATCACAAACACGATGGTTGAATACACACGCGTGACGGCCATCACACCAATATTTTCACCGTATGTGGTCATGCCCGGTGCACCAACACTGCCCGATAAGGTCGTGGCAACGCCATCAGCCACAAATGCTTTGCCCAAATAAGGCGTCAGGTTTTCACCCGTCATCGCACCAACGGCTTTGATATGTCCGAGATTTTCTGCCACTAAAATCAGGGCAACAGGGGCAATAATCAACATGGCGTTGAGGTCAAAGGTCGGATTTGAGAAGCTTGGAATACCAAACCAAGGTGCAGCGGCAATTTGGGAGAAATCAATGGCTTTGCCGAGACCTAAACCATTGGTTGCTATGGCATAAATGGCATAGGCCATCAATAAACCAACCAAAAGTAATAAACGCTGTAATAAACCTTTGGTGAAAACGGCGATCAGACCCATACACAGTACGGTGATCAATGCCATCCACATCTCAAAAGGCTGACCTGCCACACTTTTAATGGTAATCGGCGCAAGATTTAAACCAATAATCATCACCACAGCCCCTGTCACCACAGGCGGCATCAATTTTTCGATCCAGCGCGTCCCGGTCAACATGACGGCTAAACCAATCAAGGTATACAGTACCCCACAGGCGATAATACCGCCCAAAGCGACAGATAAATTGGGATTTGCACCTGAGCCAGTGATATGTCCAGTTGCGGCCGCAACGACGCCGATAAAAGCAAAGCTAGACCCCAAATAACTGGGAACGCGACCACCTGTCATCAGGAAGAACAGGATGGTACAAATCCCTGACATTAAAATGGCAAGGTTAGGACTAAAGCCCATCAACAACGGTGCTAGTACCGTCGCACCAAACATGGCAAATGCGTGCTGAACCCCTAACACCGCACTTTGTAAGGGCGGTAAATATTCATTGGTCGCGACAGGGCGATGATCAATCTTGCCCTGATACGGCTGCCATTTTGGGAACCAACTTGACATAAATTAGACTCATAAGGAGATATCAGCGCGTATGATACTCTGTCTTAAATCGTGCTTTCACCTATATTGTTTTAAGAATCTTGGGGCTAACACTTTATCTATTAATATTTTTACCTTTTGGTAAAATATACTTCAAAATAACTTATCGGATTTATTGTTTATTTTGTCTAAATTGTTTGAAAAGTTAAGCGTTTTATTTTCAAAAGAATATTTGAGTTTTTTTCAAAAAATTTTATAAAAAATGGCATATTTTGCCAATCGAGCCATCAACAGTCACAATTTCTGTGGATGGCTCTGTGAGAAATGGCCTGTTAGCCCGTGTTGCGCAAGCCCGCAGCGATTCCTGCGATACTGACCATTAAGGCATGATCGACAGGGCTATGTTCGGTTTGATGTTCAGTCAAATATGCACGACGACGCTTCATCAATTCGGCTTGTAATAGATGCAGCGGCAGTAGATATGGTTTACGCACCTGCATGGATTGATCCAGCACCTCATTATTACTGAGCAGTTTTGATTCACCTTTCAGGCTGAGTAAGGTATCAACTGCATTTTGTAGTCGTTGACGTAGTTCGACCCCCAATACTTTTAAGTCCTGATCTTGGGTGAGGTGTGATTCATAGTACAGTGCAATATCCGCATCGGATTTCGACAACACCATTTCCAACATATCAATTAAGGTTTGGAAATAAGGCCACTGCTCTAACATCTCATCCAATGTGTTTTTATGTTGTTCGTGCACTTGATTAATCGCGGTGCCTGTTCCGAGCCATGCAGGTAGCATCAAGCGAATCTGTGTCCATGCAAATACCCACGGAATCGCACGTAAGGATTCAATCCCACCAGTGACTTTACGTTTCGCTGGACGAGAACCCAATGGCAACATTTGCAACTCTAGTTCTGGGGTGACGGTACGTAGATAACGGACAAAATTTGGATTTTCACGCACGGTTTGGCGATAGACTTGTACTGATAAATCTGTCATTTGATTCATCAAAGCGCGCCATTGTTGCTTTGGTTCAGGTGGTGGCAGCAAGGTTGCCTCAAGTGTCGCAGCGGTATAAATCTCTAAGTTTTGTAGAGCGATTCCTTCTAAACCGAATTTAAATCGAATCATTTCACCTTGTTCGGTGACTCGAATCGCCCCTGAGATTGACCCTGGTGGCTGAGAAAATAAAGCTTGTTGGGTTGGTGCACCACCACGACTGATCGAGCCGCCACGTCCATGGAATAAGGTCAGTTGTACGCCATGTTTTTTTGCAATTGCGGTCAGTTCTTCTTGTGCACGATACTGCGCCCAATTGGCTGACATAAATCCTGCATCTTTGGCAGAATCCGAATAGCCAATCATCACTTCATGTTTGCCTTGGATGTGCTGTTTGTACCAATCCATATTGAATAAAGTATTCATGGTTTTGGCTGCGCCGTCCAAGTCCTTGAGCGTTTCAAATAATGGCACCACCCGTAAGGCTTGTTGAATGCCTGCTTCTTTTTGCAAAAGTAAAACCGCCAGCACATCGCTTGGATATTCTGCCATTGAAATGATATATGCACCTAAACTCTCACTCGGCTGTTCTGCCAAGGTGCGCATAGTGGCAAAGACTTCGAGCACATCGGGGTGTTGAATCAGGCTGCCTTCGGGTTCATTCAAAAATTTAGGTAATAGTGGTCGTTTGCTTTGTAATTCCTGAATTAAAAAATTCTGCCGCGCTTGTTCGGTCCAAGATTCAAAATTACCTAAGCCTAAATATTCAGTAATGGCTGAAATGGCTTGGCGATGTCGTCCTGATTCTTGACGAATATCCAGTTTTAACAGTTCAATCCCAAAACAGTTAACCCGATAGATGAAGTCAAGCAATTGCCCGTTGGCGATTTCAGCTAGGTTGCTGTCCATCAGCGAGCGATAACACAGCAGCAAAGGTGCGAGTAGCTCCTCTGTGGTTTTGATGATGTTGCTATCGTCTGCCTCTAGACCCTGTAGGCGCTGTGTTAACCAATAACGGGTTGCTTTTAAGCGTTCGCGGGTACTGCGTAAATACTCACGATACGGTTCAGGATGTTCATAACCCAAAGCTTGGCTCAACTCTGCTGAGCAGCTTTGAATCGACAGTTCCCAACGCAGATTTTCAATATCACGCAGATATAAATCAGCCGCTTGCCAACGCGATAACCACAGTACTTCTTGGGTGACTTGATGGGTGACGTTCGGATTGCCATCACGGTCGCCCCCCATCCATGAGGCAAAACGGATCGGCGCAATGGTCATCGGTAGAGGTTGTTCGCAATGCTGTTGTGTCAATTCATTCAGCTCTCGAACAAATTTTGGTACGGCATTCCACAAGCTTTGTTCAATGGTGGCAAAGCCCCATTTTGCTTCATCTACAGGGGTTGGGCGGTGCTGGCGAATCTCGTCAGTTTGCCATGCCGAACTAACCAGTTGTTTCAGTGTGGCAACGCAGTGTTGGCGTTCTCTCGGCGTCAGCTTCTGTTGATCCAGTTGGGACAAACAATCGGTAATATCATCATATTTTTGAATCAAAGTTCGACGACTGATTTCAGTCGGATGGGCGGTGAGGACCAATTCAATTTTTAAATCACAAATTTGTTGGAACAGTTGTTGTGGACTGATCTTTTGGGCATTAAATTTTTCAAATAAATGTGAGAGTGGGTTGGGGCTGGAGGCGTGTTTATCAAACTCAGCCTGACGGCGGCTACGTACCACGTGATATTGTTCAGCAATATTGGCAAAGTTGAGAAAATAAGAAAATGCGCGAGTTAGGGGCAAAATCTCTTCGTCTTTTAAGTTGAGGAACAGTTGCTCAAGCTGTTTTTCTGCTTCGATTTGGCCATCACGTGCATCTTTGGCGAGGGTACGAATTTGCTCAATTTGATTAAACAATTCTTGCCCAGCATGTTGCTTTAAGATCTCACCCAGCAAATTGCCTAATAATCGGACATCTTCACGTAATGGAGCAGTGATCTGCTGAACCATTGTATTTCTCCCTCAACGATCGCTTGTTATTGTCTAAAAAATCTTGTGCGGTATATGGCGCATGTCGCAAGTAACAGTGGCATACAACAGCGCTGCTTACTATTCGACTATAGCGTGATTGAGAGACAATCCAAGTGCAGAATGCAAAGAAATGTGAAAATTATCTAAATTTTAGCTTGATATTTAAGCAGAAAAAGTGCGATTGCTTGTTGAATGCTCTGATCGATTTCAGTGATTGTGGGTACTGCGTCTAAGCCCAATAAAACTCGATGGTGGCGTGTGCCTAACATCAGTGACAAGATTAATTCTGTTTGCGCAAGCGGTTCATCTGCTTGAATGAATTTAAGCGCGATGGCTTGTTGAAAAAAATCACACCAGACATTGCACATGCGCGTATGTGAGGCATCAAAAAATTGTTGCGTTAATGGACTCTGCTCAGCGGCAAGCTCAAACAGAACCCGATCGAGTTTCAGTGCTTCTGGTAAATAAATAATACTTAAAGCACGATGACACATTACATACAGCGCTTGTTCAAAGTTGGTTTCAGCGGTCAGTATAAATTCTTTGGCACAAATCGATTCTTCACAGCTTTCTTCAATTGCACAAATAAACAAGTTGGCTTTATCTTGGAAGTGATTATATACCGTGAGTTTGGTCACTCCTGCTTCTTTGGCGATTTGGTTCATATTGGTGGCGTGATAGCCCGATTTTAAAAAAATAGATTTCGCAGCCTGTAAGATTTTGGCTCTTTTCTCTAAATCTTTAGGACGGCCACTGGTAATTTGCACGTTATCGTTCTCTTTTAATTTAATTAAAAATCAAATTGCTAGATTTAATTTTTAATTAGTGTACTCACGGGTATATTAATTAAAAATTAAACAATTTATGATGGTTGCTGTCAATAGACTTTATTGTGCCTTAAAAAATCAATTTGAATAAGAGCGAAACAGAGATGAATCTGCTAAATCATGTAATTGTGGGGTTGCTTGTCCTCAGCAGTGTCACTTTATCAGCCTGCCAAAAAGAAGTTCCCAAGACGGAGGAAATTCCTTATGTCATGGTGACGCAACCAAGTCGTAATCATACCGATCAAAAAAGCTATGCAGGTGATGTGCAGGCAAGACAACAAACCGCATTGGCGTTCCGTGTTGGGGGACAAGTAACGGAGCGTTATGTGGATGTGGGGGATCGGGTCAAGGTTGGGCAAGTCTTAGCAAAACTCGATGTAAAAGATGCGCAATTACAAATGAACGCAGCTAAGGCACAATTGCAAAGTGCACAGGCAGCAGCCAAAATTGCCGCTGAAGAATATCAACGTTATCAACAACTGTTACCTGTCAATGCCGTCAGTCGCTCACAATTTGATGCTATAAAAAATCAACATGAATCAGCGCAAGCGAACTTACAACAAGCTCGCTCGAACTACCAAGTTTCTGCCAATCAAACGGGATATAACCAGCTCATCTCTAATAAAAATGGCGTCATTACCGAGCGTCAAATTGAAACGGGACAAGTGGTCGCCGCAGGACAGGCGGCCTATCAGTTGGCGATTGATGGCGAACGTGAGGTGGTTTTTGGTGTGCCTGAACAAGCAGTGAGTGACATCAAAATCGGTCAAGCGGTTTGGGTAACCTTATGGTCTCAGCCAGAAGCTCGTTTTGCTGCAAAAGTTCGTGAAGTTTCACCTGCAGCGGGTCAATCACGGACATTTACAGTCAAAGTTTCACTCCTAGAAGGTCAGTCCAGTATTCAGTTGGGACAAAGTGCCCGCGTATTTTTTGTCAGTCAGGACAGCAATGTTTTGAGTGTGCCGTTGTCGAGTGTCACCGCGAAAGATCAGCAAGCCTATCTATGGGTGGTCAATGCCAATCAAACCTTACGCAAAGTTCCTGTGACCTTAGGCACCTATGGGCGTGACAGTGTACCGATTTTGTCTGGTTTAAAAGCAACTGATTGGGTGGTGGTCGGGGGCGTACATTTGTTACGTGACCAGCAAAAAATTCACCCGATTGATCGTGAAAATCGTGAAGTTATCATCAAAGCGGGAGGTTAATCATGAAATTTAACCTTTCGGAATGGGCCTTAAAGAATAAAGGGATTGTGCTGTACTTTATGCTGCTATTGGGCATTATCGGTGTGATGTCTTATTCCAAACTGTCGCAAAGTGAAGACCCGCCGTTTACCTTTAAAGTGATGGTGGTACAAACTTTTTGGCCTGGGGCAACCGCCAAAGAAGTCTCAACCTTAGTCACAGACCGTATTGAAAAAGAATTGATGACCACAGGTCAGTATGACCGCATCATGGCTTATTCACGTCCTGGAGAGTCCTTGGTGACCTTTGTGGCGAAGGACAGCCTGCCATCAAGTCAAATTCCTGATGTTTGGTATAACGTGCGCAAGAAGGTCAATGACATACGTTCGGAACTGCCCAGTGGTGTGCAAGGCCCTTTTTTCAATGATGAGTTCGGTGATACCTTCGGCAATATCTATGTGCTGACAGGCAAAGACTTTGATTATGCCGTCATGAAAGAATATGCCGACCGTTTACAACTGCAATTGCAACGGGTCAAGGATGTGAGCAAGGTCAATTTGGTCGGCTTGCAAGATCAACGCATTTGGATTGAATTGTCCAATACCAAAGCCGTACAACTGGGTGTTCCTGTCACTGCGATTCAGGAGGCGATTCAAAAACAAAATGATATGGCCAGTGCAGGTTTCTTTGAAACAGGCACAGATCGTATCCAACTTCGAGTCAGTGGACATTTACATAGCGTCGATGATTTGAAAAAAATGCCGCTGTTGGTGGGTGATAAAACCATTCAATTGGGCGATGTAGCAGATGTATACCGCGGTTTCAGCGAACCTGCTCAGCCAAGAATGCGTTTCATGGGCGAAAATGGTATTGGGATTGCGGTCTCGATGCGTAAAGGCGGCGATATTATCGCACTCGGTAAAAATCTAGAAACTGAATTTACCCAGCTACAAAAAAGTCTACCTTTAGGTATGAAACTGCAAAAAGTGTCAGACCAACCCGTGGCAGTGCAACGTAGTATTCACGAATTTTTAAAAGTGTTGGCTGAAGCGGTAATTATCGTTTTATTGGTCAGTTTCTTTTCCTTGGGTTTCCGTACGGGTTTAGTGGTTGCACTGTCGATTCCTTTAGTTCTTGCGATGACTTTTGCAGGAATGTCTTTATTTGATGTCGGGTTACATAAGATTTCGCTTGGTGCATTAATTCTTGCATTGGGGCTGTTGGTGGATGATGCCATTATCGCGGTTGAAATGATGGCGATTAAAATGGAGCAGGGCTATAGTCGACTCAAAGCCGCAGGCTTTGCATGGCAAAGCACAGCCTTTCCAATGCTGACAGGAACACTGATTACCGCAGCAGGTTTCTTACCGATTGCGACAGCGCAATCAGGTACGGGCGAATACACACGCTCCATCTTCCAAGTGGTGACCATTGCATTGGTGGTGTCATGGATTGCAGCGGTTTTATTTGTACCCTACTTGGGTGAAAAATTACTGCCCGATTTTAGCAAGCAACAGCAAAAAGCTGCATGGTATCTACGCTTATGGGCGAGATTGCGGAAACAGCCTGCACCTGTGGTACAGGCACATGTGGGGCATCATGATCCATACCAAACTAAGTTTTATCAGTCTTTCCGACATGTGGTCGAAATCTGTATTACCTATCGTAAGACTGTGATCGCCATTACCGTTGGGATTTTTGTGCTGTCGGTGATGATGTTTAAACTGGTTCCCCAACAGTTTTTCCCGCCGTCAAACCGTGCGGAAATTTTGGTGGATTTAAAACTGGAAGAGGGTGCTTCACTGACGGCAACAGAACAAGCTGTGCAAAAGGTGGAGCAATTTTTATCTAAACAAGATGGGATCGATAATTATGTGGCCTATGTCGGCACAGGTTCACCACGCTTTTATCTTCCTTTAGACCAACAATTACCGCAAGCCAGCTTTGCTCAGTTTGTGGTATTGGCTTCCTCTTTGGATGATCGGGATGAGATTCGCCGTTCTTTAGAGACACAAATTAAAGCTTTATTGCCTCAGGTACGGACGCGTGTTTCTTTATTGGAAAATGGTCCGCCAGTAGGCTATCCATTGCAATACCGTATCTCGGGTGAGGATTTGGGCACGGTACGTCAATGGGCGCAGCAGGTTTCTAAAGTCGTGAGCGAAGATCCAAATACCACCAATGTCCATTTGGATTGGGGTGAGCCAAGCAAAATCATTGCAATTGAAATTGACCAAGATCGTGCACGGCAATTGGGCGTTTCTAGTGTTGATTTAGCCAACTTCTTGAATGCCTCGATAACGGGTACCGTCATGAATCAATATCGTGAAAAACGAGAATTGATTGAGATTCGTTTGCGTGGGGATCAAACTGAGCGTGCAGAAGTGGCTTCTTTGGCCAGTTTGTCGGTTCCAACCAGCAATGGTACGACTGTGCCATTGGCACAAATCGCGCAAATTGAATCACGTTTTGAAGAAGGTTTAATTTGGCATCGTAACCGCCTGCCAACTATTACGGTACGGGCTGATATCCGAACCCAGTTACAACCTGCAACTGTGGTTCAACACTTGGCTGATCCGATGCAGGCGATACGTGCAGAGTTACCAAGTGGCTATCTGCTCGAGGTCGGTGGAACGATAGAAGAGTCTGCACGCGGCCAAAGTTCCGTCAACGCGGGTATGCCATTATTCTTGGCGGTGGTGATGACGCTCTTGATGATTCAGTTACGCAGTATGTCTCGGGCAACCATGGTGTTACTGACCGCACCGTTGGGTTTGATCGGGGTGGTGGCTTTTCTATTATTGTTCAATAAACCGTTTGGTTTCGTTGCGATGCTAGGTACGATTGCACTTTCTGGAATGATCATGCGAAATTCGCTGATTCTGATTGATCAAATTGAGCAAGACATACAAGCAGGGCACGCTGCATGGGATGCCATCATTGGTGCCACCATGCGTCGTTTCCGCCCAATTGTGTTGACTGCACTGGCTGCAGTACTGGCGATGATTCCATTATCTCGGAGTATTTTCTTTGGTCCAATGGCGGTTGCGATTATGGGTGGATTGATTGTTGCGACTTTACTGACCTTATTTTTCCTACCTGCACTATACGCAGCATGGTTTAAGGTCAAGAAAGAAGCACATCTACCATAATTATTTTAAGAATAGAGGTGCGAAATATTGAAAATTTCAATATAGTAGCACCTATATTTAAGACCAAAAAATAATGGAATTCCATTGCATGGCTGATTTGGCAAAATGTGATGAATGAGGTGAGATAGCGCATGGGGCAAGGTAATATTGAGCAGCATCGCCGTTACGTGGCGATTTCTTACGTGTTCATGTTTCTTGCATTATTTACAATCGTGTTTGCCGCTTTTGCCTATGTGTTAGCGCGAAAGGTTGCAGTTGTGGATAATGCTGAGGTGTGGATACATGCGCACGCACTTTGGATTATGCGTAATGTGCTGCTATTTATTTTAATGGCCTTATTTGCAGCGCTATGGTTCATCCCATTGTTCTTTTTTGCCTGGGATAGCACACTGTGGGTCACCGCGATGACGGTAACTGGTGTGGTCTTTAGCGCAATTGCATGGTTATTTTTATTGAATGCATGGCTTAAAGGTATTGCTAAGTACTTTAAAAATAAAGCTGTTTTCTAATTTTGTATTTTTTTTATTGTATTAGACCTTGTAAAGATATCGTATAGCCCCTATTAAGGCTCTGTTGGCTTTTATAAATAAAATGTCAGCAGAGCCTATTTGTTTGTAGAAATTGAATCAATTCCGTGAGGAGCACCGCCAACCATGGCTAAACGTGATTATTATGAGGTTTTAGGCGTTTCGAAAACCGCAGGTGATGATGAGATCAAAAAAGCCTATCGTAAGTTGGCGATGAAGTATCACCCAGACCGTAATCCAGACAACCCTGAAGCTGAAGACAAATTTAAAGAAGCTTCTGAAGCTTATGAAGTGCTTTCCGATAGTGAAAAGCGCAGCATGTATGATCGTGCTGGACATAGCGCTTTCGAAGGTGGCTTCGGTGGTGGCGGTGGTGGTTTCGGCGGATTTAGCGCAGAGGATATTTTTAGCCAGTTTGGCGATATTTTTGGTGGTGCTTTTGGTGGCGGCGGTCGTCAACAACAGCGTCAACGTCGTGGTTCAGACCTTCGCTATGTCATGGAACTCACCCTTGAAGAAGCGGTTAAGGGCATTAAAAAGACCATTACCTTTACTGCGCCAGCTCCATGTGATGTTTGTGATGGCAAAGGATCTAAAAACCCAAATGATGTAGAAACGTGCCGTACCTGTAACGGTGCGGGTCAAGTGCGTATGCAGCAGGGTTTCTTCTCTGTTCAACAAACCTGTAGCACTTGTCGTGGTCAAGGTAAAATCATTAAGAATCCGTGTCATGCATGTCATGGCTCAGGTGTTGCTGATCGTCAGCAAACCCTTGAAGTGACCATTCCTGCAGGAGTGGACAATGGTGATCGCGTACGCTTAACTGGTAAAGGTGAAGCCATTCGTGATGGTCAGTCAGGTGATTTGTACGTTGAAGTTGTGGTACGTGAACACGAAATCTTCCAACGTGATGGCGCTGATCTGTATATGGATGTTCCTGTCAGTATCGCGGATGCTGCTTTGGGTAAAGAGCTTGAGATTCCAACTCTTGACGGTCGTGTCAGCCTAAAAGTTCCTGAAGGTACGCAAACGGGTAAAATGTTCCGTTTACGCGGCAAAGGTGTTCGCCCAGTGCGCAGCAGTATGCAGGGTGATTTACTGTGCCGTATTGTGATTGAAACGCCTGTGAACTTAACCAGTCGTCAGCGTGAGTTGTTAAAAGAATTACAGATTTCTTTTGATGGTGAAGACAGTACTTCTTCTCCAAAGAAAAAATCATTCTTTGATCGTTTATTTGATTAATCGACATCAACAGAAAAAACCTGCTTCGGCAGGTTTTTTTGTGGGAATTTTTTAGCGGAACGATAGAGTTTTGCTATAGTAGCGACATTGTTTAAATAAAAGACTGGGAAAAATTATGTCAACTTCTCCTCGCATAGGAATCTTGGGTGCAGGCGGACGCATGGGGCGTATTCTGATTCAAGCTGTGCAACAAGCAGGCTATCAACTTGCAGCCGCAGTTGAGCGTCCTGAAAGCAGCTTGGTCGGTGCGGATGCAGGTGAGCTTGCAGGTGTAGGCAGCATCGGTGTCAAGGTGGTGGGAAGTTTGAGTGAAGTTTTAAAAGACTGTGACGTGGTGATCGACTTTACCGCACCTGTGGCAACCGAACAGCATCTCAAATTATGTCGTGAAGCAGGCGTTGCGATGGTGATTGGCACTACAGGCATGTCGGATGAACAGAAGGCATTTTTAGACGAATCAGCGACACAAACTCCTGTTGTTTATGCTGCCAACTACTCTGTTGGGGTCAACGTTTCAATTAAACTATTGGAATTGGCGGCTCAAGTGTTTGGTGATACTGTCGATATCGAGATTATTGAAGCGCATCATCGTCATAAAGTCGATGCACCTTCTGGTACTGCATTTATGATGGGTGAGGCAATTGCGGATACCTTAGGGCGTAACTTAAAAGAAGTTGCGGTCTATGGTCGTGAAGGTTATACCGGTCCACGTGATCGTCAGACCATTGGCTTTGAAACCATTCGTGGTGGGGATATCGTGGGTGAGCATACGGTCATGTTTATTGGTGAAGGTGAGCGTGTTGAAGTGACGCATAAAGCCACCAATCGTATGAACTTTGCCTCTGGTGCTGTACGTGCTGCTGCATGGGTGGTGGGACGTGAAGCACGTAAATATGATATGAAAGATGTTTTAGGTTTTAACGATATTCAAGTATAAAATCTTACTTTTTTGCACTATAAAAAGAGCTTGTTGAGCTTTGCATCCAGAGCAAAGTGCAGCAAGTTCTCACCATCATTAAAACAATTGAGCATGACATGAATAAAAAACATATTGTTCTTGCTGCGCTACTGAGTGCCACCAGCGTAGTTGTAAGTGCGACAACAGAAACTGCAAAACTTAGCCTACATCGCAATGATATTAAGGTTTGGACCTATCAAACAGAAAATAATCCTGTGTTTCAATATAAAGCTGAAACCACTTTTGATGTACCGCTAGAGCGTGCGGTGGCGGTGGTGTTGGATGTGGAGCGCGCCCCGAAATGGGTACCTTATGTCGGTAAAGCACAACTGTTGTCTCGTGACGAGAAAAAAGGTGAATTTATTCTGTATATGGTGCTGGATTTCCCCTTTCCGCTCAAAGACCGTGATGTGGTGATTAAAGGCAAAATGAGTAAAAATGCGGATGGTAGCATTAGTATTAAGAATCAAGCGATTAAGTATGATTATCCTGAACAGCCTGACATTATCCGCTTGAGCCGCTATGAGGGTGATTGGACTTTTCAGAAAGTCGCGGAAAATAGAGTCAAAGTTTCCACCAGTGGTTATGCTGATCCAGCAGGGGCGATTCCGTTGAGTTTTGTCAATATGTTTGTACAGCAACAGCCTTATCAAATGCTGATGAAAATGAAAAAAGAAGTGCATCATCCATTATATAAACAACCGAAATTACCTGATTTGTTGAAATAAAAAATGCCTGATTTAAAACATAAATCAGGCATTTTTTTTAATTTAAACTTGAGGGCATTGTTGATACTGAGCGTTGTGTTTGCGTGAGAGTTTGATTTGAATGAACACCAAGATTAAACCAATGCCTGCTAATACTGCACCAATCATGGAAACCGCTGCATAGTTTAAGCCGAGACTGAGTACCATCCCACCTGCGGCCGCACCAATGGCATTGCCCAAATTAAATGCGCCAATATTAACTGAAGATGCGAGTCCTGATGCTTCATGGGCAACGGACATTACCCGCATTTGTAAGGGTGGAACAATCGCAAAGGCTGCTGCACCCCAAACCACCAAACCAATCGCAGCACCTAGCTGAGTTTGTGCGAGGATCGGGAAAATGAGCATCAGTACGATCAATAACAGCAAGAAGCCAATTAAGGTCTTATCAATCGATAAATCAGCAAATTTACCGCCGAAATGATTACCCACTGAGAAACCAATCCCGATTAGGACCAGCATCATGGTAATAAAGAATGGTGATGCTTGAGTGAACTCAACTAGACTTGGCGCGATATAGGTATATAGGGTAAACATCGCTGAAGCCCCAAACACGGTTGTGAGCAATGCCAATACCACTGGGAGTCGACTTAGCACGCTGAGTTCCATTTTTATATTGGGTTTTTGTCCAACAGAGCCAACAGGCAGGGCTTTCCAGAGCGATAACATGGTGATAACGCCGAGTACAGAAATCGCAAGGAAAGACATTCGCCAACCGATATTTTGCCCCACCCACGTCGCAAGTGGTACACCTCCAATATTGGCAATGGTCAGTCCCATGAACATGGTTGCAACCGCACTGGCCTGTTTATGTGTTGGAACGACACTCGCGGCAACCACGGAACCAATGCCGAAGAATGCGCCGTGATTCAGACTGGTGATCAGGCGTGCGCCCATAAGACTCATATAGTTCGGAGCAAACGCTGCGATCAGATTACCGATGGTAAAAATTGCCATCAACAGAATCAGGGCATTACGACGAGCAAAGCCACCGAACCACAAGGTCATGATCGGCGCACCAAGCATCACGCCCAATGCATAACCTGTAATCAGCATGCCTGCTCTGGGGATGGACACGCCAAGATCGTTGGCAATATTGGGCAATAGCCCCATAGGCGAGAACTCTGTCGTACCGATTGCGAATGCACCAATCGCCAGTGCCAGTAAAGGAAGATTAATGCGACTGCTCATATTATTGGTCCCATTCAAATTCAAAATTAAATGGAGAAATTGGCATCGTGTTCACCTCATCTTATTTTGCTCAACTGAGCGTATTTAGTTTATAGGTGCAATTTTGCGATGATTATTGTTGCTAAAAAATAGAGGAATTTGCAAAATATAGTTGATTAATTATCAATAATTGAGCGTTGCAATGAAATCAACAATAGAGGAATTGGTTGCTTTTATTAGTATTGTGGACACGGGTTCTTTTATTGCCGCCGCAGAAAAATTAGGGCAGACCTCATCTGGGCTGAGTCGTTCGTTAAGCCGTTTAGAAGCAAAACTAGAAGTGACTTTAGTCGAGCGAACCACACGTAAATTAAAACTTACCCAAGAAGGGCAGCAGTTTCTCGATCATGCCCGTAAAATTCTCAATGACTTAAATGCCGCGGAAGAAGCCTTACAAAAATCAGATCAGGCGACCTCTGGTTTGATACGGATTGATTCGGCGATGCCTTTTATCTTGCATGTGATTGCACCCTTAGTGCAGGGTTTTAGACAGCGTTATCCCAATATTGAAATAGAACTAAACAGCAATGATTTGGTCATTGATCTACTTGAACATAAAGCCGATGTGGCATTCCGTTTCGGTGAACTCCATGATTCAAGTCTACATGCCAAACTGGTGTGTAAAAGCCGAGTCTATATTGTTGCTAGCCCTGAGTATCTAAAACGTAAAGGCAGACCAGATCAGCCAAAACAACTATCCGATCATGATCTCATCGGCTTTACTCGTCCTGCTTATATCAATACATGGCCAATTAAAGTGGATAATGCGTATTTCTTGGCGCAAGCTCAAATGAAGGCGTCTAGTGGGGAGACCGTACGACAATTATGCTTGCGTGGGCAGGGAATCGCACGGCTATCAGAATATGAGATATGGAAAGATCTAAAAGAAGGTCGTTTAGAAGCGCTATTTGAGGATCAAATTGAGCATTCATACCAAAGCATCCATGCAGTTTATTATCAACAAGAACATTTGCCGAAGCGTGTCCGTTTATTTATTGAGTTTTTGACTGAGCAATTAAGTCAGGGCTTTTCGGTTTGCCAATAGCCTCATTCTGAAGCTGTACATTCAAGACTGGAACTAATGTACCTTTGTCTTGAATGACTGAAACCATGATCTGCTGATTTTTTAAAGTACATTCAAGTTCAACGGTAGGCAAATATACACCCGACAAAATCAGCCCATTTTCATTGGGTTTTTTATAGGTCAATTTGAGCGTACTTTGTTGCTCATGGGTCGCGGCTTGTTCGAGTTTCCAAAATTCATAGCTCTGCTGGTTTTGTGTGGTTAAATACCCCTCAGCAAGTCTTTTACAGACCTGTTGCTGTTGAAAAGCATTCTGATCGGTAAATTGGCAGCCCGTGAATAGGACGCTACATACTATAAATAAGAGTTTATTTTTCATTGCCTTATCCTCCTGTAGTTGATTTTTATAGCTTAATGGTGTTGTATGAACCAATACAGATACAGAAATTTTTAAAAAAGCAGTACAGAAGATGACTTTTCAATATCAACGCCTTGCAGAACAGCTTGCACACAAAATTTATCAGCATGAATTACAGCCGCAACATAAGTTGAGTTCTTTAAGGGAATTTGCCCGTCAACAAAAAGTGAGTTTAAGTACGGCACAACAATGCTATGAACTGTTGGAAGCAAGAGGGTTAATTTATGTGAAAGCAAAATCTGGCTATTTTGTGAGTTCAAGACAATATCAAAGTCCCATTCCAGATAGCCCTCAATTTGAATCCATGGCTCGGCAAGTTTCCAATTTGGATTTGCAGAATCAAATTCAGACTGCCTCAATTCAAAGTCATTTAACTCCATTAGGTGCGATTCAACTTTCTCCGCATTTGATTCCTGTCGATGGTTTGCGCCGTTCTTTGCAACGAGCATTGAAGCATTGTCAGCCTGAAGATTTTTTGTATTGCAATAAACAGGGACATGAGCAATTACGTCAGGCACTCTCTGACCACTGGCGTGAGGATGGGGTGTACATCGCAGCCGACGATATTTTTATTAGCAATGGTTGTTTGCCTGCGATTTCTTTACTGATTCAACAGATGAGCAAAGAAGGCGATAGCATCATGATTCCAACGCCGACTTTTAATGGTCAGTTGCAGTTGCTTGCAGGATTGAAACGCAAAATTATTGAAATTCCTGCGGATCATCGTGGTATTGACTTAGAGCGCTTAGAATTCTTTATGCAGCAGGGTAGTGCCAAGCTATGTTTGTTGACCGCCAATTTTCAAAATCCATTGGGCTATTGTTTAAGCAATCAACAGAAACAGCGGATTGCTGAGCTGGCTGAGCAGTATCAATGTTTTATTTTGGAAGATGATATTTATGCAGAATGTAGCTATCAAAAAGAACGTCCATTACCGATTCGCCACTGGGATCGAAAAGGCTACGTGATTTTGTGTGGTTCGGTGTCGAAATCTCTATCCAGTGCCTACCGTGTCGGCTGGTTTTGCTTGGGGCAACAACTAGAGCATCTACGCCCTCAATTTTTGGCGAATAATATTGGGGTGAATACACCTTTACAGCTCGGGTTGGCAGATTTTATTTATAGTCGTGCTTATCGCGAGCATTTAGATCAGTTGAGACCTAAGCTGATGCAGCAGGTGGAACAATATCGTGCCTGTATTCTAGAGACCTTTCAGGGTATCCCGATTGCATTAAGCCAATCCCTCGGTGGTTATGCTTTGTGGATGCAGTTGCCAACCACGATTACAGGCTTGGAGCTGTACTATTTGGCGCAAAGCAAAGGGATTAATATTGTACCTGGAGAGGTATTTGGTGAAGATCAGCGTTATCAACATTATCTACGCTTAAATGCAGGACATGCCTTTACAGAAGAAATCCGCCAAGCGATTCAACAGTTGGCGGATTGGGTCAGACAGAGTTTGGAACCAGCTTTGAGTTAGTCGAAGTCAGCTTTGAGCACGACGCGGTAACGTGCTTGGCCTGAATGAAGTCGCTCAATGGCGTCATTGAGTTGAGACATTGGGAATAACTCAATTTGCGGTGCAATCTGTTTACGTGCTGCGAACTGTAGTAGTTGACGCAGTGCCAAAGGAGAACCTGTTGGCGAACCAGTGACGGATTTTGCACCATCAATCAGCGAACCGACCGATACAGGTACAGGTTCTAAAGTTAGACCGAGGAAATGTAAACTACCATTGGGTGCAAGGGTGGTCAAATAAGCTTGCCAATTCAGCGTCACATTTACTGTGCTAAGCAATAAATCAAATTTACCACGTTGGGCTTTGATCGCTTGCGCATCACGGCTATTCACCACATGGTCTGCGCCCATGGCTTTGAGTTCTTCGGTTTTCTCAGGATTGGAACTGAATGCAGTAATTTCACAACCCCACGCTTTGAGTAATTTAATCGCGATATGACCTAAGCCACCGATACCAATCACCCCAACATGATGTGTCGCTTGAATCTTATGCTTAAGTAAAGGATCAAAAACCGTAATCCCACCGCAAAGCAATGGTCCTGCACTCTCAGGATCTAAATCGTCAGGAAGAGGAATCACCCATTGCCAACCTGCACGGACTTTCTCGGCAAATCCACCAGCATGCCCGACGATGGTCGCCACGTTTTCACCTGTACATAGCACTTGATTGCCGCCGATACAAGGATCGCAGGCTTGGCAGCTTTCAGCGGTCCAGCCAATGCCGACACGTTGACCGATTTTGAGTCCTTTGGCTTCTGAGCCAAGTGCAACAATGCTGCCAATAATTTCATGCCCCGCAACAGCAGGATAGCTTGTTGAGCGCCAATCATTATTAATCACAGACAGGTCAGAATGGCACAGACCACAGTATTCCACTTTGACTTCAACTTGATGCGCTTGTAATTCACCTGCATCAAATTGGTAAGGAACCAGTTGTTCTCCTGCTTGCATTGCAGCATAAGCACGAATGAGGTTATTGCTCATAGCAACTCCTATTGAAGGAAAATTTGAAAGAAACTATTTAAAATGGCAGTCATTTTCGTGGTCATTGACCATACCCACAGCTTGCATAAAGGCATAGCAGGTGGTTGGTCCAACAAACTTAAAACCACGTTTTTTCAGTGTTTTGGAAAGTGTTTGACTGATCTCAGTTTGTGCAGGGGCTTCGCGATAATTTACGACATCATTCTCTAAGATTTGCTGATTAACAAAGCTCCATAGCCATGATGCCATATCATCAACTTCATCTTTGAGTTTGAGCCAAGCAATGGCATTGTCTCGGATGGCTTTGAGTTTGCCCAAATGACGAATCAAACCTGCATCACCAAGTTTGTCTTCAAGTTGATCATCTGTCAGTGCAGCGATTTCTTTAATCGGAAATTGGAAGAAATGTGAGCGATAGTTTTCACGTTTTTTCAGTACGGTAATCCATGATAAGCCTGCTTGTTGTCCTTCGAGACAGAGCATCTCAAATAAGCGGGCTTCATCATGCTCAGCTTTGCCCCATTCTTCATCATGGTAAGCGATATAGAGTGGATCGTTAGAGCACCAACCACAGCGTTGAGGGGACATGAAACCACTCCTTATTTTTTATGAAATTCATTTTTGATGGGTTTTTTTAAGAATCTTTGTGATGTCTTGTTGCGTCATTATTGGATTCTATCATCCGCCCACATGATCTTGCACTTTAGTTGAAATATATTTTAATTTTGTTTAGGCATAATCTAAAAAGTAGTCAAAGCTTCGCAAGTTTTTTAGGGTGAGATGTAGCATCCATGCCATCTCTATAATCGTTGTTCGCTGCTCGGTTTTAATCGATTTAATTAAACTTTAAATACCAGCCATTCATCAGCATGTGTATCCCAATAATACAATTCAGCGCTGTCTAAATCCGCAAATTTAAGCCAAAAGTCTTTGCCTGTTTTATCTGCAAAGCCTGTACTAATCAATAATGCATCTTCAGTGATTTCCATGATCCAGCCTTGATAACTGGTTCCATTGATGATGATTTTTTGCTGATTTCCAGACTCTGCAAATTCAACCAGCCGTTCGATTAATACTTCTGACATTGCGTGTTCCTAACGTAAATAAGGGTATGGATTGACTGCACCACGTCCTTTGCCATTTAAATAAATGCCATAGTGCAAATGTGGGGCAGTGTGACGTGCATTGCCCGTGTTGCCGACATAACCAATGAAGTCACCTTTACGGACATAATCGCCAACATTGAGACCACGTTTATGCCCATTTAAATGTGCGTAATAATGCCATGAGCCTGCTGGTCCACGGATCCAAATGACTTTGCCACCTAAATTATTGTTGCGTAAATCAGCGACTAGCCCATCGGTTGCACTATACACTTTCGTACCACGCTCTGCCATGATATCAATGCCTTCATGGCGACGACCTTGACTACGCGCAGCACCCCAAGTATCTCGTAATTCACTACGACTTACTCCTTTGACAGGGATGGGCAAGCGACTGTCTAAACGCATTGTTTGAAGTTTGTTCAGTTGCGCATCGGGCAATGGTGTCGGTTTTTTGGGGGCGGTGCTACACGCTGAAAGAAACACCATGAATATACCAAGAAGCGTATAGCGGATTGGATGATGCACATCAACTCCTTGTCATTGGACAGATCATCATTTACTTAATGTCTTCTGCCTTTGGTTTCGCAGTAATCAATTTTTTCATGGCTGTGGGAACGCCTTTGGCAATAGCAGCGGCAGGGTTTAACCAGATGCCACCGAGTTCGATACTGAGTTGTTCCTTTTGATCATGTTCCACGTGGAACAGTTTTTCATGTAATAGCCAAGTAAAATGAGTGAAACTATGGCTTATCTGTACAGATGATACTTGAGCTTGAAGTTTGAAGTGTCGCTCAATCTGTTGTAATTCGGTTGCTTGCTCAATGATTGGTAAGCAATATAAGCCACCCCATAAACCGTGGGATTCACGTTGTTGCCATAACCATTCATCACCTGATTGGATCAGCAGCACATCAGCCGTTTTGACAGGGACAGGCTTTTTGGCTTTTTTGAAAGGAAGCTGTTGTTCCAAGCCTTGTTGATAGGCTTGGCAATGTTGTTGCATTGGGCAGTATAAACACAACGGTTTCTTCGGTGTACAAACGGTTGCACCCAAATCCATAATCGCTTGGGTATAGTCATGATTACGCTCGTGGGGACATAGTTGCTCGGCAATGTTCCATAAAGCACGCTCATGCAGTGGCTTAGACAAATCATCTTCGATTGCAAAGAACCGTGCTAAAACGCGTTTCACATTGCCATCCATAATTACGCCATATTGGCGTAATCCGAGTGACATCAGTGCACCTGCGGTAGACGGTCCGATGCCAGGGAGTTCGATCCACTGTTCTAATGTTTCGGGGAATTTACCTTGTTGGCTGACGATCGTTGCGGCTTTGTGCAAGTTCCGCGCACGGGCGTAATAACCTAATCCTGCCCAGTACGGAGCAACATCATCCCAACTGGCTTGACCAAGGGTTTCTACGGTCGGGAAGCGCTCAATAAAGCGATCGAAATATTGCAGAACGGTTTTGACTTGAGTCTGTTGCAGCATGATTTCTGATACCCACACTTTGTAGGGATCATCCGCAACTTGCCAAGGTAAATCATGGCGACCGTGTTGATCGTACCAAGTCAGCAGTGCATCGGAAAATGAGAAATCAGGCATGAATCAGAACAGTAAAAAGCAGAAGAGTAGTATAGCGGAAATAGAACGACGTTCTAATTTAAATTCTCTTAAACATTTGCTGATATAAGCCGAAACAATTACTTGTGGGTAGGCGGCATGTAACTTTTTCATCAGCCTGCGGCTCGCCTTACTAAAAGTAAGCAAAAATCCTTTGTTGAACTGACATTACATCCTGAGCAATTTTAAAGCAACGCTTTGAAAGCAACGCAAGGCAGCCCAACAGGCGACATCTATGCCGCCTTTGCACGAGCAACTGTTATCGAGGGTTTAGATATCAAGATGATGTTAACTAGGATTTAAGTTTTGAAAAATCATCTAGCCAATTATTTACCGATTATTTTAAATGTTTATCCAGCAACTCATACATCGCTTCAAGACCTTGACGCTCTGCTTCAGCGTTATAGCCCAAGTCA
Source organism: Acinetobacter sp. 2JN-4 (assembly GCF_003687745.1). Lineage (NCBI taxonomy): Bacteria > Pseudomonadati > Pseudomonadota > Gammaproteobacteria > Moraxellales > Moraxellaceae > Acinetobacter > Acinetobacter sp. 2JN-4. Next base: position 453,421 of record NZ_RDNY01000002.1, on the reverse strand, counting down.
ACATTGTTGGCTTTGGCACGTTCATCAGCGAGTGGATTACTGAAACCATGTTTAGCATCTTCAAAGATGATCACCTCATGATCCACGTGAGCATTGTGCATTTCCTGACGGAAACTTGCTAAGTCATCTAAAGTCACCATGCTATCGAGTTCACCATGGAGCACTAAGATCTCAGCTTTAACTTGATCTTTCTGTGCTGGCGCTTTAGGACTTAGTACCGCATGGAAGGTTGCGACTGCTTTTACATCTGCACCCGAACGCGCTAAATCAAGCACAACCTTACCGCCATAACAGAAACCAATAGCCGCCAGTTTCTCAGCATTAACCTCAGGTTGAGCTGCTAATATCGCTAAACCCGCTTGCGCACGACTGACAATGGTATCGGCATGTTCAAAAGTCTGATTCATCCATTCAGATGCTTGAGGAACAACAGTTGTGACTTTTTTATCACCATACATATCGATCGCTAAAGCCGCGTAACCATGCTCAGCAAGCTCACGGGCACGTTGCTCAGTATATTCATTACGGCCCCACCATTCAGGTGCAACAATGACACCCGCAATAGGCGTATCAATCTCTGGGGCTGCAAAATAACCAATCAAACGTTGACCATCGGCTGCAGTGTATTCAATTTCACGTGTGGTAATCGGAAAGCTCATTTTAAAATCCTAATCTGTATTTTTAGAATGTTTCGATTAAAGCATAAAATCGGAAAATTGAAGACCTCACGAAAGTACAAATTTTGAGATCTTGCGTGCTGAACCGAAAAATGAAGTATAAAAAAAGAAGAATACTGAGATTCTTCTTTTTATTATTCATTGCTACTTAATATCTAGACTTTACCTCTAGATAAGAAACCAACGATTGCCAAAATAACAGCAACGACTAGTAAAATAACTGCAAAATCTTTTGATAAGCCCGCGACACCACCAAAACCTAATAAACTGGCGATCAGTGCGATTACTGCAAAAATAATGGCCCAACGGAACATAATGTGTTTCCTCCTAATTTATCGTTATGTTTCCACTATAGCGTGTGTTTTTTGAGCTAAATGTGGTGTTTCTGTGGTTGATATGTTGAATAGATTAAGAAATGTTAATCGGATAATCTGTTTGAAAACCAAGTTAATGATGGATGAATGCTATAATAAAAAACTCACTTAAACTGAAAGTCTTGGTATGTCCATCGAACTTCGTCCAAATTTTTGGAAACAATACACACTTGATCAGCTCACGCATGCTGAGTGGGAAGCATTGTGCGATGGCTGTGGTTTATGTTGTTTGATTAAGCTTGAAGATGAGGAAACGGCTGAGGTCGCTTATACCAAAGTGGCGTGCAAGTTATTGGACTGTACAACAGCCAGTTGTTCTGATTATGCACAGCGTCAGCAGCATGTTCCAGACTGTATTCAGCTCACGCTTGAACAATTACAGACGATCACATGGTTGCCACCAAGTTGTGCTTATCGCCGTTTAAGCGAAGGGAAAAACCTACCCTCATGGCATTATCTCAATACAGGTTCACGTCAAAGTGTGATTCAGGCCAAGAAATCAGCAGCAGGACGATGTATTTCAGAAAGTGATGTCGATGAAGAACAGATCGAAGATTATATTGTTCGTTGGGTGCGTTGATCTGAATTGCAAATGGATTCTTTATAAATAAAAACAACACTTTTACAGCAGTTTTATTCGTCAATCCCCGTACTATTAGAACAAATAAGAGGGAGAGATAAAATGATGATGAAGCGAATCGCAACCCCACTTTTATGTGGTGGTTTTATATTTTTACAAGCCTGTGGTGCAAATAATACCAACTCTAAAACGCCAGAGCCGAATGCTACACAGCAGAGCGCAAAAACAGCAACTCAACAAGCATATCATGTAGAAACCATTGCTCAATTCAATGAACCATGGGCGATGACCACCTTACCTGACCAACGCATATTGCTTACTGAACGCAAAGGGAAATTAAAAATATTTGACCCGAAAAGTAAGCAAAGTCTTGATGTGCAAGGTGTTCCGACGGTGAGTTATGGCGGTCAGGGTGGTTTAGGCGATGTTGTTTTACATCCGAAATTTCAACAAAACCATTGGATCTATTTGAGTTACGCGACCAAAGGGCAAGGCGGTTATGGCGCTGTGATTTCACGAGCGAAACTCGATTTATCAAATCCAGAACAACCGAAACTTACGGATGTAAAAACAATATGGCAACAAGTGCCTAAAGTCTCAGGACAGGGACATTATGGTCATCGCATGCTATTTGGTTCTGATGGCAAGTTGTGGGTCAGTTCAGGAGAACGACAAAAATTTGATCCAGCGCAGGATATGAAAAGTAATCTGGGGAAAGTTTTACGGTTAAATGATGATGGAACAGCAGTGGCAGATAATCCATTTAGCCAACAAGGTGGCGTAACTGCGGAAATATGGTCCCTTGGACACCGTAACCCACTCGGCATGGCATTTGATGTAAAACAACAGCTCTGGGTGGTCGAAATGGGACCTAAAGGTGGCGATGAGCTGAACTTAATTGTCAAAGGTGGAAATTATGGTTATCCAATCGTCTCTAATGGTGATCACTATTCAGGTTTGAAGATTCCAGATCATCAGACTCGTCCAGAATTTAAAGCACCTGAAATTGATTGGACACCTGTTATTTCACCTTCAAGTATGATCATTTATACAGGCAAAGAGTTTCCTTTATGGCAGCAAAAGGCCTTAATCGGTGGTTTGTCCTCTAAAGCCATTGTGGTGGTGGATTTAAATACTCGACCTGTAAAAGAAGTTCAGCGGCTGGATATGGAACAACGAATTCGGGGCTTGCACCAAGCTCAGGATGGCTCGATTTGGGTGATCGAAGATGGTCCGCAAGCCAAATTACTCAAACTCAATGCCAATTAAATTTTAACTTAAAGTGAAGTAATCAATGTTAAAGTCAAAACCTTGCTCTCTATCTGCAAAAAAAGTTCTTGTACTCACAGGACTCTTATCATGCAGTTTACCTCTTTGGGCGCAACAGTTGAGTGAGCAACAGGTTAGGGAAATTGTGGATCAGCAATTTAAACCGCTGTTGGAACAATATAAAATTCCGGGTATGGCCGTTGCAGTAACCTTGGGCGGTCAACATTATTTCATCAACTATGGTCTGGCTTCAAAGCAAAGTAAACAAGCTGTTAGCAACGATACTTTATTTGAATTGGGTTCCGTCAGTAAAACCTTTAATGCAACCTTAGCGGGTTATGCACAGGCACAAGGGCGATTATCTTTCTCTGATCATCCTGCTAAGTATTTTCCTGAATTAAAAAATACCGCTGTCAACCGCGCCACCATCCTCAACCTTGGCACTTACAGTGCTGGTGACTTCCCACTCCAGTTTCCAGATTCGGTCGTGAAACAGCAGGATATGTTGAAGTATTACCAAACATGGCAGCTGAAAAGCCAAGTAGGGACGACACGACAATATTCCAATCCGAGTATTGGTTTGATGGGCTATGTTACGGCTTTAGCGATGAAAAAACCGTATGCAGAATTGGTTGAGAAAACGCTTTTTCCTCAATTGGGAATGACACAAAGTTTTATCAATGTGCCAGAACAACACATGCCGCAGTATGCATGGGGATATAAGGCCTATAAGGCTATACGTGTGTCTGCGGGCATGCTGGATGCTGAAGCCTATGGCGTGAAAAGTAGTAGTGCTGACATGTTGAAATTTTTGGATGCACAGATCAATGTTCAACAGCTGAAACAGCCACTACGTAAAGCGATTGAAAATACCCATGTTGGTTATTTTAAAGTCGGTGCTATGACTCAAGGTTTAGGTTGGGAACAGTATGCTTATCCTGTCAAATTAGAGACTTTATTGGACGGGAATTCCAGCAAAATGGCATTGGAAAGCCATCCTGCCACGCCGATCAAACAGCCGAAGATTGCTTCACAGGCAACGTTCTTTAATAAAACAGGTGCGACCAATGGTTTTGGTGCATACGCTGCGTTTATTCCGCAACAAAAAATTGGGATTGTGATGCTCGCCAATACCAATTTTCCAAATGATGAACGCATTAAAGCGAGCTATCGAAGCATCGAACAGCTCATTCAACTGCAACAAGCTCGATAGAATGATCAGTTGGTTGCAGATTCAAATTGTAGATTTGAGTCAGACACAATAGACTACTGTAAAAGACCATAAAGCCATTGATAATGTCCGATACGCATATTCCTCTACCTGAACGTTTACGTCCTCGTGACTTGTCCGAAATTATTGGACAAGATCATTTGCTCGGTGAAAATGCACCGTTACGTCAAATGATTGATCAGGGGCATCTACCTTCGATTATCTTCTGGGGGCCACCCGGCGTGGGGAAAACCACGATCGCATTATTATTGGCGCAAGCGGTAGATCGTCCTTTTATCAGCTTATCTGCGCTCAATACAGGCGTGAAAGAGCTACGTGAAGTGATTGCGGAAAGTGGTGATCTACTCAACTTGACACCTGTGGTCTTTATTGATGAGATTCATCGTTTCAATAAATCGCAACAAGATGCCTTACTCAATGCTGTTGAGAAAGGCAAGATTACCTTAATTGGTGCAACCACTGAAAACCCCTCTTTTGAGGTCAACAGTGCACTTTTATCACGCTGTCAGGTCTATACCCTCAATAGTCTGGATGCGGATGCGATTCAAACACTGCTGAACAAAGCCATTCAAAGCGATCAATTTTTAAAAGAACGTTTTATTCAAATTGAAGAATACGATGCGCTGACTCAATTTGCTGCAGGAGATGCTCGTAAGGCATTGAATCTGATTGATTTAATTGCCAGCACATTTGAGGCTGATATCGAAAATATCGTCACTGACGCCATTGTGATTAAAGTAGCGCAGCAAAATATTGCGCGTTATGACAAATCGGGTGAGCAGCATTATGATGTGGTTTCGGCATTTATTAAGTCTATTCGCGGCAGTGATCCAGATGCAACATTGTATTGGATGGCACGCATGCTCAAAGGCGGCGAAGATCCTGTTTTTATCGCGCGTCGTATGTTGATTGCGGCTTCAGAAGATATTGGTAACTCCAACCCGAATGCATTATTACTGGCAGGTGAATGCTTCCGTTCAGTACAAGCAGTGGGCATGCCTGAGGCGCGTATTATTTTAGGACAGACTGCCGTTTATTTAGCCACCAGCCCGAAAAGTAATAGCACCTATTTAGCGATTAATCGTGCTTTAGAGCTGGCTGAAAAGACTGCAAATCTACCAGTACCATTACATTTGCGTAATGCACCAACCAAGTTGATGAAACAACAGGGTTATGGTGTGGATTATCATTATCCGCATGACTTCCCAGAACATTTTGTGTTGCAGGAATACTTACCGCCAGAGTTGAAAGGTACAAAGTTGTATGAATCAGCGCGAAATAAACGTGAGGTTGAGGCCGAACGTTTACAACAACGTCGTTGGCAGCAAGAACAGCAGCAACAGTAATGAACCCCAAAAAAGCCACACTCATTGGATTGCTCGCGATCTTCTTATGGAGCTTGATCGTTGCTTTGATCAAGGATGTTAGTAGTCATTTTGGCGCAGTGGGTGGTGCGGCACTGATCTATACGCTCGCTTCAATCTTTCTATTTTTCTCGGTTGGTTGGAGCAGCCTCAGAACATTCCCTAGAACATATTTAATTTGGGGTAGTGTTTTATTTGTGGCCTACGAAATTTGCCTATCGCTTTCGATTGGTTATAGCAACAATAATCGAGAAGCGATTGAAGTTGGAATGGTAAATTATCTATGGCCTACGTTTACTATGGTGGCCGCCATTTTGTTTAATCAACAAAAAGCCAATTTTTTGATCATTCCTGGCTTTATCATCTCATTATTGGGGATTTGTTGGGTTTTAGGCGGTGAGCAAGGCTTTGATTTAATTGGCATGTGGCAGAACATTCAAAACAATCCACTTAGTTATGGGTTAGCATTTATTGGAACGCTTTTGTGGGCAGCCTATTGCACGCTGACTGCAAGAATTGCCAATGGCAGTAATGGCATCACCCTATTTTTTATTCTGGTTGCGATTGTGCTCTGGATTAAATATCTACTCATGGGGGGAGGTGCATTCCAGTTTGAATGGCAAGCTTCAATTATTTTGCTGATTGCAGCCGCAGCTATGGGCTTTGGTTATGCGGCATGGAATATTGGCATTTTGCATGGCAATGTCACGTTGTTGGCTGGGGCTTCTTATTTTATTCCAGTATTTTCTGCATTTTTTGCTGCTATTTTATTAAATACCCCATTGGGCTTATCTTTTTGGTATGGGGCATTTATGGTGTGTTTGGGTTCGATCTTATGTTGGATGTCGACAAGGGCACAACATTCGCATGCTGAAGATGTATAAATAAAACCTAATCCTGATATGTTCTCATAACCATAAAAAAACCAGCCGAAGCTGGTTTTTTTGACATTTCAGAGTGGCTTAAAGATCATCTAAATTAATGCCTAAACGCGTCGCCACTTCTTCATATGCTTCAACCACACCACCTAAACCTTGGCGGAAACGGTCTTTATCTAATTTTTTCTTGGTATCTTTATCCCACAAACGGCAACCATCTGGAGAGAATTCATCGCCAAGTACGATACGGTCATGGAATACACCAAACTCAAGTTTGAAATCAACCAGAATCATATTACCCGCATCAAATAATGCTTTAAGCACATCATTGACTTGGTAAGTGAGTTCTTTCATTTTTTCAAGTTGGTCAGCAGTCGCCCAACCTAAAGCAATCGCTTGAGATTCGTTGACCATTGGATCGCCAAGCGCATCATCTTTAAAGAACAATTCAAAAGTCGGTGGTGTTAACACTTTGCCTTCTTCAACGCCTAAACGACGGCACAATGAACCAGCAGCATAGTTACGAATCACGCACTCAACAGGGATCATCTCAAGTTTTTTCACCAGTACTTCTGTTGGGGAAAGTAACTTCTCAAAATGTGTTTCGATACCTGCTTCAGCCAATTTTTCCATGATGAAGGCGTTAAAACGGTTGTTGACCTTGCCTTTACGATCTAATTGCTCGATTTTTTCGCCATTGAACGCAGAAGCATCATCGCGAAAGACTAAAATCAGGTGGTCGGCATTGTCTGTTTCATATACAGATTTTGCTTTACCAGTATAGAGCAAGGTTTGTTTTAACATGGGGGAACCTTTTTGAAAAAATATGCCTAATAAACGACTAGGCTGGCCAATTTTGGTAAATCTGGGTTAACACTTCTGTTGCAATGGCTTGCTCTGCAAAGGTTGTGTCAAGTTTGAAGAGGGCAACGGTATTGTTTGAGCCTACTGCAGAAAGCTTCAATAAATAGCTTTGTTCATTGACTTGAATCGTGGCTTCATAACCATTGTTTGATTGTGAAATCACTTTGTAGTTCAAGCTATTTAACGTTGCAAAGGTATATTGCCACGCTGCAGCGGTTGGGCCTTCCACTTTCAGTAATGGGTTTCTATTTCCATCCATCACTAACTGAGGACGACCAAGCGCGGTCATACTCTCTTCGATATTACTCGTTTGTATTTGGATACCATCTGGACGAGGAAGTGCATAACGGTTGCCAGTTTTGTTTTCAAACGTTGGTGCATGTTCGATCGCCAATGGATCAACTGTTGGAGCAGGATACAAAGGTGTAAATGGTCTAACCGTTGCGCCCTCAGGGAATTTAAGTGGTTCAAGTGCTTCTGCCTTCTTATAATCCAAAGAATGATTATTGAGGGCGAAACGGCCACAACCAGCTAAACTTAACGCTGAAATGACTAGGACAACACCAACACGTAATTGCATCATAAATTGCTCGTATTAAATAATTCCCGCAGCTTTTAAATCTGTGCGGAGAGGTTCACGATATTGTTCTGCAAGCGGGGTCAATGGTAGGCGAATACCTGTGCTCATATATCCCATCTCATGCAAAGCCCATTTCACAGGAATTGGGTTTGATTCGCAAAACAAAATATTGTGTAGATTTGCAATTTGTTGATTCAAACTTTGTGCTTTTGCTTTATCGCCAGCCAATGCCGCTTCACAAACATCGCTCATTTGTTTAGGTGCCACATTCGCAGTAACAGAAATATTGCCTTTCGCACCGAGTAAAATCAGTTCCCAAGCAGTTTCATCATCACCTGAATAGACGGCCATTTTACCATTTAAACCTTCAATCAGCGCTTGTCCACGTGGGAGGTCGCCTGTGGCATCTTTGATTCCGACAATGTTTGGAACATCTGCAAGACGAATCACGGTCTCATTTTGCAAATCTACCCCAGTACGGCCTGGAACATTATAAAGAATTTGTGGAATATCAGCAGCTTCAGCAATTGCTTTATAGTGTTGATATAAGCCTTCTTGGGTCGGTTTATTATAATATGGCGTCACCAACAGTGCGGCATCTGCACCGAGTTCTTTTGCAGCTTTGGTGAGTTCAATCGCTTCACGAGTCGAATTTGCACCTGTGCCTGCGATAATTGGAATACGTTTATTGGCAACACGAACCACTTCTTTGATGACTTGCGTGTGTTCTTCCATGCTTAATGTAGACGCTTCGCCTGTTGTTCCAACAGCAACAATACTATGTGTGCCTTGTTGGATATGCCACTCAACAAGCTTCTCAAGGCTCTTCCAATCTACACCACCATGTTCAAACATTGGGGTAACGATTGCGACAATTGAGCCTTGTATATTTTGTGCTAGCTGAGTCATTTTAAAAAAATATCCTATTTTCCCATCCGAGATTGAAGTAATTAAAACGAAATATTGGATGGATGCAGTATTTTGATTGGTCGTTCAACAATTAAGCCACGTTGAATGACAATTATGCAAATTATGACTGATCGGAGACATAAGAACAATACGCTTTCGTTAAACTGTAAGAAACTTTAATTCATCTTTGGCTTGAATGATTTTCATCTTATAAAATAATCAGAGTTGTAGTCAGATGCTTGAGAGCAGCGTATGGTACAAAAGGAAGCTTTAGTTGGAATGTAGGATGATCAAATGCAAGTACAATTGAAACATACTGCACTTATCGTGGTGGATGTACAAAATGGATTTACGCCTGGTGGAAACTTAGCAGTTGCCAATGCAGATCAAATTATTCCACTGATTAATCAACTCGCGCCAAGCTTTGAACATGTGGTGCTGACTCAAGACTGGCATCCTGAGCAGCATATTTCGTTTGCAGAAAATCACTCTAATAGAATGCCATTTGAAACCATTGAGTTGGCTTATGGAACGCAAGTGTTGTGGCCTAAACATTGTGTACAAGGTTCGCATGATGCGGCATTCCATCCTGAGCTAAATATACCAACGGCTCAGCTTATTATTCGTAAAGGATGTCATCAGGACATTGATAGTTATTCAGCCTTTATGGAAGCCGATCGTAAGACACCGACAGGATTAAATGGCTACTTAAAAGAGCATCAAATTGACACCGTTTATATTGTGGGGATTGCTACGGATTTTTGTGTGGCGTGGACGGCTTTGGATGCGGTAGATTTTGGTTTTAAAACCTATGTGGTTGAAGATGCATGTAAAGCAATAGACTTAAATGGTTCATTGCAACAGGCTTGGCAAGCGATGTTGGCGCAAGGCATTCAACGGATTCAATCCTCCGCGATTTTTCCATGAACTTGTGAGGTTCGCGCTAAAAACGTTAAACTGCTCATCACCATGTATTTTCATTGTTTATTTAGCAATGCCACCCCATAACTGAGAGTTTCATGATCGAAGAACTTGATGATTTTGACCAAAAGATTATTCATCATTTACAATTAAATGGTCGTTTGGCCAATCAAGAATTAGCTGAATTAGTTGGGTTGTCGACTTCGCAATGTTCACGCCGTCGAATTTATCTTGAGCAGCAAAAAATAATCACAGGCTATTATGCTCAGGTTGCTTTATGCGCTGATCCAACCCCGATCATGGGTATTATTGAAGTAAAGTTGCAGAATTATAATGATGCAACACATGATCGCTTTGTTGACTTTCTTTTGCATGAGCCCGCAGTCAAAGATATTCATAAGTTGACGGGGAGTTATGATTTTGCACTCAAGGTTGCGGTTAAAAACTTAGATGAAATGGTCAAGCTGATTGGGGTTTTATCGTCGAGTGATTTTGGTGTCAGTAACTTAAATACGTCAATTGTCTTGGAGAAACTTAAAGAGAATGGGATTGCAATGAAATAAAAAGAGCAGGCAATGAAATGAAATCAGTACAAAATAGTCTTTTGCATTAAGATGGGGCAGTACATGCTAAAATCATTATTCTGAATATAAATTGCATTTATGACAAAAATATAAGAATAAATTGCGGAAAAACAATAAAAATGATCAAATATGCCATGTCTTTCCTTGAAAGATCTCTCTCCCTTTGTTGTTCTCCTGTTGAGTTGTACCGTTATGAATACCGATCAAAATGTATCTTTGGTAAGTCCTGTCACGCCTGTGATCGAACAACACTCAAAGATTGAAGATGCATTGGCGATGTTGATTGGAACATTTATCTTATCTTTTGCCATGGTGCTATTGAAACAAGCTGGGATTATGACGGGTGGAACTGCGGGCTTATCTTTGTTGATTCATTACATTACCGACATTCAGTTTGGTATTTTATTCTTTCTGATCAATATTCCATTTTATTATTTTGCTTATAAGAAAATGGGGCTTGCCTTGGTGGCCAAGACCTTTATTGCCGTGGCGTTATTGACAGGTTTTACTGAAACCATTCCTCATTTTGTTCAGCTTGCCACTGTGCACCCGATTTATGCGACCGTTTTTGCCAATGTACTGATGGGCGTGAGTTTTTTGATTTTGTTTCGTCATCGCTCAAGCTTGGGTGGAATCAATCTACTGGTGCTTTATTTACAAGAACGTTTTAAGATTCCAGCAGGAAAGGCGCAGATGGGAATCGATGTGGCGATCTTGCTGGTGTCGTTATTTTTTGTGGATTGGACATTAATTCTGATTTCAATTTTTGGTGCGGTGATTCTAAATTCGATTATTTTACTGAATCATAAAACCAGCCGTTATGTGGCTTAGCATATTTTTTTAGATTTTTTTTCAGCTTGATAAAAATAGAAGGAGGCTTAAAGCCTCCTTCTATCTATTTGATTATTCTACAGTAACGCTCTTGGCGAGATTACGAGGTTGATCGACATCGGTCCCACGTAATACCGCAACATGGTAAGACAGTAATTGCACAGGAATACTGTAAACAATTGGTGCTAACCATTCATTGATCGTTGGAATATGCACGACATGTTGACGATCTTTGCCTTGAATGCCGCTATTTTCATCCGCAAACACAAACAATTCGCCACCACGCGCTTGTACTTCTTCCATGTTCGATTTTAATTTATCGAGCATTTCATCCTTTGGCGCTAAAATCACGATTGGCATTTCATTGTCCACTAAAGCCAGTGGTCCATGCTTTAGCTCACCCGCAGCATAACCTTCGGCATGGATATATGAAATTTCTTTCAGTTTCAACGCACCTTCAAGCGCGATTGGGAAATGGGTACCACGGCCTAAGAATAAGCAGTGGTTTTTCTCAACAAACAGTGTGGATAAACGTAAGATGTCGGTATCACACTGTAATGTGTCTAAAATGACTTTCGGACAGTGCCACAATGCCTCTATGATTTCAGTGAGTTGTGCCGCAGAAAGCTGTTGCTTGACTTGTCCTACTTTGAGGATCAGTAACATCAATGCCGCAAGCTGTGTAGTGAAGGCTTTGGTTGATGCAACCCCAATTTCAGGGCCTGCCAACGTCAATAAATGATGATCTGTCTCACGAACCATTGATGAGGTCGCAACGTTACAAATCGTCATGGTACTAATGTCGATATTTTGCGCTTTCGCACGTTTTTGTATTTCACGTAATGCCGCTAAAGTATCCGCTGTTTCACCTGATTGAGAGATACAGAGATATAAGGTATTTGCGACAATGACAGGATTGCGATAGCGGAATTCGCTAGCAATCTCAATTTGACAAGATACCCCAATCAACTGCTCAAACCAGTATTTTGCGATCATCCCCGCATGGTAGCTGGTACCACAGGCAATGATTTGTACTTGTTGAATTTTACTAAAATCCGCATTGGCGTAGCTGAGGAAATCTTCACGTAGGGTATTGCCATTCAGTGCTTGAGCAATAGTCTGCTGCATCGCTTCAGGCTGCTCATAAATCTCTTTCAGCATGAAGTGTTTATATGCGCCTTTGGATACATTGCTTACGGTTGCGTCCAATTCTTTTACAGGACGTTCAACAGCCTCACCATTAACAAAAACCTCAATACTGCTGCGTGTTAAACGTGCAATATCACCTTCCTCTAAATAAACAAAGCGATTGGTGACAGGTAATAATGCCAATTGGTCTGAGCTAATAAAATTCTCACCAATTCCCACACCGATGACAAGCGGTGAACCTTCACGTACGGTGATGAGTTCATCTGGATGTGCAGTGTGGATAATACCCAACGCATACGCGCCTTTAAGCTGAGGTGTAACCTTTTGTACCGCTTCTAATAGGCTATCCGTTTGTTTTAGTGCATCATTGACCAGATGCGCAACCACTTCAGTATCGGTCTGAGAGCTAAACACATAGCCTTGTGCTTGTAATGCATCCTTGAGTTCTTGGTAGTTTTCAATAATACCGTTGTGAACCACTGCAACATTACCTGATACATGTGGGTGAGCGTTGTTCTCAGTCGGTTTGCCGTGAGTCGCCCAACGCGTGTGTGCAATCCCGATATTTCCGGTTAATTTTTGTTCAGATACCGCTTCATCTAAATTGGCGACTTTTCCTACGCGGCGTTCACGTAAGATTTTTTGATTATTTAATAATGCTAAACCTGCCGAATCGTAACCACGATATTCGAGACGTTTAAGACCTTCAATGAGAATATCGGTTACACAACGTTCAGCAACGCCACCAACAATACCACACATAATTTTATCCTCTTATTTTTTCAACTTCTGGGGACGTTGATAATTCGCTTTTTCAAACTGCTTAGATCGTTCGACCGCTAAACTATGCCCAGTTACATCTCGGGTTAGGGTTGAACCAGCGCCAGTGGTAGCACCTTGACCAATTTTGATCGGTGCAACCAGCGAGTTATTGGTGCCAATAAAGACCTGATCTTCAATAATGGTTCGATGTTTATTTGCACCATCATAATTACAGGTAATGGTGCCAGCGCCGATATTACAATCCGCACCGATATCGGCATCACCTAAATAGGTAAAGTGATTGGCTTTAGAACCCTGACCGATATTCGAGTTTTTAACCTCAACAAAGTTACCAATATGCACCTCATTGGCTAATTTTGCACCGGGGCGTAGACGAGCAAAAGGCCCGATCTGCGCATTTTCACCAACAACCGCATTTTCAAACACACTATAAGCTTGAACTTGGGTACCCGCAGCAATACGTGTATTTTTTAAAATACATCCTGCACCGAGCTGGACGTTATCGCCAAGTTCACAATCACCCTCAATGATGACATTGACATCAATCAGTACATCTTGACCGCATATTAAGCGGCCACGAAGATCAAAACGACTTGGATCAATCAAATGCACACCTTGTTGCATCAGCTCTTTGGCTTGTTGTTGCTGAAATTGGCGCTCTAGGGTTGCAAGCTGTAAACGATCATTGACACCCTCAACTTCAAATGCCAATTCAGGTTGAATCGATGCAATTTCTAAACCATCCGCAACCGCCATCGCCACAATATCGGTCAGGTAATATTCACCTTGTGAATTGTTGTTGGATAGTTTTGGTAACCATTGATGCAATTTGGCATTACTGACACAGTAAATGCCCGTGTTAATTTCTTGAATTTGACGCTGTTCTTCATTCGCGTCTTTATGTTCAACAATCGCTTGAATTTTTCCTGCTTCACGAACGATACGGCCATAGCCCGTTGGATTTTCAACATTGAGCGTGATCATACCAATACCTGATTGGCTAGAGGCATCAAGCAGTTGTTCAAGCGTGCTTTGGCGAACTAAAGGCACATCACCGTAGAGAATCAAAGAAACGCCATCTTGAGGTAAAACGGGCAAAGTCACTTGAACGGCATGGCCTGTTCCAAGTTGTTCGGCTTGTTCAACCCATTCAATTTGTTCTTCAGCAAAGCTTTGTTTGACCAGTTCTCCACCATGCCCATAAATGGTAATAATATTTTGAGCCTGCAGCTTTTTTGCTGTTTGAATTACATGACCGAGCAGTGGACGACCCGCGAGTGGTTGTAATACTTTTGGTCGTTGTGAACGCATGCGCGTTCCTTTCCCTGCTGCAAGAATAATAACTGTTGTTGACATGATTAACTCTAATATCAATAGCTTAAGTTAGAAAATAAAAGTGAATAATAAAAATACAAAGCGCTGCCCAAATTCCAGCAATGATGTCATCTAGCATGATGCCTAGACCACCAGACACTTTTTGGTCCACCCAATTGATTGGGAATGGTTTCCAAATGTCAAAGATGCGGAACAAGATGAATCCGACCAGAACCCAGAGCCAATTTAGTTGTTGTAAATACAGTAAAGGAAGTAAGGTGATGGATTGTCCAGCAAATTCATCCCATACAATACGGCCATCATCATGTACATTGAGGACTTTGGCGGTATGTCCACAGATATAAATGCCGATCAGCGACATCAATAAAACCACCACAATACTTGCCGATAATCCAAGATATAGCCAAAGTGGGACAAACAGCAAGGCGAAAGCAGAACCAAAAGTACCCGGTGCTTTAGGACTGAGACCGGAACCAAAGCCAACACCACAGAAAACGATGCAGCGGTTATACCAAGTCATTTGATTGAAGCGAATGGGTGGTTTATGCAAAGTGTTGGTATCCATGAACATCCAATGGGTAAATCTCGCCCATATACTCAAATAGCAATCCAGTTTGCTGGGCAATTTCGCCGATTATTGTAAGCGGAACATCTAAGTGTTGTCGCAACAGTTTCTCATAATTTTGCGGTGATATTGTAAAGCATAGTTCGTAATCATCGCCACCAGCCAGCGCATAATGCCAAGCTTGCCGCATATCTTGTGCTTTCAGTGATTTATCTATCGGTAGCTGATCGAGCAATAATTTGGCACCGCGCTTGGATGCTTTAAGAATATGACCAAGGTCTTGCGCAAGCCCATCTGAAATATCAATCATGCTGGATGCCAAGCCTTTGAGCTGTTGTCCTAAATGACAACGTGGCGTTGGATAGTCGAGGCGTTGCTGTAGAGGATGACCTAAATGTTGTAATCCGTATGCAGCATCACCGATTTGACCACTGACACAAATATAATCGCCGACTTGAGCGCCTGATCGAGTAATCGCTTGACCGTGTTCAATCCAGCCGAGTGCAGTCACACTGATCGTCAGTTGCGTACTCTGAGTAGTATCACCACCAATCAATGCAACCCCAAATTGGTCACAACAGTCAAATAGCCCGCGGCTAAATTCGGCTAACCAATCGTGGTCGATCGTCGGAAGGCTTAAAGCAAGTAAAATACTATGTGGTTTTGCACCCATTGCAGCCAAGTCAGATAAGTTGACCGCTACACTTTTCCAGCCAATGGCGTGGGCTGAGGTGTCTAAGGGGAAATGCCGACCCGCAACAAGCGTATCTGCACAGATCACCAACTGTTGTGAGGGAGGTGGGGTGACAATGGCTGAGTCATCACCGATGCCTAAACTAACATCAAGCTTTGATGTGCGTTTAAAATATTGATCAATGATCGAGAACTCAGCCATAGAACATCAAGCCTTTATTTTGCTTGCTGTTTTTCAGCTTCACGTAATTTTGATGATAAACGGTCTAATACACCATTGATGTATTTATGACTATCAGCACCACCAAAGTGTTTTGCTAATTCAATTGCTTCATCCAGCACCACACGATACGGAACTTCGAGGTGATCTCGAAGTTCGTAAGCACCGAGTCGTAAAGTTGCAAGTTCAACACCATCCAGTGCGTTCAACTCACGGTCAAGGACTGGAATAAGTAACTCATCTAAAGCGTCATGTTGAGCAACCACTTGCGTGAGCAATTCATGGTAATAGTTAAGGTCAACTTTATGCATGGCATTTTCGACACGGGTACGTGCTTCAATTTCATGGACAGGATTATGACTCATTTGCCATTCATAAATTCCTTGTACAGCAAAACGACGTGCTTTGCGTTTCGCTGCATAAGCGGCCTGAAGTGTTTGCGACATGCTTTAAATTGCCTTTAATAAGTTAACCATTTCGATTGCAGTAAGTGCAGCTTCGCTACCTTTATTACCTGCTTTCGTACCAGAACGTTCAATTGCTTGTTCAATGCTGTCTGTTGTCAAGACACCATTGATGACAGGCATTGTGCTTTCAAGTGCCACAACACCTAAGCCTTTGGCACACTCACCTGCAACGAAGTCAAAGTGTGGTGTGCTACCACGGATCACCGCGCCTAATGCAATAATGGCATCAAAGTTTTTTGATGCAGCGAGTTTTTTCGCAACAATAGGCAGTTCCCACGCACCTGGTGCATGGATCACGGTGATGGCTTCTTCTGAAACGCCATGGCGTTTTAAAGTGTCGATAGCACCTTCAAGTAAATGTTCAACCACAAAGCTGTTGAAACGACCCACTAAGATCGCATAGCGACCTTCGCTTGCGAGATGTAATAAACCTTCAATTCGGCGAATTGCCATAGCAACCTCGATTATTTTGCTGTGATTTGATCGGCAGTGATGTATTCCACGACCTCTAAATTAAATCCTGATAGGGCATTGAAACGAAGTGGAGAACTCAACAACTTCATTTTTTCAACGCCTAGATCACGTAAAATCTGTGCGCCTACACCAATGGTTTGATATTGATGTGAAAGTGCAGCATTTGATTTGAGCGGTTTTGGTTGATTTAACTGATCGAAAGCATGACCTAAATCTTGTAAATGGTCCTGACCGATCCAAACTAAAACGCCACGTTCGCTTGCTGCAATGGTTTTGAGGGCAAGATCTAAATTCCAAGCAGAAGAACCATCTGCTTTATTTAGCTTTAATAAGTCACGAATTGGGCTGAAACCATGTACACGGACAGTGGTTACACCTTGCTTTGGTTCGCCTTTGACTAAAGCTAAATGAATATCTGGATTACCAAGTTCACGGTATTTATACAGTTCAAATGTACCATATTCAGTTTGTATACTTTCTTGTGACAAACGTTCTACGGTTTGTTCATTGGTCATACGGTAGTGAATCAGATCTGCAATGGTTCCAATTTTTAAACCATGTTTTTCAGCAAATATTTCCAAATCCGCACGACGTGCCATGGTGCCATCATCATTGATAATTTCACAAATGACAGATGCAGGTTCTAAACCTGCAAGTCGAGCCAGATCACAACCTGCTTCGGTATGTCCAGCACGATGAAGTACACCACCTGGTTGAGCCATTAATGGGAAAATATGACCTGGTTGTACAATATCACTTGGTTTGGCATGTGCAGCAACTGCAGCGTGAATGGTATGGGCACGTTCAGCCGCAGAAATACCTGTGCTAATGCCTTCTGCCGCTTCAATTGAAAGCGTAAAGTTGGTTGCATGCTGTGCGCCGTTTTGGTCAACCATCAGTGGGAGGTTGAGTTGTTTACAGCGTTCGCGACTCAGGGTCAGGCAGACCAAACCACGTGCATGGGTGATCATGAAGTTAATATCTTCAGGACGCACATGCGTCGCAGCGATGACTAAATCACCTTCATTTTCACGATCTTCGTCATCCATAAGGATGACCATTTTGCCTGCACGAATATCTGCGACAAGCTCTTCAACACAACTTAGCGGCATTCGTTTTCACCTTTTTGCTGCCCTTTAAGGCACTAGTATTCGATAAATCTGACATAGTTTAACGCATTTTAAAAAATTTCGCCTGTGCTTCTTAGCGGCTGTTGATATTTCACCTTAGGAGCTATAGCGTTCATTGCGGCAAAAAAATATTTCTGTCATCGAGCTTCGCCTTGCGCTGCGATCAAAGCAGTGCTTTGCTCTTGCTCAGGTATTGTAAAACGAACAAGACTTTGCGTCAGGGGAGGCGCAAAGTCTTGAATGATGGTGGATAAAACGAGATGACCGTTCTTTATATGAAGTATGCGTATTAAGATTCTGTCGCAGCTTTGGCTTTTTTCCCCATCAGGATTTCAGTACGTATCGTTTGTGCCAAGGTCGCACATTCTTCATTCATACCATTAATCATAAAAGCATGACGTGTCATGATATTGCTTGGATTCGGCATCGCAACCAATTCATAGCGATGTTGAATGGTTTTGAGCTGATCGTGGTTGAGGTGTAAGGCCGCTTCTTTGGCATGTAAATGTTGGGTTAAACGTTTTGCGGCTTCGATGGCATCCAGTTGCATTGCATCAACAGCGCTAGCAACAGCACCACGGGTTTGTAGCGCAAAGCGTTTATCTTCACGATAGCGCTTGTAAAGCACTTCGGCCAATAACTGGAATACCGCACCAACCATCATCAAACATTCTAGTGCATGTGGTTGTTCCGAGGTGGTCGATAAGGTTGCACCTTCAGCATTGAACTCTTGTACCACGCAAATTTGAGCTGCATCGATTTGATAATGCTTAGCGCAGAGATCGATGCTTTTATCTAAGAACAATTGGCACAATTTGAAATAAGGCACCGAAACAGACTGGTTGACACTATTTAAAAGCTGTTTTGGGTCATAAAACTGAATATTGAGTGCCAAAGCTTGATGATTCATTTGAGATGGATCTATTGGCGTTTTTTCAACACGCGGTTTGGCTTGTGCTTTGGTTTGTTGTTGCGCTTGAGCCACTAAGGTGATGGTATTTTGCTTTTCAAGCGCGAGAGCTTGGGTTAAACGCTGAATTTCATGTTTAAGATGGTTTTCTTGATTGATACGCGCCAAGTATTCACTGCGTGTTGGGCGAGCAATCACACGATAAGCCAACCAAATCAGGAAGTGAATAAATAAGGATGCAAATATTGCCAACCATTGGGTACGCAAGATCTCCCCAATGCTAGGTTGAATTAAGGTAATTTCAACCGTTCCGACTTTCTTTTCATTTTGCAATGCATCGCGGACGAATACTTCGCCCTGACGTGTTTTGGCCATACCACTGGTCGCCAGCACTTGCTGATTTGCATTTAAAATACGAATCGATGCAACGCTTGGATTGGTGGCATAGCGATTGGCAACCAATGCCAACGAAACGGTATTGGCGGGTTCCAGTTCTGCAAGACTATCTGCCACCAGCTGACTGGTCATCAGCTGTCCTTGGCTGGCGCGATTTTCATTGAGTTGATGTGTCGTTGCAATCACCAATAAAAAGGTATGCAATGCAAAACTTACGATCAGTAGGCTAGCAAATAGCCCTTGGCGAGGCGCATTCAAGTTAAATTTCCAAGGCAAATAGATTCATGGGTTATGCTATGATTCTTACACAATAGTTGTCGCTCAAACACGAGTCAATTCATGCGAGAAATCATTCTTATATCCTTTTTAGGACCAGATCAACCGAATCAGTTTACTCGATTAATGCAAGTACTATCCGTACATTCTTTGCAAATACTCGATGTTGGACAGGCCGTTATCCACAATCAACTCACTTTAGGGATTGTTGTTGCTTCGGATAATGAAACTGCAACTGCATTAGCAATGAAAGAGATCCTGATTTTAGCACATGATATTGGCTTAACTGTTCGATTTAAACCAATCTCCAACGCAGAATATGAGCAATGGGTCAGTGAAGGTGGCAGAACACGTTATATTGTCACAGCGCTTGCGCCAGAATTAACCGCAGAACACTTGCAAGCTGTCACAAATATTGTGTCAGGTCAGGGCTTTAATATCGAAACAGTTACCCGACTGTCAGGTCGTTTGGCTTTAGAAGAAGAAAGTCATTTTCCTCGTCGTGCCTGTGTGCAGTTTGGTTTAAGTGGTCAAATGCTAGATGCACAAGCCATGCGTGCTGCCTGTTTAAGTTTATCTGGCGAATTGAATATTGATGTCGCAGTGCAAGAAGACAATGCTTATCGCCGTAATCGTCGTTTAGTATGCTTTGATATGGATTCGACTTTAATTGAACAAGAGGTGATTGATGAAATCGCCTTAGAAGCGGGTGTTGGTGCGCAAGTTGCTGAAATTACAGAGCGTGCTATGCAAGGTGAATTAGATTTTCAACAAAGCTTTCGTGCTCGCGTTGCTTTATTGAAAGGTTTAGATGCTTCGGTTCTACCTAAGATTGCAGAACGTTTGACTATTACTGAAGGTGCTGAGCGTCTGATTACGACATTAAAATCATTGGGTTATAAGACTGCGATCTTATCTGGTGGCTTTCAGTATTTCGCTGAATACTTACAAGAAAAACTTGGGATTGATGAAGTTCACGCCAATATTTTAGATGTACAAGATGGCGTTGTTACTGGTGAAGTCCAAGGCGCAATTGTTGATGGTGCACGTAAAGCTGAATTGTTACGCCAATTGGCTGAACGGATGGGAATCTCACTTGAACAAGCCATGGCGGTGGGGGATGGTGCCAATGATTTACCGATGCTGTCTATAGCAGGTTTAGGTGTTGCATTCCGTGCTAAACCATTGGTGCGTCAAAATGCCAATCAAGCTATTTCTAGCGTGGGTTTGGATGGGGTGCTGTATCTATTAGGAATGCACGATAAAGATCTGAATCGTGCTTAAACACAGCGATAATTGCATTAAAATGGTGCCGCTTTTTGAGCGGCACTGTGCATTTTATCCTGTCTTTTTTTCTTCATATTTATGTCTAAATGTATAGAAAAACAACGATAAAAAAATTCAGAAAAAAGTTTTTATACATCCGAATTGATGTCTATTTTTTTGTAATGACACGCTGCAATTGATGCTATATGGAAATTCAGGACTTTTGTAATTTAAAAAAATGTAATGACAAAAGCATATTGCGACAGCTTGTGTCGTGTGGTTAATTTCAGGCTCTTTTTTTCTAAAAAAAACACTCCATAATGCTTAAAGACGCAAATGCAATACGAAGTACTGTTAGAGATACAGAACAATTATGATGAGGTCTGAACAAGAATACAGACCATCTTTTTTAAGACGGAGGTTCCTATGGAAGCAGCGAATTTCACCATGTGGGTTGGATTTGGCTTAATCGCTGTCGCAGTTATTGCTGTTTTCTTTTCTCCTTATCGTCGTTGGTTAGGTTTTATGTTGGCAGGTATGCTCTGTTGGGGACTGTTAGAAGTGGTACGCTTTGGTGTGCAAACCATCTTCGAAATATCAGTCGCTTATAGTTATCTGACGGCCCTGAGCCTCGCGATGGTGACGGTTACATTTATCCTTTTACGTGAAGACAAACAAGCACAAAAACAGTTAGCAAATCGTCAGTATATTGAACATACACCAGTATATAAGGACGATCAGCAACAATGTTCTAGCCGATAATTTATAATAATTTGAACAACAACAAAGGCATGCTCAGCATGCCTTTGTTGTATTCTGTGACAAAGCTTTTACCGACCTTTCTACAATTGTGCTAGGATACGGATTGTCTTAATTTCCACCATATACTGTAGGCATAAATGTCATGAAGCTTTCTTCTTTACCTGTGGTTAAGCTACCTATTGTTGATGTAAGTACTGATCCACTTGATTTGTTAGTGGCAGGTTTGGCGTTACGTATGAAGCAATTAGCACGTACTAGCCCGAAGTTTATTGAGTTGGTACATGATCGCGAATTCCGTATACAAATCGGAACTGATCTAGGATTGGCGCGTCAAATCCTTGTGAACCATGGCAAGATTGAGACAGTTGCAGGTAGCCCAGAAAAAGCTGACTTTATTTTACAGTTTGCCGATAGTGAGCAAGGTGTAAAAACGTTAGTAAAAGGTGATCCAACTGCGTTCATGACTGGGATGCAAGATGGCAGTATTAAAATGGAAGGCGACTTTAGTTTGTTGGTGTGGTTCAACCAAGCTGCGAAATTAATTCCACCTAAAGTGCCAAAACCTGTAAAACAGAAGCTTCGTCAAGTTCGTGCATTTATTAAAGAAAAAACGGGCAGATAAAAAGCCATAAGAAAAGCTGCCAATTTGATGTTTTCAAATTGGCAGCTTTTTTATTGTTTGGAATTATTCGATTTCTAAGTTAAAAGTCACTGGACCATCATTGATTAAGTACACTTTCATATCCGCCGCAAAAACCCCTGTTTCAACCTGTTCAAATTGTTGACGGCTATACTCAACCAATTGTTCATACAGCGCTTTGGCTTCAGTCGGTGGCATAGCAGGTCCAAAGTCAGGTCGTAACCCTTTTTGGGTTTGCGCCATAAGGGTGAACTGAGAGACTAATAAAATCCCACCCTTGGCTTGGCTGACATTCCAGCCCATTTTGCCTTGTTCATCATCAAAGATTCGATATTTTAGAATCTTATCAATCAACTTTTGCCCTTTCTCTAAGGTATCTTCTTTGCCGAGGCCTAAAAACACCAATAAACCGTGTTGAATCTCACCAGTCGTTTGACCGTCAACCACAACCTTGGCTTCGAGGACTCGTTGAATAACTGCGCGCATAACATTGAAAGAGAATTGAAAAAAGACAGGCGATTTTAGCAGAGAAGCTTGATTAAAAAGTGACTTTGCAGCAAAAGTCTACTATCCAACAGCAGCGCTTTGGTTGTATAACGAGATATATTTGCAAAAGAATGGGTTAAAACCAGCACCTATGTCTGCCATTATTCGATCTTTACTCGACACCGACTTATATAAATTCACCATGTTGCAAGTGGTGTTACATCAGTTTCCGCAAACCCATAGTGTTTATTTATTTCGTTGTCGGAATTTAAAAGATACGGCTTATCCTTTGGCAGAAATTTTAGCTGATTTAAATCATCAACTGGATTTGCTCTGCGATTTAAAATTTGCAGAAGATGAGCTGCAATATTTACGTTCATTGCGCTTTATCAAAAGTGATTTCGTTGATTATCTAGAATTATTCCAACTGAAACGTCGTTTTATTCAGGCCAGTGTTGATGAAGCTGGGCGTTTGGATATTCGAATCGAAGGACCCATGGTTCAAGCGATGATGTTTGAGATTTTTGTCTTGGCCATCGTTAATGAATTGTATTTCCGCCGTATTCGTCATGATGATGTTTGGGTTGAAGGTGAGCGTCGGTTACAGCAGAAGTTGATTCAGTTGCAACAGTATGCTGAATTACAACAAGAAAATGATCCACCCTTTTTGGTTTCAGATTTTGGGACACGTCGCCGTTATAGTTTTGAATGGCAGAAGCATGTGGTACAAGCGTTTCATACTGCTGCACCAACCGTATTTCGTGGAACCAGCAATGTGCTATTAGCTAAAGAACTTGGCATTAGCCCCATCGGAACGATGGCGCATGAGTTTTTACAAGCCTTTCAAGCATTGGATGTGCGATTACGCAACTTCCAGAAAGCGGCACTAGAAGCGTGGGTACAAGAGTATCGGGGAGATCTTGGTATTGCTTTGACCGATGTGGTCGGTATGGATGCCTTCTTGCGTGATTTTGATTTGTATTTTGCCAAGTTATTTGATGGCTTGCGGCATGACAGTGGTGATCCGTATGAGTGGGGCGACAAAGCTTATGCTCACTACCGTAAATTAAAAATTGATACCAAAACCAAGATGCTGACCTTTAGTGATGGTCTTGATTTAGAAAAGGCATGGTTATTACATCAGTATTTTAAAGATCGTTTCCAAGTTAGTTTTGGAATAGGAACCAATCTGACCAATGATATGGGGCAGACACCGTTGAATATTGTGTTGAAATTGGTGGAGTGTAATCGACAATCTGTAGCCAAAATCTCGGATAGTTCAGGAAAAACCATGAGTGATAATGAGACCTTCCTTGCTTATTTACGACAGGTATTTGAGATTGAGGAAATTATTTAGTTATGACATTGACTCATCGAAAGCCAGCACAGCCTCTGAATATTTACAAGGTATAAGTTCTTCGTGTGGGCATTACCTTACTTTTGACTGGGCAAAAGTAACAAAACCCCTTTGTTTGGCTGACGGCACATCCTGAGCAATTTCAAAGCAACGCTTTGAAAGCAGCGCAAGGCAGCCAAACGGGCGGCATCCCTGCCGCCTCCACGATAGCTGCTGTCAGGTGCGTTAGCCTTTATTTTTATAAAGGCGAAATATGTGTTGGATGTGATGATTTAGATTATCCATATCCATTTTTCTGCTAAATGAATATGAAAAATCAGACGAAGATAAAAAGTGAGCTATGCTAAAATCAATCACAATGCTGTGATCACAAGATTCCATAACAATGACTGACATTGATTTTAAACTCGGTTTACTGATTGAACCTGAACAACTTGTTCCGCATTTAGGGCATGAATTGATTCGTGTGATTGATTTAAGTCGGGCATCGGTTTATGAACAGTTGCATATTCCCCATGCGATTCATTTACAGCCTAAATATTTAGTTGCGCAAAATGAACAAGCCAATGGTGTATTGCCCGATGTAGAGGGTTTAAAAGCCTTAATTGAAAAATTAAATATTTCACCTCAGCATCATGTGGTGGTCTATGACGATGAAGGTGGGGCTTGGGCAGGACGCTTGATCTGGAATTTACATTGCCTTGGGTTTACTCGTACCAGTCTAATCAATGGCGGCATTCACGCTTGGTTGGGTGCAAGTTTGCCAACGACCACTGACGTTGAAACCGTTATTCCAGTTCGCGAACTTGTACAGGTGGATTTGAATGCGGTACAACAACACCGTATTGAATACAATGAATTATTAGAGCAGGTTCAAGAACACAATATCCAGTTGTGGGATTGTCGTAGTCATGAAGAATATACAGGTCTGCGTTTAGCTGCGCGACGCGGCGGTCACATCCCAAATGCAATGCATTTTGAGTGGAGTACTGCCCTTAATCGTGAAAATCATCTAAAATTACACTCGCTTGAACGCACTCAACAACGTTTAGAGCAATTAGGCTTTGATTTACAACAACCTGTCGTGGTGTATTGTCAGTCGCATCACCGTTCAGGCTTGGCGTATATTTTGGCGAGATTGCTCAATTGGCAAGTCAGAGCCTACGATGGTGCGTGGAGTGAATGGGGCAATCGCCTCGATAGTCCTATTATTTCAGGGGAGTCACCGTCTTGAGTTTTGCAGCAGATTTAAAAAAACAATTCTTTATCAAAGCACAAAATTTAGTACCGCAACATCAGCTCAGTCGTGTTATTGGCAAGGTTGCCGCAAGTGAAAATGTTTTGGTGAAAACTGCTGTTATTCAAGCATTCAAAGCAAAATATGGTATTGATATGAGTATTGCTGAGCAAAGCAATGCTTTGCAATACAAGTCTTTCAATGAGTTTTTTACCCGGGCCTTAAAAAATGGGGTACGTGGTGTAGACGAGCGAGCAGATAGTGTTGTTTGCCCTGCAGATGGTGCGATTTCACAGCTTGGTAAAATTGAAGCAGGTGATATTTTCCAAGCCAAAGGTCAGAGTTTTTCTGTTGAGAAATTGATTGGTGATCCGCAATTGGCGAAGCCATTCCATGAAGGTCAATTTGCGACTGTTTACTTGTCACCTAAAGATTATCACCGTGTGCATATGCCATTGGCAGGCACATTGACGGAAACGTTATATATTCCGGGTGAATTATTTTCAGTGAACCAAGTGACTGCGGAAAACATTCCTGGTTTATTTGCGCGTAATGAACGCATGGTGTGTTTGTTTGATACTGAGCTTGGCCGTATGGCTGTGGTTTTAGTGGGTGCAATGATTGTGGCAGGCATTGAAACGGTTGCAACAGGTAAAGTAAAACCAACAGGCCGTGTTGAGTTACAGCATCATCAGATGAAACTTGAGAAAGGCGCAGAACTTGGCCGTTTCTATCTCGGTTCAACCGCAGTGGTATTGTTTGAAAAAGACAAGATGGTGTGGGAAGAACAGTTTAAAGCCAATTCGGCTGTTGTGATGGGTGAGCGGTTGGGTCATTCGGTTTAAGTTTTAAAATTAAAATAAATAAAAGCCCCTTAATGAGTTTAAGGGGCTTTTATTTATTTTGCATAGAGTTGAGGCTAGAGGTAACTTTAATTAGAATTATAACCAAATTCAGCATGCCGAGAGAGTAGAATATTTTTCCACCAACTTTCTCGGTGTAATATAATGTTATCATCAGTTGTTGACTTGAAAATATCCAAGATAGAATATCTAAAATTTTTTTCAATATGTTCTTTAGGAATTTGTTCTAATTGAATATTTCCGCCGTGCCTATTTTTGGCATAGTTTCCCCATCTATTTAATAACATGGTTTTCGCATATGCTGAGCCTACATACTTTTTGCCATTAGATGTATCTGTAATTAAATAAACGGCTTTTTGATTTTGTAGAGCAGTTCGCCAAACTTCCTTTTCTAAAACTTGTGTTAACTGTTTCCAAGATAAATTAACATATTCATATCCAGGAAATTTGTCTAACCCTCCCACTGGATATATTTCAAGAATATTCTTGTCCGAGGTGTAATGTTGATGCCATGCTAAAGTTGCATCTCCCCAATCAACGACTAGACGAAACTTAAACTCGTTAAATTGAGGCATTTCTTCAAGATCATATTCATATAGGTTATCTGAATTATAGGTTTCATTCTTGACTTTGAAGACTCCCCAGAATAAGGCTTTCTTCTTTTCTGTACCTAAAAAAGAGATAATGTAATCGAGTCCCTTAAATACATTTCTACTTTGTATTCGTTGATATTCTTCTAAGTTATTGATATTTGATAATGCATCTTCAAACAGATCACAAAATTCTCTATTATCTTTATGACGAACATACTTAATTTTAGTAGTTCCATTGAGGGGGTTATCATTTATTAAAGACATTAATTTTTTAAAAGTTAATGAACTTTGATTGCTTAACATCGTCTTTCCTCTTTTATTCAATTAATAAAAATTAGTTCTGGTTTTGCATTTAGAATATGTAATAGCATTGTAGTTGGACCATTAAGTTGACATTTCCCTTTTTCCCATTTCTCAAGAGTTTTAAGGCTGATAAATAATCGCGCCGCAAATTCGGCTTGAGTTACCCCTGTTTTCTCACGAACTAATTTAATATTTGGCGTTGGTTGTCTAGTACGCAATATTGTTTCTATAGGATTATTTCCAAGAATTACTTGATTATTCTCTAACAATTCATTAAATCTCGGGTCTGAAGCTTTAATGATATTTAATTTGTTTCTCATAACAGGACTCCCCTTCTTATTTTCAATATATAGAATACCAATGTAAATTTGAATGTATAATAGACATTAAGCGTCATATTGTGTCGTACTTGAATGTCGTTTAGTAAAAGAGTTGTTACATAATCGACTTTGATATTCCCAATCCAGTTTTAGAAAACCCTGTACGCTTTTTCTTACAACGATTAGGGGCAATGTCCCATATTCAGACCCAGTCGAATCACCTAATATGAACTCATCAGGAACAGGAAGTTCCAAAACATAAAACAAGAATTATAAGTTTTCGCATCGGGATGTGAGATACAACAGGAATGGTATCTAGTGAAAGGAATACGGAAAAAAGCTCGACAGGATGTCGGGCTTTTTTCTTTCAAATTTTTACTTAAAGTCTGATCTATGACTGAGTGGATGCATTGAATGTCATTAATTTAAGTTTGCATCAACTGTATTACATTAATTCAATCAATGATTAATAATTTAGCACCATTCAAACTGAAGGATTGGTGCGGCTCGGCATGATCACCAACTTGATAGCTCATTCCTTGGGTTAAAATAAAGGTGCGGCCATCTTTTAATCTACTTTCAAGTTCACCTTCTAAACAAAATAAAATATGACCTTTTTCACACCAATGATCGGCTAAGTAATTGGCTGAATACTCTACAATTCTTACTCGAATTTTATTGGTTTCTTCACCAAAATACTGGGTCTTCCAATACGCTTTTCCTGTTTCTCCACTGTATTCTGTGGTCTCTATTTTTTCCCAATCAGTAACTTGAAATGGAAAAGGGAAAATATTCATATTCTGTTCCAAAAATTTAGGTTCATTCTTAAACTATAGATAAATTTAGTTTTTGCAATACGCCTTTAATATAATGGTTACTATATGAAAGAAAGTTGACTCCATAATCAAAATTAAATTTTTATTCACATCGATAACCATAAAATCGATAGATTTGAAAAAAACAGATTTTTTATTAGCAGCTTAGGTACTTATAGCCAGATTTTTAAATACAACCCCGTACGTTTTTTCCTACAACGATTAGGGACAATATCCCATATTCAACTCAAATCGAATGGCCTAATATCAACTCATCAGGAACAGGAAGTTCCAAAAAATAAAACAAGAATCATAAGTTTTCGCATCGGGATGTGAGATACAACAGGAATGGTATCTAGTGAAAGGAATACGGAAAAAAGCTCGACAGGATGTCGAGCTTTTTTCTTTCAAATTTTTACCTAATCTCTGATGTCGTTGAGTGGGGGCATGCCTGATGACTCGACTAAATCCCTATTTCCCTAGCTTAAAGTTTTAAACGGAAAATGAGTGAATCTCTGTCTGGGTATTGGTATACAACAGGCAATAGTTGCTTAGCAATCTCCTTAAATCCAGCTTTACGATAGAATTTATGTGATTGAGTTGCTTTAGCTGGCGTATCTAAAAAGATTTCTAAAAATTGATTTATTTCAGCAAATTTTAAAAGCTCACTATATAAAGCCATTCCAACTTGATGACCTCGATATTCAGAAATAACAAAAAACTTTTTTAAAATAGCTGTTTGTGGCGTAAGTGCTTGAAGCCCAATTGTTCCGATCAGTTTATTGTTTTGATCTAATGCTAACCAAAAATTTCCACCTGATGTAATAAAGTATTTAGGTATATCTTGAATATCTGGTTGCTCAGCTAATGGGATACCGACATCAAATTCAATATTTTGAATACTTAAAATTAAATCAATAACGTCATTTTTAAACTTATCGTTATATTCAACAATTTTCATAGATCAACCACAGTAGTGAAAAATACGGGTATATACCCTCATGTTAGTGGAAAGATATCCGTTCTACAAGATTTATCATTTGTGTCAAACTAAGCTTAACCTGAAGGGATTAATTGGACTTATGATTTTACCTTGTTACAGTGCAAAGTTACGCAGTGCTTCCCGACGTTTAGGGCATCGTTATAATGCTGCATTGGCTGAGTTTGGCATCAACATTACTCAATTCTCTCTTTTATCAATGATTAAGAGAGCTGAACCGATTAGCCTCACATCTTTAGCTAAAAACATGGAGTTGGAGCGTTCGACAGTGGGGCGGAATGTGAAAGTCCTAGCGAAAATGGCGCTTGTGGAACTGACACAAGGTGATAAAGATCAAAGAGAAGTGACTTTAAAGCTAACACAAGAAGGACTTCAGCTTTTAAAAGTAGCTCTTCCTCATTGGCAGAAGGTTCAACAAGAAATCGAGGATAGTCTAGGAGAAGATCAAATATTAATGCTAACCGATCTCTTAAACCGTCTTTGATTGTGAGTTGGTTTTCTACAAAGAACAATGGACGCTATACGGAAAAAGTCAGAATATTTTCTTTAGTGGTAAAAGCTATATTAAAAACGAATTTGAGATTCTTTGACTGTTGATCAGCAGTTTTTCAAATCCAAAACCCTGTACGCTTTTTCTTACAACGATTAGGGGCAATGTCCCATATTCAGACCCAATCGAATCACCTAATATGAACTCATCAGGAACAGGAAGTTCCAAAACATAAAACAATAACAATAAGTTTTCGCATCGGGATGTGAGGTATGACAGGAATCATATCTAGTGAAAGGAATATGGAAAAAGCTCGACAGGATGTCGGGCTTTTTTTATTCAATTTCAATTTGTTTGACCCAAAGTTCAATAAGCATCTGTAAGGTCTTACTCAAAGGTTTGTAACTCTGCCAAATCGCATGAATCGGCATATCTAGGCCATTGATGGTATCGCTAAACTCTAATCGAACCAAACTTTGTTTAGAAAAATGCTCACTTATAACGGATAGGGGAAAATTACCCCAACCCATGCCATGTTCCACCATATTGATTGCCATCGATAAATTATCGGTATGCCAACATGCATCTGAAACCAACACCCGTGGATCAGGCAGCGGATAATTTTTACTGGCAATCACGATTTGTCTCAGTTCTGAAAGCATCGTCAGTTCATTCTTATTATGATCTTTCAGCTGTTGTGCTTTTTTGGGTGAAACGGCAGCCACAAATTTTTCAACACCGAGTAATCGGAACCGCTCATTGACGTCGATCGTTGATGAGCTATATGCCACATAGAGATCGATTTCATTACGTTGTAGGCGAGCTCTTAACTCTTGTTGAGGTGCACTGACCATTTCAATATTTAAGAGAGGAAAGTGTTGAATCAGATGCTCAATACCTGCCAATAAAAACTTCTGATTGATATCCGCCGCGACACCAATCGAGAGACTGGTTTCCAGACCCGTTGAAAGCTCGGTTAGATGCAATTCTAATTGGCGCATTTTGGTTACGATCAATCGTGTATGGGGTTCGATCGAGCGTGTGACTTCCGTGGGTGCAAGATGATTCTTACTGCGTTCAAATAATTTTAAATTCAGTTCAGCTTCTAAATTGGCGATCGCCATACTGACCGCGGAAGGAACTCGATTTAATGCACGTGCGGCAGCTGAAAAATTACCGCGATCCATAATTTCAAGGATTAATTCCAGCTGTTCACTATTAAGTTTCATGTCTGTTCCCTTGTCAGTAAATCTGATCACGATTAACTTTTTTTATCAGAATTAAGGCGTAAAATCCAATCATTATTGATTTTAAGGTGTCGTGATGCAAGGAACCAAAAGAAGAGTAACTTATGTATTTTTCTATGAAGTTTTTAGCTTTTTTATCTGTGCGCTGATTTTGGCTGCACTTTCTGGCACCACGATTAGCCATACAGGGCCTTTATCGATTCTGATTGCGGTGATCGCTGTCACGGTCAATTTCTTTTATAACTATGTTTTTGAGATGTGGGAAAAAACCCAAATTTCCAAAACACGAACGGTGTGGAGACGAATTGCACATGCGATTGGCTTCCAAATCATATTGGTGATGATCTTGATTCCGCTGATTGCGTGGTGGATGCAGATTAGTTTGCTCAAAGCCTTCTTACTAGATTTTAGTTTGATGGTGATCATTCCATGTTATACCTTTGTTTATAATTATCTTTTTGATCATATCTTTGGTCTGCCCAGCCATTTGCTTGAAGAAAATGAACTGGGTTCGAAAGTAGCTGGCTAATTTTCAAATAGCTAAAACTAAACAAGCCGATCTGTTGGGATCGGCTTTTTTAAATTTAAAATGCACTATGACTGTTGCGTAGAATACCTAGATCATTCGATATAAACGTTCTTTTGGGAAAACAGCAGTAAAGGTCGAACCTTCATTCTCTTTAGAGGTGATTTCTAAATGTGCGCCGTGTTGCATCAAGACATGTTTGACAATCGCAAGCCCCAAACCTGTGCCACCTGTTTGACGGCTTCGCGCGCTATCAACCCGATAGAAACGTTCAGTTAAACGCGGCAAATGTTTCGGGTCAATACCGATCCCATTATCTTGTACGCTAAAAAAGGCTTGATCGTTCTCTTCATGCCAACCAATGGTAATAATGCCGCCTTTGGGGGTGTATTTAATTGCATTTGTGATCAAGTTGCTGAAAGCACTGGCAATTTCCATATCTGAACCAATCAGATCACAATGACTATCAATATCTAAATTGAGCGTATGACCATAATCTAAATTATAAGCACGAGCATCATCAAAGATTTGATTCATTAAATTTGCCATATCAATGATCTGTTTTTTGGCGACTTTTTTATTATTTTCTAAATTGGACAGCAATAATAAATCATTGACCAATGCATTCATGCGCTTGGTTTGCGATTGCATTTGCGTGAAGGCACGTTTCCAACGCGGGGTAATATCATCCTGATCGGTAAAGGTTTCGATATAACCGCTCAGCACGGTGAGTGGTGTACGTAGTTCGTGCGAGATATTATCGACAAAATCTTTACGCATTTGTTCTAGGTTATGTACGCGTGTGGTGTCATAAGCCACTAACAGTCGGCTTTCTCCGCCAAAACGTGTCAGTTTGACCTGCACATATCGTTCTTCATCCATCTGTACTTGTAGACGAATCCCATCGGGTGATTGATCGCTATGTTTAAAATATTCAATGAAACTCGGCTGACGTAAAATCGTCAATAAGTTGCGTCCACGATCTAAAGGCTCAATACCCAATAGCTTCTCGGCTGCTGGGTTCCACCATTCGATTTGATGCTGATCATCAATCAATACCACTGCTTCGGCTAAGGCGAACAACGAAGATTGTGCACGGTCAATCAAGCCCACCATTTCTGCTTGAACGATACGTTCTTGGCGTTGAGCACGATAGACATTGAACAGTAATGCGCCCCAAATCCCATTTAAGTTCGGTGGAACATCATAAGGACGATTTGAAATCCATTCATTGACCAAGTAAAGCGAGCGGAGCTGTAAAGTGAAAAACACCACAAATGCGATGAAAATACAGCTCCAAAAATAGCCCACTCCAAATCCGATTAAGCTTGCAATCAATAAGAAAAAAAGTAACAGTCTTAAATCTTGCTTTGCAAAAGCCCATAAACTGCTATAGCGAAAACGCTGGTGTTCACGTGCCAGTTCAGGGACGGGATAGGGTTCGTACATAAAGGGCTTTAACCTGCTGCCAAATCAGCTCGTGTAGAAAAACGATAACCTGTGCCACGTACCGTTTGTACAAAACGATCGACACCATAAGGTTCTAACACTTTGCGTAAACGACGAATATGCACATCAATGGTACGGTCTTCGATATAGACATTACCACCCCAGACTTGGTCAAGCAATTGTGCGCGCGTATAAGCGCGTTCAGGATGAGTCATAAAGAAGGCGAGTAAACGATATTCGGTTGGTCCCATCTCTAAAATGCTGTCACCGAAGCTGACACGTTGGCTGACAGGATCAAGCATCAAACCATTGGCATCAATGACTTTTTCGCCACTGAGTGCATTGGCACGACGTAAGACTGCTTTAATTCGAGAAACCAGTTCACGGGTAGAAAAAGGTTTGGTCATGTAGTCATCTGCACCCGCATCTAGACCTTGTACCTTATGATCTTCTTCGCCACGAGCCGTCAGCATAATCACAGGGATTTCCGCCAAGTTTTCATCGCGTTTAAGGCGACGGCACAAATCTACACCACTGACACCGCCTGGTAGCATCCAATCAAGCAAGATGAGAGCAGGACGCTGATCAACGATAATTTGATGTGCTTGTTTGGCATCCTCAGCTTGTAAACATTGGAAACCCGCCATATCCAAAGAGGTATGGATCATTTCACGAATCGGTAGCTCATCGTCGACAATTAAAATATAGTCATCTTTCACAGCGCAATACCCTCAAAATTTATAACGGTAATGGTGAACCGTTTTGTTGTTATGACAGGCTTATTACAAAGATTAATTATGACAATATCATTGCAAAAGAGTTAATAAAGTCGAATTTAGCAATAAATTGTGACAATTGTGAGGCAGCATAGTGACCAAATGATGACAGGTAATTTATCAATAAAACAAATGAATTCATTTGGTTAATATGATCCTAGTTTAGCAGTTTTATTTGTCACAAAACTGTAAAATGATTTTAATTTTTTTGTGATGTTGTTGCGATAAAGGATAAAAATACCGCACAACAAGCCGCTAACACGTCTTCTAGCGGTTGTTTAAAGCCTTCCGAGACCCAACGAATAATAATATGCGTGACATAACCATTTAAACCTGTCGCCATCAAAGACACTTCCTCGGTACTTTGTTGAACACTGGGCATGGTGATCATTACAAAACCTTGAATGATGCGATCGAACTGAGTCAAGGTTTCTTGGATCGTCGCTTGATTGTGTAAGTCTTGAACCAACATGGCATCAATATAAATAATCCGAGCCATACGCGGATCGTTTCGAATGGTATTCAGTAACGCCGATAGCCCAGCAGTCACCATATTCTTCGGTTCGGGCGCAGCCAGTAACACCGCCTGTGTTAAACAACTTTGCATTTCCCCAATCATTCTTAAAAAAACAGTTTGGAATAACTCCTCACTTTTTTTAAATGATTCATAGAAATAGCGTTCGGTAAGTTTGGCTTCATTACAGACATCTTTGACAGTGACTGAGAAAAAACCCTGAGTGCCGTAAGTAGCGATCCCAGCTTCAATCAATTTTTCACGACGCGCTTCTTTACGTTCAGTTAAAGAAAGACCCTTGAATTGACGCTCTTTGGTTTCGCTGTTGTTTTTCTTCGCTTTGGCTTGCTTTTGAGTTGTCATTGAAAAACCGTTTCCTAAAAGTCTTTATACCGTATGTCTAGCTCAGTTTACATTATGCAACTATGCCTTGTATCGACTAAAAATTTTATCTCATTAAATGTAAATAGACCCAATATGACAAGTAATGTGTGTGTTATTGCCATTTGTCTTAAAAGCATAGTGTACTATATTGACAACGTGTATTGTCAAAATTATATTGGTTACATCTTAAACTGCACGTAATCTAGGCGAATATGTGCATATCATTCGCAACACAAAGGATAGGCAATGAAAAATTTTAAAAATAAAGTCGCAGCGATCACAGGTGCAGGTTCTGGGATTGGACAACAATTAGCTGTTTTATTGGCTAAACAAGGTTGTCATTTGTCATTGAGTGATATCAATGAAAAGGGTTTGACGCAAACGACCGAACTATTGAAAGCGTATCCTGAGATTACAGTGACCACAAAAGTGTTGGATGTCTCAAACCGAGATGCAGTGAAACAGTGGGCGCAAGACACTGTTCAAGATCATGGTTCAGTCAATATGATCTTCAACAATGCGGGTGTGGCACTCGGTTCAACCGTGGAAGGCGCAAGCTATGAAGACTTAGAGTGGATCGTTGGGATTAATTTCTGGGGTGTGGTTTACGGGACTAAAGAATTTTTACCGTTTATCAAACAAACCAAAGATGGTCATATCATCAATATTTCAAGTATCTTCGGTTTAACCTCGCAACCAACGCAATCAGCGTATAACGCGACCAAATTCGCTGTGCGTGGTTTCACAGAATCTTTACGCCAAGAACTTGATATTGAAAAGAGTGGTGTCAGCTCGCTTTGTGTACACCCAGGCGGGATTCGAA
The DNA here is from genome assembly GCF_003687745.1 of Acinetobacter sp. 2JN-4. Taxonomy (NCBI): domain Bacteria; kingdom Pseudomonadati; phylum Pseudomonadota; class Gammaproteobacteria; order Moraxellales; family Moraxellaceae; genus Acinetobacter; species Acinetobacter sp. 2JN-4. The sequence continues at coordinate 418,110 of NZ_RDNY01000002.1, read as the reverse complement.
CCAATATCGCAAAAGCGGCGAAAATGAATGACAGCATGAAAAGCTTGGGTATGGATCCAGGTAAATCAATCAAACAATTCGATAAATTCTTGCGTACGCCACCAGAAGAAGCAGCACGTCAAATTCTAAATGCGGTGTTGAAAGACAAACGTCGTTTATTGATTGGTGCAGATGCGCGTATTGTTGATTCTTTCCAACGGTTGTTCCCAACGGGATATCAGCGTATTGCTGCACTTGCAACGAAAATGATGTAAGTTCCGCTACTAAGATAAAAAGCCATTCTTGTTTGAATGGCTTTTTTTTTGACGCTAAAGATTATGATGAACTTTTACGTTTAAATCAGAATCTTTATCTCGCGTTTCTTCCAGACAAATTGATAATAAGCGGCTTGGAATAGGCATAAACACACAAAGGCGAGTGCATAAGCCATCCAAATTCCCTTGAGTCCCCAAAGTGTGTTAAACCAATACGCACAAGGCACTTCGATTAAAAGAATAGTAAAAATATTGATCAGCATTGGCACGTTTACGGTTCCGCTAGCCCGCATGATCGAGGCAAAAATTGCACTTGCGCCAAAAAACAGCAGTGACCACAGCACAATAAACAATAATTGCTGTCCCAGTTCTATGACCGCAGGATCAGTAATGAATAGCGCCATTAAATATTTTGAGAATAAATACGCCAGTATGATCAGACTACCCGTAAATAAAAAATTCATACTTAATGCGGTGCGGGTGACTTTGGCCAACAGATCTGGTTTGCCCGCACCGATCGCTTGGGCGGCAAAGATCGATGCTGCGATGGCAATCGACAATGCCGGAAACTGAATATAGTTGAGGACTTGATTGACTGCGCCGTAGGCTGCAGTTGCCTCTGCGCCGTAGCGGTTAATCAAGCTTATAATCACCAATCCAGCCAAAGAAGTGGTGACCATTTGAATGCCTGTTGGAATGCCTAGTTTAAAAATCAGTTTGCTTAATTCGGCATCATGGCGGATATGTTGGAGCAATTGACGATCTATTTTAAGTGGATGATTTTTATAGTTGAGATAGAAAGCTAGAAAAATCAACACTGCACTATAGCCTAAGATGGTGGCAATCGCGGGTGCGATGATGCCTAAGGCTGGAAAACCAAAATAACCTTTAAGTAAGACTGGCGTGACTGCTAAACCGATGAGGCTGGTTAAACCTAGGGCAATCAAAGGGGTAACACTATCACCGACACCCCGTAAAATAGAGGTGTAAATAATATAAACAAACAATAACGGGCTACCTGCCAACATCCACTGCACATAAGGCAGCGACATATGCATGACTTTGGGGTCAGTACCTAAAAGATTGAGAATATGTTCAGCAAAAACAAAGCCTAATATTGCGATAATTGTGCCACCAATTAAGGTGATAAAAAGGGTTGACCCAACCACACTACGAACTTTTTCTAGATTTTGCGCGCCCCAAGCTTGACCCACTAAAACTGTGGTACCTGCCGAAATACCAATGGTAAATGCCAGTAAAAAAAACAGGATAGGGAAGAAAACTGACACCGCTGCAATTGCATCGACCCCCATCATTTGCCCCACAAATATGGTATTAATCGTCCCCGACAAGTTTTGCAAAATGTTGGTGGCGATCAGCGGCACTAGAAAAACAAAAAATGTTTTCCAGAGATTGGGTTGCATCACCAATGTTTGGTGTGGGGTCATTCAAATTCCTTGGTATCTTCCTCTACGCCATTTGCAACATGATTGCTTATTTTTGTTCGGATAAATGATTGCGGTATTGAGCTTGGCGACAGCCAAGAATGAGTTTTATGATGATCAACTTTACGTGAAAAGTTGATCATTTCAAACCTTTTACAGAACATTTTCAACTAAGGCACGAATGATACCCAAGATCAAACCAATAAATGCTCCGACAATCACACCATTTACACGGATCATGTGTAAATCACCGCCAACTTCACTCTCGATTTTGGCAATCATTTCGCGTGAATCCCACTCATGGATGCGTTCACTAATATAACGAATGATTTTGTCGCTATATTGCTCACTGAAGTTGGTGGCTAAGCCCACCATTTTTTCATTAAGGACGTGGCGTACATTTTCATTTTGGATCAGGCTCATACCAAGTTGTTGAATCGCTGCTTGTAAATTGGTGGCAATGCCTGAATCAGGTTGCATCAAATCTGTTTTGATTGCATCACATAAAATCGCAATCGCACCGCTAATAAAGTTCAAAACTTGTGGGCTATCCAGCAAGGCATCTTTACCACTGTTCAAACGTTGGCTTGCTTCGCTATCGGTATCAGCAAGTTGTAGCATGAGGGCATGGGTGGTTGCCTCAATGTCTTGTCGCCATGGGTGTTCAGGATTGGCCAACATCGACTCCACTCTTTCAATCAGTGAGTCAATAGTACGCTGTTGCACATCAATGCCGATCCAGCTCGCACCTTTAGCCAGTTTCCAGACCCCCAGTTCTTTAAATAATGTGCGAGACAACTCTCGTGCTTCTTCTGGATGTGACACCATCCATTGATGAGCCAGATCGAGTCCACGTTGTAACACATCTTGATGGAAGTCATTTTCCAAAACTGCACGTAACATTTCACTGGCAAGCGTATTGATTTTGGTACTGCGCACCCATTGCACACTGTTGTTTTGTACAAAGTTGGCAATTTGATCCTGACTGACAAACTCAAAAATTTTCGGAACGGTTTGCTGGATGATTTGAACCACGTGTCCATTATTTTTGGGGTTGGCTAACCATTGACCGACCGCCAAACTGAGGTCGGTATTTTGTAAACTACGTTGCACGATTTGGGGCGATAAGAAATTTTCCTGAACAAAACGACCCATTGATTCAGCAATACGTGCCTTATTCCGTGGAATAATCTCAGTATGATCACGTAATAGTTTGGGTAATGGGATTTTCCCAAATGGATTGCGGAATAACACTGTCACCGCATACCAATCGGCCAAACCACCGACCACACCTGCTTCGGCGCTTAACATGAAAATATGGATCAGCCACCGATACTCAGGCAGAAAATGCGCCACGACCATTAAACAAATCCACGTCATCACTGCAATCACCAATGCTACGGTGGCGAAATATTTACTTCTTTGCAGGCTTGGTACTTTGTGGATTTCTTCGGCTGAATTCATTGAGTCATCCTATTCATTCATTTTTGTTTTGAGGTGGTGCAGGGGGTTGCAACACTTCTCCTGTTGGACTCAATCCGTATTTTTGTCCTAAGGATCGCAAAATCAGCTGTGCATCAAATGCATCAGGTGATTGCTGTTGAGTCTTAAAGCATTCAATAGTATACGACACTTGGATGGGATCAAGATTGACCACTTGTGGTACATCATAGAATGGATCCGGCCAAAAGGCGGGGTGACGACGATAATAACCATAAGGATAATACGGTCGACTCGGATAAATTACCGCTTGGCGTTGCTCCTTGAACCGCGCATTGCTTGGATCATCAACTACAGTGAAAAAACGGAAACCATTTTGGAGTGTGGTTTGTGCTGCCTTGAGTAAGGTAATTTCCTCAGCTTTACCATAACTCAGATTATTTCCTGCTTGGAAGCCGATACGGAAGCTTTTGTTATTTAATGGATAAGCGGTGAATTGCCCCAATTGATCAAAGGTCTTGGGTTGAGACGGTATGCTGGCACACCCTGTAAATGCCAATGTGACTAGTAGCGGGGCACAGATGAGTAACGATTTCATATGCAATTCCTCTTTCTGATGTCGAGGGGAGATCGACTTAAAAACTGCTGTTCGGTTGAGTTAGAAACTCAAGTTCTTCGGCACTTGATGTTCGTCCCAAGATCGCATTGCGATGAGGATAGCGTCCGAAGCGATCAATAATCACTTTATGCTTTTTCTCAAAATTTAAATTGATTTCATTGCCTAAACGTTGGAAGAGTTTTAATGCGTACTCATGAATCATTTTTGATTCACTATGCATAAATGGCATATATAAAAAGGAACGTTGTTCGGGGCTTAACTGAGCATCTAATTGTAGGCTAATTGCTTCTTGAGCCAGCATCAATGCCATGCTGTCATACGCAAAAGCTTGTGCTTGATCACGATATAAATTACGTGAGAATTGATCTAAAACAATAATTTCAGCTAAACGACCTTCAGGTGTTTGACGCCATGACCAAAGTTCTGCTTGAGTTGCTTGATCATGAATCGTTTGAAAAAGCCCGCGAATTTTCGTATCAAAATCATCACTTTTGGCAAACCAGAGTGAGCGATGATCAGGAGAAAACCAAAAATCAAGAATGTCTTGCGCTTGCATCGTTGAGTATCCATTGGAAGATTTATTTTTAATAAAATCACAATTTCAGCATGTCTTATAGAGCAAGATTGTGATAAAAATTGCCAAGCTAAGCTAATTAATAGGGACTATTGATGTTTCATCCATGTCTTGCGTTATAGGCTAAAACGACTCAAACAAGGCATGAAATGCAGGCAATGGTGTCCCCCTTGTCAAGTTTCATAACGAAGTTTGTGGAAGTTTTAGCGATAACCCTTTGGGACAGGGACATTTTTTGCCGTTACTTCGTTATGTCTTGTTTACTTAGAATCACTAAGTTGCACAAAACATGCCTTGTATCGTCGAAAAAATGTCCTCTGTCGCAAGCATTTGTGAAACGTCAACAGTCCCTCTAGATGACTAGATCGTAATAGTCGTTATAATTGGCGGAGTCGTGATAGTAGGCATGTTTGGCATGCGAATACACCCGATGAAGTCACCAGCCTTGATCTGGTTGGCCGATCTTGAATAACCGAGCATATAAATTATGAACCAACCTTGCACACTTTCGTCCGCTATCGTACCGACTTGGGTAAATGCCTCACAATTAGACGGTATGTTACGCGGTATCGAGCGTGAAAGTTTGCGTATGCAAAGCAATGGATTTTTATCACAAAAAAACCATCCAAAAGCTTTGGGTTCAGCACTCACACATCCCCATATTACGACTGATTATTCAGAAGCGTTAATGGAGTTCATTACCACGCCACACAATACCATTGCCGCTGCATTAAATGAGTTAAGCGATATTCATCAGGTGGTGCACCAGCAACTCGAAGATGGTGAGAAATTGTGGCCGCTTTCCATGCCTTGTATGCTGGATGACAATGAAGAAAATATAAAACTTGCTCAGTATGGCACGTCTAATATCGGGCGTTTTAAAACCCTTTATCGTCATGGTTTGGGAGTACGTTATGGTCGTCGGATGCAGACCATTTCAGGTGTACATTATAATTTATCTTTTCCTGATCAGTTGTTTGCAACTTTGCAGCAGCATGAAAAAAATGAAGAATTAAAACAACTCAGTTTGCAAGATTATCGAAGCCATCGTTATTTTGCCTTGATCCGAAATTTTATTCGCATGACTCCCTTGGTGATGTATTTGCTGGGCGCAAGTCCCTCGGTCTGTCGTTGCTTTTTAACAGGGCGTAACCACCATTTACAGCCTTTGGTCAAAGGAACCTTATACTTACCAGAGGCAACTGCCTTGCGTATGGGACGTTTGGGCTACCAAAACTCAGCACAAAAGCAGTTGGGGATTTATTATAACGATTTGCATGATTATTTAGATGGATTACAAAAGGCCGTCTATACGCCATATCCTGCATTTACTGATTTAGGTTTGAATGATGAGGCAGGTGAACCGATTCAAATCAATGATCATGTTTTACAGATTGAAAATGAATACTACAGTCTAGTGCGTCCAAAGCAAGTGCCTCAAGCGGGTGAAACCCCTTCGCAAGCATTGAAGAATCGTGGTGTGGGTTATGTAGAGCTGCGTGCGGTCGATGTGAATCCCTATAGTGCGATTGGGATTGATGAAACCACAGCAGGGTTCTTAGAAAGTCTGGCCTTGTATTGTTTATTGCGGGAAAGTCCTGATCTATGGTCTGACGAACAAGATCAGATTGATCAAAATCAAACTGAAGTGGTCAATCGTGGGCGTGCAGCAGATGCTCAGATCAAAGAAGGGCATCTAACAGTGTCATTTAAGGATTGGGCACAGCAACATTTAAGTGAAATTCATGCTTGTGCCGCGACACTAGATCAAATGGATGGTACTTCTCTTTATCAGGATGCTGTTTATGTCATGCAACAGCGTTTAAATGATGTTGAAAATACCCTTTCAGCACAAGTGATCAAAGATACTTTACAACATGGTGGCACATGGAACTTTGGTAGTGTCATGGCTCAACAGCATGTAGATTGTTATGACCAGCATCAGCTCAGTGCAGAAAGACAACAATATTTTGAACATCTAGCGCAAACGTCGTTGCAAAAACAGTGGCAACTTGAACAAGAAAATGACACGAGTTTTGAACAATATCTTGCACAATACCGTTAAATCTTTTGAGGACTTCCCATGCGATGGAATTACCGTTTGGTCAGTGTAGTATTGGTACTGACCAGTATCATCGGACTCTCGTTCGCGTTGTATTTAGAACATGTGCAAGGATTGGAACCTTGCCCATTGTGTGTGTTTCAACGTGTAGGTCTAATTGGAATGGGATCGATTGCACTGGTTGCATTCATTCATAACCCGATTTCAAATGTATTTAAACGTTTTTATGCATTGCTGGCGACATTAGCGATTGGTTGGTCAGTGGGTGTTGCAGCACGACATGTCTGGTTGCAAAACTTACCTGCTGATCAAGTTCCAAGTTGTGGTCCAGGTTTGGATTATTTGGTTGATGTCTTGCCCATGAAAACAGTATTGCAACAAGTACTTTCTGGTTCTGGTGAATGTGCTTTAGTCGATTGGAGTTTCTTGGGTCAGTCATTACCAGTATGGTCATTGATTTATTTCAGTCTGATATTGCTGATTTGTTTATGGCAGCTTTTTAGAAAATATAGTACAGCTAAACAATAACCATAGAGTTTTTAAAACAACTAAAAAACCCCTGAATATATATCAATATTTAGGGGCTTTTTCTTTTAAATCAATTGGATATATTTTTATATAAAAACAACTATTTTTTATGTACAGAAAGGTATTTTTCTTATAAAGTTCAACCGATTCTTAAAATTATGATCATAAAAAATGCTTTTGAATATATTTAATGTATTAGAAAAACTGGGGTTAAATGCACAGAAGCGTGCGATACACGTTCAATTTGCAGATCCAATGTTAACGGCGCAGGTGTTCTTACAGCGAATATCTGGAAAAAATGTTTTAAATCAAGGGCTAATATCAGAACTCATTTGCCTGTCTACCAACGCAAGCATTCCGCTAAAAAAATTTATTGGATGTACTGTTGCAGTCGATCAGGTCACTGATACTGGACAATTGGCACGCAGCACAGGGATTATTACTGCGGCAGCTCAAGGCCAAAGTGATGGAGCACTTACGCTATATCGTCTCACCATGCAAGATGCCACATCATTATGGACAAAACGCCGTAATAGCCGAGTATTTATGAACCAATCGGTGGTTGAAATTGTTCAGACTTTATTTAAAGAGTGGCAACAACGTAGTCCTCTATTTGCAGCGAGTTTGACATTAGATCTCAGTGGGCTTAGCAAAGACTATGATGTTCGTCCCTTTACCATGCAGCACAATGAACTCGATTCAATGTTCATTCAACGATTGTTGGCTTCTGAATCGATCAATAGCTTAATTGATGAAGCTCAGCATCTTGTTCCGTTCAGTGCATCGCCAATTCAAGCGCAAAAACTCCGACTGATTGATGACAATAACCACTACCAAGCGCTTGAGCGCCATAGTATTCGTTACCACCGTAGTAGTGCCACAGAACAATATGACAGCATGACCAGTTTGGTTGCAGAACGTAGCTTGCAACCGACCACGGTGCATATCCAGCGTTGGCAAGCGGATGCGCTTGATCAAGAAGATGGGGCAGGTAGTGTCCAAAGTACCCATGGACATAGTGATCACTATGACAATGCAAGTTTGGGATTAGAGGATGCATGGCACTTCACGCCTGCATGGATACAAGATCTGAATGGTGAGGATGGTGCGAGTACCTCGGGCAATCATCAAATCGAACGCATCAATGAACAACTGAGCAATTACCATAGTGCGCAGGCAAAACAATTTATTGCCAATACCACGGTTCGTGATGCGCATGTGGGTTATTGGTTTGAACTCAAACAACACCCAGAAATTGACCAGCATGCCAGTGCGGATAGAAACTTCCTCATTACGGCGAAGCAGTTCTATAACCAAAATAACTTACCTAAAGAATTGAACCAACAGGTCAAGCAATTGCTACAGCAGAGTCATTGGCAACCTCTGTTGAGTCACTCAATGTTAGAAGAACGTCAAGGCAACCAACTCACACTGCAACGCCGTCATATTCCCACCGTACCTGAATATCAGCCCTTGCAACATCGACCCATTGCATATCCTCAACGAGCAAAGGTGGTAGGTCCAGCAGGTGAAACCATTCATGTGGATGAATGGGGGCGGATCAAAGTACGCTTTCTATTTACTCGTGCCGATGATCATGGTCATGATGGTGGCGCTGGCACCAATGACAACGATACCGACTCCGCTTGGGTGGATGTTCTGACACCTTGGGCGGGTGAAGGCTATGGTGCGCGATTCCTGCCGCGAATAGGTGAGATCGTTGTGATTGATTTCTTTGATGGCAACATTGATCGCCCCTTTGTGACGGGGCGAATCCATGAGGCGCAGCGTTCACCGACTCGATTTGATATCAAAGGGCAACTCCCTGATACCAAAAAACTCAGTGGTATTCGTAGTCAAGAAGTCGATGGTCGAGGATTCAACCAACTCAGATTTGACGATACCACGGGGCAGATTAGTACCCAATTACAAAGTAGTCATGCTGCAACTCAACTGAACTTAGGGCATTTAAGTCATCCAAAAGAACAAGCACACAGTGCAGGACGTGGCGAGGGTTTTGAACTCAGAACGGATGCTTGGGGCGCGGTACGTGCAGGTAAAGGTATGCTGATCAGTACCTATGCACAAGAACAAGCGATCGCAGATCACTTGGAAGCAGCCCAAGCGCAATCATTGCTGACTGAAGGTTTTGAAAGCATGAAAATGCTAAGCGACATTGCTCTCAAACAACAAGCCGATGCGCTCAATGTCATTGAACGTTTACCCAAATTTATACAGTCTTTGGAGTTAAAAACCAAAGGACAGGCATTAAACAATACCGTAAATCTTTTTAAAAATGAGATGCAAAGCAATCCGCTAAATGCTTTAAAAGATTGTGGTGGTTTTATTGGTGATATTGGTGCGCTTGGTGGAAATAGTAAAGCCATCGTTGATGAATTCAATACATTTTTCGCAGATGCAAAAGATGCAGTGGAGAATCTTAAAACGTTTATTGAAAATGTCGAAGAACATGGTACAGACATTGTCAAAGGACAACTAGCAGCCCTCAAAGATAAGATTCAACACAACCCCTTTGAAGGTCTAAAAGAAGTCGGACAAGTCCTTGCGAATGTCGATATTAAAGACTTTGATCTGATGAGTAGCTGTGGCACGTTTAGTAAAGGCAGCAGTTTAAAGGTCAGTCCATTACAAGCATTGGGTTCTTTGCAAGGTTTTATGGAAAATTATACCCAAGACTTAGAAAAGAGTAAGGACAGTAAACAACAAGCCCAAGGAAAAATCTTTAGACAAGCATTGATGCTGTTGGCCTCACCGAATGGAATTGCGTTGACCACACCTGAGAATATTATTTTACAAGCCTCACAAGACATTGCAGAAAGTGCCAGTGGTTCCATCAATTTGAGTGCCCAGAAAAATATTATTGGACATGCGCAAGACAAAATCAGCTTGTTTGCAGCCCAAAAAGGAATACGAGCCTATGCTGCCAAAGGAAAAGTAGAGTTGCAGGCGCAGGATGACATGATCGAGGCAATCGCCCGTCGGGTGATCAAGATTATATCGACAGAAGAAAAGATCGAGATCACCAGTCCAATCGAAATCGACCTAAAGGCAGGAGGCTCGCAGCTTAAGATTAATAAGGATGGAGTATTTGTAAATACTGGCGGTAATTTCAAGGTTAAGGCAGGGCAGCATGTCTTTGAGAGTGGTGCAGTTGTCAATGCTGAGCTACCGACCATGCCAAAGAGTGGGATCTATAGTATGAGATTCGATCTGAGTAATATCTTTGACTCAAATGTTCTTAAAAATATGAAATATAAAATAATTAATCATACTAAGAGAATTGAGTCAGAATATGAGTTTGAGAAAAAAAGTAGTACAAGAATATATAGTGACTCAAGGGATCAAGTCGAATTAGTTTTAGTACCAGGTGCATATTTAAAGCCATTAAATGAGGCTCAAAATAATAAGGTTGCTGAGTCTTTAGATGAGTTAGAGGAAGAAGATTGTGGAGAAGAATATGATTAAAAGTATCCAAGTGAGTCATCATAAATTTATATTTATTAGCATATTTTTTCTAATGCTAGTATTTTCATCTGGTATTTATGCTAAAGATAGTTTGAATGTAATGTCAAAGTGTGATGATGAATATGAAATGAGTTGTGACATATACTCATCAGCTGGAAATAATGTAAAAAAAGTTTTGGAGAAAGTAAAATCTCCTGTAATAAATAAAGTAAATGATAATTTTTTTCATATAAAAACATCATGTGGATCACCATGTCAAATTCATTTTTTTATAAATGAGTATGGGGGAGATTTTACTGATGAATATATCGTATTAAATAAAAAAAATTACTGCTTAATTGAGAGTGATAGTGAGAAAAAATTTATTTATGCTAGAATTTTATTTGGAGGTAAGAAAGAGGTTTTAATAAACTTGAGAGATAAAGAATATAATGTTCTGCCATCAAAATTGAACTATTATAGTGATTTTAATGAAATGTCTTTTTTTGATGAAAATAATAATTTACATTTGATTGCTAATGATTATGGAAAAATATTAGTAAATAAAGTTGTAAAAAATCCATGTAAGAGTAAATAGAATGCCTTATTCAGAAGAATTTAAAAATTTTGTGGGGACTGTTGCAGGTGAAGCTGGGGGGTGTAGTCCAACCACATGGAAAGTAGTCGCTCATTGTATAGTAAATAGGGTTGGTTTTGCTGAATGGGTAAATGCTAGAAATGTAAGCGATATTTTAAAGAAGAATTTTGATGCAATAACAGATCAAAATGCGCCATTTTTAAAAGCTGTTTCAGAAATGAATAAAGGTATTCTATCTAAGAATACACAAGATATTATTGATGCTGTTTATCCAATTTATGAAAGAGTAGAAGACGACTTTACAAATGGTGTGGTTTTATATTTTAGTCCACAAGCTCAGGCTGCTTTACATAGAAGAAATCCTAACAAGTATAAATCATTAGTACCTGATTTTGCTAAGAGTTCTCTTACAGAAGAGGTTAAAATAAAGGGTACAGAAAATGATGATATGAGATGGTATAGATATAAAGGTGCATCAAGATTCTACTTTAAGTTTATTGATACATCAGCCAAAGCATTGAGTGGTGCTGTGATAAATATAAGTTATAGAAATACAAAGAATGTTCCTTCATTAAGCAATTTAATAACCAATAATGATGGTGAAATTAGGTCGGTTTTAGTGGCTGATGGTTGGGGAGCAAGATTTACAGTTGATGAGATATCTGTTAAGGACGATAAAGGCAAAGAACTTATGCTTATTGCAGATGGTAAGAATCATTCTGCAGTAATTGTCGTAAATAATGGAAAAGGTGGAATTAAATCAAGAACAGATGTCCATAATCAAGAACCTACTGCCCCACAACAAAAGCCTTTAGAAAACTCTTCTAATCAGGGTCAAAAGGATAATCCAAATAGCAGTTCAGAAAAGAGAGATATTATCTTTAATATAAAAATAGTAGACAGTGATAACAGGCCTATTCCTAATATGGCATATTTTTTGAGATATAAGGGTAATGATAAAAAACATGTTGTTGGTTCTGATGGTATTGAAAGAAATATTATTGCAGAAAGTGGGGAAATACTTGCGGTAGAGATTAGTGGTAAAGATACACGACAAGTCATCAAATCATTTACAGCATCTAGTGGTGTTTTAGAACAGACCGTAAAATTTGAATTACATTGCTTTGAAATAATGTTTCGTCACCAGAACTCTCGAAAACCAATAAGTAATTTAAACTTAATTCAAACTTATCGTGGAAGAACTTATGAAAAAAAGACGAATGATGAGGGTAAAATATTAGTCAAAGCTATGCCTGGTTTTGAATTAAATTACAAACTAAGAAATGGGCGAAATTTATTGACACTGAATGTCGATAAAAATAAGGATTTAAGAATTATCGATGTGGATTCTAACGCAATAGAGAAAGCAGCAGAAAGTTTAAAAAAGAGTGTGGATGCATCAAAACAACAGAGCCAATCTACTAGTACAGCAGTATCAGAATCTAAACAAGAAGTTAAAATTCAAGATCAGACATCAAAAAGAGATAAAATCACTGCAACGAGTACAGAAGGGCATCCAAAAACTATTGTTAATGATCATGGTGATGTTGAGTTTGTAGTTCTAACCTATGATAAAGAAACCAATCAGTTATTTAATGGTGGGAGCTATATTATAGAATATAAAGGAAATAAACGTTTACATGTTAGCGGAACACATGGTTTAGGAAAAAAATCCCATAAAGGACAAATTGGTCAAACAATTAAAATTTTAGATTCAAGTGGTAAAAACCAAGTGTTATACAACGTCCTTCTTAAATCTCCTATGTCTTCGATTGAATTAAAAATTGATAAGCCAAAAGATGATGGTCGTTATTTATATCCATTAAAAACATCTCAAAAAGCCACTTCATACAAAAGTGGAGCAGGTCGATTTGGATCAAATAGAGGGGGAGGTAAACGAAAGCACGCGGGCTGTGATCTTTATGCTCCTACTGGAACTGAAGTAAGAGCCATGGCTGATGGGAAAGTACGTTTAGTTGCTGGATTCTACGCAGGCACTGATGTAATTGAGATTGTTCATGAAAAGCATATTATCCGCTATGGTGAAGTATTATCAGGAAAGTCTTTAGTGAAAGCAGGAGATAACGTACGTCGTGGACAACTTATTGGATACGTCGGACAGCTTTCCATAAAAGTTCCTAGTATGATGCTACATTTAGAAATGTATGCAAATCCTAGCGATACCAGTGGTTTAACAGTTCGGGGTGCAAATGCTTACCAGCGTCGGACTGATTTGATTGATCCGACATTAATTTTAGATAATTCAATATTATGAGATACACGATGAAGAGCGTTTTAATAGCAACCATTTTATTATTTTTAATCGCTTGTAGTGATGATAAGACAAAATCGACAGAATCTATTAAGCATCAAATAAAGGTGGATCCAGTAATCGAGCAACAAGATGATAGGATCTCTATTAAAGCCATAAATAATGAGGAGGAACCTTCTACTGCCGTTTTGGAAAATAAACAAAATCTTAATTCAAAGTCTACAAATGATACTCAAGAAAAAATAACTTGTTTGGGACAGGCCTTAAATGATTGGTATACATTTGATGAAACATTAGAAAAACCGAGTTGTAAAAAAATGAATAATATCGGTAAAATAAATGATAATCAGTGTTCAGTTGAAGAAAAAGTTTTTGGTTCAGATTTTGAGGCTATTAGAATAACAGTCCAAGATAATAGGATTTTTGCATTTCAAACTTTAGATCAATGTAATGAAGCACTTGAAATGTGGGAAGCAAATGCTTATTAAAAATCAAATCTAATTATTATTAGTTGTTCTTGTGGAATATCGAGTTATACGTTCTAAAAGTCCTCGCTGAGAATGGTTCGAGCGTATAATAAAATCCCACAATCCTCCCAACATCTAAAAAATGAACGGAAATTAATAAAATAATCACCGTTCATTTTTATTTAAGTCTCAACAATGCCTTCTAAATCATCAAAGGTATAGTTATTTGGTACATTAATCAGATGCGTTTGGACACCTTGTTCAACTTTATCACTGACATCAGGATAGAGCCAACGCGTAATTTGCTCAGCTACACTTGAATGATATTGAATCTCAAAATGATTCAAACCATAGAACACCGCTTTATGCGTATCAGGTAATTTAAGCTGAAAACGAGGATTTGGGTGTTCACCTAACGCACTCTTTACACTGACCAAATAATCACCGATCACAGTGAGCGCTTTAGTCCGTAATTTTTCGAATTCTAATGTACCTGCAATTAAGAAGGTATTGATATGTGAGGGTAAAGGCGCTGGTTTGCGATTGTCATCTGCAAAACCAATACGTGCATCATTATGTTCCCAATCATCATCACGAACACTACCATGACGCAGATCTAAAATTCCGTTACTGCGAATATTGACCAATTGGCCGATAAGACTAATAAATGGGAATGCCCCAATCTTGTCTTGTAAAATAAAACCAAAACGTTCCAATGCCGCGCCGTGATGTGGCGAACCGATACACACCAAGTTCTCAACGATATGTACCCATTGGCAGAGGTCTTGTTTGCCATAGAACAATGCACTACGAGAAACCAATCCCCCCATACTATGTCCAATCAAGTCAATACTGGTAATACGTGGATTACGCTGCACTAAGTCTTCAAGCACATTGGCAAAACTACGACCATTAGCGGAAATGCGTCGCCCAGTATTATAGTTGAGATACAACATCGTGTTGTTATCGCGTTGAGCCAGTAAACGCTCACCAATACCACCATAACGATTATTCGACCACGTCAAATGGTTCATACATAAACCGTGCGCTAAAATTACCACGCGACCAGTCAGCTCACCTTGCTGCAATGATCCATAGTGATCATAAAGCACCATCGGCAAAGCCATCGGGTTATGTTGCTTCAAGAAAAAATCACCAAAGATTCCATTCAGTGCACCCACCGCAAAATGTAAAGTTGGGCTAAGTGGTTTATTGTGTAGCGCTGGAAACTTTTCAATGACTCTGCGTAAATTTGGTGCAAGGATGTTGCTACCATATTTCTGGATGGCAACATAAGAAAATTGATAGAATTTCTGTAATTGCGGATGCGTTTGTAATTTTTTGGCTTTTTGTGCACTTAAACCGAGCGCTGTCCGTAGCACTTCAGTTTGTACCAATTGCATCAATTCGTGTACGCCACTTAAGCTGGTACTGACGAGCTGTGCCAAACCTTCCAAAGCATCTGCCTGACTGGGAGGGGTACTATCCCACTTACAGTAGGTTTCATGCAGAGGTGTTAAACTTGGCATATTGATTTCCTCATCCTTGATATATACCGAAGGGTTGAATTTATGAACCTAACACTGTTTAGATAAACTACAACAAACGCTTATATATTTTGCTGTTTCATCCGTAATTTTTTTAGAATACTGATGAACGGTGCATAGTATCGGTTTTTGTGTCGGACAATTTCAGGGTTATATGTAAATTATATTGTTATTTGTTTATCAATTATGATTAATAATGTGATTTATTTCACTATCTGTCAAGCTGGTGTCTAATTTGGTGCATATGCAAATTATCTATTTACATGGTTTTCGTAGTGGCCCGATGTCAAAAAAGGGGCAACAATTGAGACAATACTGTGCAAAGTATGATTCTATTCAAGTGCATTTGCCTGATTTGAACCAGTCTCCTGAGCAAGTCATTCAGCAGATTTCTCAACTGATTGAATCTCAACCCAAAGAGCAAGTGGTTTTGGTCGGTAGCAGTTTAGGTGGGTTTTATGCGACGTATTTTGTCGCCAAGTATGCGTGTCCTGCTGTATTGATCAATCCAGCTATGCAACCATGGCAGCTATTTCAAACGCTATTCGGGATTGATCAAATCCCACTCAAGATCACTGAGTCATGGACACTCAATGCTGAACACTTGCAACAATTACAGTCGATTGCTGAAGTAGAGCTAAAAAATGCCGATAAAATTTTAGTGCTATTGCAACAAGGCGATGAAGTCTTGGATTATCATCAGGCACAACGTTATTATAGTGCAGCACAACCGTCCTCTTTGATTTTCACTGACACTGGTGGCAGTCATGCAATGGATGATTTTGAAGAAAGATTAGCGTTAGTACTCGAATTTCTATCGGCAGCGATTCAATAAGGAAGTCAGACCAAGTGACACAATATACAGCACAATCTCTTGAAGTTCTTTCTGGTTTAGATCCTGTGCGTCGTCGTCCAGGCATGTATACCGACACCACACGGCCTAACCATTTGGCTCAAGAGGTGATTGATAATGCTGTCGATGAAGCGCTTGCAGGACATGCCAATCAAGTCTACGTCACGGTATATGAAGATGGGTCGTTGTCAGTTGAGGACAATGGACGAGGTATGCCAGTCGATATTCATCCTGAATATGGTCAAAGTGGTATCGAAATTATTTTAACCAAACTGCATGCAGGCGGTAAGTTTAGTACTGACAATTATCAATTTTCAGGTGGTTTGCATGGGGTCGGGATTTCGGTGGTCAATGCATTGTCAACGCGAGTTGAGGTTGCAGTACAACGCCACGGAAATTTATATCAAATGGCGTTTGAGCAGGGTGAACCTGTTGCACCGTTATCAGTCTTAGAGGGCAAGGTAGCAAAGCGTGCCACAGGAACAACCGTGCGTTTTTGGCCTGAAGCAAAATATTTTGATAGTCCGAAGTTTGCATTAAAAGCCTTAAAACATAATTTAAAAGCCAAAGCTGTTCTAGCAGCAGGCTTGAAAATCATTTACGACGATAAGATTAATAACGAACGGATCGAATGGCAGTTTGAAAATGGTTTAGTCGACTATTTGATGGATGAGTTGGAGGATCGTGAGATTTTACCTGATCCAGCCTTTGTCAGTAGTGGAAAAGCAGACCGCGCTGCATGCGAGCTTGCAATTTGCTGGAATGTAGAGGGTGGCGAGCAAATTCAAGAAAGCTATGTCAACCTGATTCCAACTGCGCAAGGCGGAACACATGTCAATGGTTTGCGTTCAGGTGTCACCGAGGCGTTACGTGAGTTTTGTGAGCTACGTAATTTATTGCCGCGCAACGTGAAACTCTCTGCTGAAGATGTCTGGGATGGTGTCAACTTTATTTTATCGTTGAAATTCCAAGAACCTCAGTTTTCAGGACAGACCAAAGAACGTTTATCTAGTCGTGAAGCATCCAATATTGTGTTGAATATTGTGAAAGATGCTTTTGCTTTATGGCTCAACCAACATGCTGAGATTGCCACGCAATTGGCCGAGATGGCGATTGCGAAAGCTGGGCGTCGTTTAAAAGCTGCGAAAAAAGTTGAGCGTAAGAAGATTGTTGCGGGTCCTGCATTACCTGGAAAACTAGCAGATTGTGTCGGGTTGACTCGTGAAGACAGTGAACTGTTTATTGTCGAAGGGGATTCTGCAGGTGGAAGTGCCAAACAAGCTCGGGATAAAAACTTTCAAGCGATTATGCCGATTCGTGGAAAGATCTTAAATACGTGGGAAGTGTCTTCGGATGAGGTATTAGCCTCGCAAGAAGTGCATGATATTGCCATTGCAATAGGGGTTGATCCGGGCAGTGATGATCTATCGGAACTCCGCTATGGCAAAGTCTGTATTCTTGCCGATGCCGACTCGGATGGTTTGCATATTGCGACCTTATTGTGCGCTCTATTTGTCAAACATTTTCCAACCTTGGTGGAAGAAGGTCATTTGTTTGTTGCGATGCCACCTCTATATCGTATTGATGTGGGCAAAGATGTGCATTACGCCCTTGATGATGAGGAACTTGAAGCGATCTTAAAGAAAGTGAAGGGCAATAAAAACCCACAAATTACCCGATTTAAAGGACTGGGTGAGATGAACGCAAGCCAGCTTCGTGAAACCACGATGGATCCCAATACGCGTCGTTTAGTACAGTTAGATTTGGATGATGCTCATTTCACCGCAAGTTTGTTGGATAAATTGCTTGCCAAGAAACGTTCAGCGGATCGTAAGCATTGGTTAGAGCAAAAGGGTAATTTAGCGGATATTGTGGTTTAAGATTTGAGCTAAAACTGAGTAAGTAGAGATTCGTAGAAGCCAAGCATCATGCTTGGCTTTTTTATTGAGAACAAAAATGCATCATTTTAGTTCGCTATGTATTTTTTGTATGCAATGTTGTATACAAGATTGGATTTCACTCTTGTGCTTTTAATTAATATTTATATAAAACAATAAATTAACTTGTTGGCATAAAAATTGAATAACTCCACTTAGTCAACATCACAACACACAAAATGTGGAGAAAAAAGATGCAACAAAAATTAATGCCGATTTCTATGCTTATGGCTGCCATGATGGGTATGGGGCTAGTGGGTTGTTCTAAGCCTGCTGAAACATCTGAACAAACAAAAACAGAAACCAAAGCTGCGCCAGCCGATGGTGAAACCATTAAAGTCGGAATTTTACACTCCCTTTCAGGCACGATGGCGATTTCTGAAACTTCGCTGAAAGATACGGCATTGATGACCATTAATGAAATCAATGCCAATGGCGGTGTACTCGGTAAAAAATTAGAACCTGTGGTGGTCGATCCTGCATCGGATTGGCCGTTGTTTGCTGAGCGTGCCCGTCAGCTGATTACCCAAGACAAGGTCGCGGTGATTTTTGGAAGCTGGACCTCGGTATCACGTAAATCTGTTCTCCCTGTGGTGGAAGAATTGAATGGTTTAATGTTCTACCCAGTGCAATATGAAGGTCAGGAGCAGTCTAAAAATATTTTCTATACGGGAGCAGCACCGAACCAACAGGCGATTCCTGCAGTTGAATATTTAATGAGTGATGAGGGCGGTAAAGCTGAACGCTTTGTCTTACTCGGTACGGATTATGTCTATCCACGCACCACCAATAAGATTTTACGTGCGTTCTTGAAGTCGAAAGGCATTGCTGATGCCGACATCATGGAAGAGTACACTCCATTTGGCCATAGTAATTATCAAACCATTGTTTCCAACATTAAAAAATTCTCGGCCGGTAAGAAAACCGCGGTGATCTCCACCATCAATGGCGACTCAAACGTGCCTTTCTATCGTGAGTTAGGCAACCAAGGGATTAAAGCCTCAGAGCTTCCAGTGATGGCATTCTCTGTCGGTGAGGAAGAATTGCGTGGGATCGATACTAAACCATTGGTTGGGCATTTGGCGGCATGGAACTATTTCATGTCGATTAAAAATCCGAAAAATACTGAATTCGTGAATAAATTCAAACAATTCGCGGTGGAATACAAATTGCCAAATGCCGATAAAGTGGTTACCAATGACCCAATGGAAGCGACCTACGTCGGCATCAATATGTGGAAACAAGCTGTTGAGAAAGCAGGCACGACAGATGTAGATAAAGTACGTGAGGCAATGGCAGGTCAAACCTTCGCTGCGCCATCGGGTTATACCTTAAAAATGGATGCCAGCAATCATCATTTACACAAGCCGGTGATGATTGGTCAAATCCGTGCCGATGGTCAGTTTGATGTGGTTCATAAAACGCCTGAAACCATTCCAGCTGAGCCTTGGAGTCCATACATCCCGAAATAAAGCTTTTTAGAACCTGTTGTTGATGCAGCAGGTTCTTTTCATTTTTTTGATTTAACCATTCAAATATAGATTCAATAAAGGGGAGTCATATGGCGAAACACTATGTGTTAGCACTGCTCTGCGTTATGGCACAGTTTTTTTGTGGTCTTGCTTGGGCAGAGCAAAGTACTTCGGCGTCCACATCTCCTATCGTAACGCCTACAACTACTCAAGATGCGATTCAAAGTTTTGTGAAGGCAGATTTCGCCACGCGCCGTGCCATGCTGAATCAATGGCCAGCCAGTATTGAACAGTTGGATCAGTTAGTTGCGTATATTGACCAAAATGAGTTGTATACCGATAGTGCAGGACAGACTTACATCTTACAAAATGATGAGGTCTTATTGAGTTACCCTGCCAAAAAGGTATTGGAAGATTGGCCTGCCGATTTGTCCCAAGTTACTTTGGTCAATACTTTACGCAAGGCGCTCAATTTTGGGCAAGCCAAAGTCAAGCTTGATTCTGAAGATGCATCACAACGTTTGGCTGCGGTGGATATTTTAGAAAATAACTTAGCTGAAATCGATTTGGCGATGGTTAAACGACTGTATTTAACTGAACAAAATAATAAAGTCAAAGCCCGACTGGCGCAGCTCAAAGCACGATTAGAATTCAATGATACCGATGTATTTGGAAAAATTGCTGCGGTCAATGTGTTGGCTGAGTCGAATCGTCCTGATGTATTGGCATTGATGGAACAAAGTCTAGCGGAACCGATCAACAATCAAGAACTACATGCTGCTTTGGTTAATGCCAAGAGCAAAATTAAAACCAGAATTCAGGCCAGTGAGTGGTCTGGACATGTGTTTTCAGGTTTAAGTACCGCCAGTATTTTATTGCTTGCTGCACTTGGTCTTGCGATTACCTATGGATTGCTTGGCGTGATTAATATGGCACATGGCGAATTGATCATGATCGGCGCTTATACCACTTATGTGGTGCAAAGTTTCTTTAAAACCCATTTTGCTGGATTGGTCGATTGGTATTTACTGGTCGCGATTCCCGCTGCCTTTTTGGTGAGTGCTTTGATCGGCATGTTGATTGAACGCACGGTGATTCGCCCCTTATATGGTCGCCAACTTGAAACGCTGCTTGCAACTTTTGGTGTCAGTTTGATTCTGATGCAATTGGTTCGCATGTTTTTTGGTGCGCAAAATGTCGAAGTCTCCAATGTGTCATGGCTCAGTGGCGGTATTGCACTGACGCCAAGCTTGATGCTGCCGTATAACCGTATCGCGATTATTGTGTTTACCGTTGCAGTGTTATTTCTGTTGATTTTCTTACTGAATAAAACACGTTTTGGTCTGTTCGTTCGTGCGGTCACGCAAAACCGTCAGATGGCACGTGCAGTCGGCATTCGCTCAGCGCGGATTGACATGATGGCATTTGGTTTAGGTTCGGGTCTAGCGGGGCTGGCAGGCTGTGCGTTGGCACAAGTCGGCAATGTTGGGCCTGATCTTGGACAAAACTACATTATTGATGCCTTCCTTGTAGTGGTGGTTGGTGGCGTTGGACAAGTGTGGGGCGCAGTATTGGCAGCACTCGGTCTAGGCATTAGCGGCACGATGTTGGAAATCGGCATGGGTGCTGTATTGGCAAAAATTATTCTACTGGTACTTGTGATTTTGTTTATCCAAAAACGTCCACAAGGTTTGTTTGCCATCAAAGGCCGTTTTGTGGAGTAAGCCAATGAAAATCACTTCTTTATTTGCAGATAAACCCTATAGCGCAGTCACCATTGGCTTCTGTTTTGGGATTTTATTGATACTCCCTTGGTTGCATCTGTTACCTCCTGACTCGGCATTTTACCTATCTGCCTACTGGATTACCCTGATTGGCAAGATCATGTGCTTGGCTTTGGTGGCTTTGGCACTGGATTTAGTATGGGGTTACGCTGGGATTCTCAGCTTAGGGCACGGTTTGTACTTTGCCTTGGGCGGATATGCCTTTGGTATGTATCTGATGCGCCAATCTGCAGGGGATGGATTGCCTGATTTTATGCGCTTTCTCAGTTGGACTGAATTGCCGTGGTATTGGGCAGGAACCGATTATTTTGTGTGGGCAATCGCTTTGGTGGTGTTAGTTCCAGGAATCGTGGCCTTTATTTTTGGTTTCTTTGCCTTTCGTTCCAAAATCAAAGGGGTATATTTCTCGATTATCACTCAGGCGATGGTGTTTGCCGCAGCGTTGCTGTTCTTCCGTAATGAAACAGGTTTCGGTGGCAATAACGGTTTTACAGGGTTTAAAACCCTATTGGGTTTTGATATTACCTCTGCACCGATGCGTGCCACGCTGTGCTTTACCACAGCATTGGTCTTGATGTTGTGTTTTATCGGGTTACGTCAATTGATGAACCGCCCTTATGGTCGAGTCCTAGGTGCGATTCGTGACAGTGAAAACCGTTTGCAATATTTAGGTTATCGCACGTTGTGGTACAAGCTTTCAGCGTGGGTATTATCCGCGGTGATTGCAGGCATAGCAGGCGCACTGTATGTGCCGCAAGTTGGCATCATTAACCCAAGTGAAATGAACCCTGTCAATTCGATTGAAATGGCGGTGTGGGTCGCGGCAGGCGGGCGCGGTACGTTGATTGGTCCAATCTTGGGCGCAGGTCTGATTAATGCGGTAAAAACTTATTTTACTGTTGCTGCACCAGAAGCATGGCTCTTGATTTTAGGCGCATTGTTTATCGTGGTGACTTTGTTCTTACCCAAAGGGGTGATTGGTTTATTTGACCGTTTTAAAAAGGAGCGCAACTAAATGAATGATGTCAGTACCAATTCAGCGCAACATGGCGGTCAGCTTGGTGAGGGCTACGGACGAACCAAAACACAGGATGCGGATTTTAGTCACGGTATCGCATTGTACTTAGAGAATGTCAGTGTTTGGTTCGATTCTTTCCGCGCCTTGAATGATCTATCAATCTACATTGCTGAAGGTGAATTACGCTGCATCATTGGACCAAATGGCGCAGGAAAAACCACCTTAATGGATGTGATTACAGGTAAAACTCGACCGACTACAGGGACGGCATTTTTTGGGCAAAACTATGATTTAGCTAAAATGAGTACCGAGCAGATTGCAGAAGCGGGTATTGGACGCAAGTTCCAAAAACCGACGGTATTTGAAAACTTCACCGTGCTGGAAAATTTACTGTTGGCTGCACCACGTGATAAACGTGTCAAGAAAAGCTTGTTCAGTCGTTTAGATCCCGAAGCACAACTGGCTTTAGATGAAACACTAGAGCAAATCCGTCTCAAAGAGTTGATCCATAAGCCAGCAGGTTTATTGTCACATGGACAAAAGCAATGGTTAGAAATTGGCATGTTGTTGATGCAACGTCCGAAACTGATCTTATTGGATGAACCTGTGGCGGGAATGACTGATGCCGAAACTGAACGAACAGCCGAACTTTGTTTAGAACTCAAAAAGAATCACACCTTGATTGTTGTTGAACATGACATGAGTTTCATTGACACGATTAGTGAAAAAGTCACGGTGTTGGCGCAAGGGGCGATCTTGGCTGAGGGGACATTGGCAGAAGTACAAGCCAATGAAGATGTAATTGAAAAATATTTGGGACGATAGGGGGACACGTATGCTAGAAGTGAAACAAATTAACCAGTTCTATGGTGGTAGTCATATTCTGCGTGATGTGTCGTTGTCTGCACCTGTAGGTGAGTGTAGCGTGGTGTTGGGGCGGAATGGCGTGGGCAAAACCACCTTACTCAAATGTTTGATGGGAATTTTGCCAATCAAATCAGGGCAGATGCTGTTAGATGGAAAAGATATTGCCAAGATGTCACCTGAACAGCGAGTACGTGCAGGGTTGGCCTATGTGCCACAGGGCCGTGATATTTTTTCGACGCTCACTGTTGAGGAAAATATCTTGATTGGTATGGCGAAGTTTTCTGGTGCAAAGACGCGTAAAGTGCCAAGTCATCTCTATGAGATTTTCCCTGTGCTGGATGAAATGAAACATCGCCGTGGCGGGGATCTGTCAGGCGGTCAGCAACAGCAGCTCGCTATTGCTAGAGCTTTGGCCTCTGAACCTCGGGTTTTGATTTTGGATGAGCCAACTGAAGGGATTCAACCTTCGATTATTAAAGATATTGGTCGAGTGATTCGTAAATTAGCCGATCAAGGTGAAATGGCGATTGTGTTGGTTGAGCAGTTTTATGATTTTGCTGAAGAACTTGCTGATAATTATACGGTGATGGCACGGGGGCAGGTAGTTGCACAAGGGCTTGGTGAGGATATGCCTGAAAAAGGGATTCGGGAGTTGGTGGCGATTTAAAACACTCGAAAGAGATTTTCCACCTACGGCCTGATTAAACAGTGATCATTGTGGAATCTTATTGTTTTATATCTAATGTTAGGATAAACCTGCGGTTCGCCCTACTTTGGTTTCGCCCTGAGAAGCGTTTGAAGCTTCGGAAGGGCAAAGGCATTGTCATCTACAAAACCTGTTCGCTTCTTTCAATACGTCAAATGATATTGCAAAGACAGTCTCTTGCAAATACCACGCAGGTTGTAGATGACATTTCCGAGTATCATATTTGAGGCTGACTTTTGATTGTTTGTTAACCTTCAACCTTATAAAACGTGCCACCTGCATAAACATTGTGTCCAAAGCCACAGGTTGAAGCACCATTATTTTGCTTCACCTCGATTTTTTGTCCATTTTGCGAATCATTTAAAAATTGAAGGTTGATCTGACAGTCTTCATAACGATAGTTTGCCTGTTTTGCGGTGATCGGCATGCTGGTTTCAAATGAACCCAGATTTGGACCATAAATTAGCCCGCGCAGTCCAAAATAGTAGCCTTCAAAGTCAATCAGATAGCGATTCTGTTGTTTTTTGACGGTGATGTAATCCCATTGACCAAAGCCATTGGCTCGTACATAGCTCCCTTGTAAGTCTTTAGAGATTTGCGGTTTAGGCAGTTGTTTTAAATTATATTGACTGGTTTTGGTGTCTTTATTCCGTAAAAACCAGACTCTTGCCCATTGTGGTTTGCCGAGCTTAGCATAGCTCAGTCCGACATTATTATTGGCGATCTCAACGTCTCGGTCAGTGACTCGAATGCCACTTTCTTCTGCATTTAGTTGGCAGAAATGTGCCCATGCGGCTTGATCTTCAAATTGTTTCACCGCTTTTGCATATTGCTTCTGATCGTAGAACTTTTTGCCCGCTTGTGCATATTGTTTTACTTTGGCACAGCCTTGTTGTAACTCTTGTTCAAACGATGATTCAGCGAAACTTGTGGTTGCGGCGAAAACACTAGTGATAACGAAATATAAGGGTAATGCTTTCATCTTATTTATCTTTATAAACTCAGATAATTTCCATTCTAACCAGTAAGATCACAGGACAGCAGTGCTGTATTGTTAAATTTTTATTGAGTATTTAACTGTAGTTGCATCAGGACTAAATCTCGCCATTGCCCAAACTTTTGTCCGACTTGCGGCATGTAACCTGTTTGCACAAAACCGAGTTGTTGGTGTAGCACGATCGAGCCTGTATTTCCGCTATCGATCGCTGCAACCATAATATGCATCTGTTGTTGTGTAGCGAGATGAATCAGTTGCAGTATTAAGGCTTTGCCTAGACCCTGACGTGCGTAGCTTGGGTCAATAAAGACAGAATGTTCAATGGTTTGACGATATCCAGTAATGCTCCGAAATGCAGCATAGTAAGCATAACCGACCACTTTTTTATGTTGTAGATCTTCGACCACAATCATGGGAAATTGCTGTTGCTGCAAATCCTGAAAGCGTTGTTGATATTGAGTGAGGGAAACAGTTTGATCATTCCAATTGGCTGTTCCAGTTGAAATTTCAGCATTGTAAATGGTCAGTATTTGTTTTAAGTCTTCGAGCGTTGCAAAACGGATTTGATATTGTGAAGCCAGAGTATAGGGTGCAAGTGAGATATTTACTGACATGGGATCGGTCATCAAATCATATGGGAAAAGTGTGATTTTCAAAATAAGAGAAAAATCAACCAATTCTAATATGAATGATCGTAGCAAAAACAGCAAGGAATGCCTTGCTGTTTTTTAAACGGATCTAAGGCTTAGAAATGGTATTTGACTAAAGCGCTGACGTTGTTTTCGTCGCTGCCTTTGATACCAAATTTGTTGTTCCAAACCGAGTGTTCAACACCAAGATACAAACGAGTGTCTGGTGAAATGTGCTTACCGACATTCCATTTATATTGTGTGGTCCAGTTAAGTTCGCTGGCATGATCTTTTTCAGCTGTTGACCAGTCGAGGAAACCATCGACCAAGAATTCTTCTGTAGAAACTTTAAATGGCAACGCATAGACCAAAGTCATTTGATAGTCATCAGCGGTGTTTTCATTGTTGGCACGGTAGAAGTTGATGTTCGCATATTGGAAATATGGGAGATTTAGATCAAAGCCGACGCCGTATAAAAAATTGTCGAAACTAGAAAAGTCATCATTATTACTTTCCCAAGTTGTTGAGATCAGTACATCTTTAACTGGGCCAAAAGCTAGTTTTTGACCTGAAATTTCACCCAAGCTTAAACGTGGAGACAGCTCGAAATAGGTGCTTTTATGGTCGTCACTACCACGCATACGATCCATAAAAAAGAATACATCGGCATATTTTACTTTTGCCGCATATTCAACAGTTAAAGTTGTTTGCTTTTCATCAACAACTTCATAGTTTTCACCATATAAACCAGTGAGGCTAAAGTCCTGCCACATAGGCTTTGCCTGAGTGAAAGCTGCTGTTGATACCAATACACATGTCGCCGCAAGTTGCTTAAATTGCATTAAAAAGATCCCCCTAAAAAGGCGTGTAAAGCATACAAGGAATTAAGCAAAAATAAAGCCAAATTTGACCAAATGCTCAAAAGAATTGTATAGGCTGGAACACTGGAAAATGCGGATCCAACTCAGTCGTTTTTATCGCGCGCAGACTTGATTTCAACATAGGACGTCGCGCATGATTTGAGGATATGTATTTTCACCCAATTGGCTTGATATTATTTAAAAATTTTTGCTGCGAGAGGGGAAGCCTGCAGTAAGCAGCCGTAACGGGCGCACCAACGCAAATAAAAAATGTCAAAAATCAGCTTGCATATTTTTAATTATGGACGGATATTGGAAATATAGAAGATCTTCTCACATACTGAAAAGCAACAGATGCAAAGCAAGGAGACTACAGGTATTTACACAATCAGAATATACAGATGCACTGAATGACGGCATGATCAAAATGCGTCTAAATAACAAGTTTAGTCAAAACGTCTCATCGAAAAGAGAGGAAGATATTTATGAATATTGAAATCCGTACAGATAAAAACATTCAAGGTAGTGAACGTTTAATTGGTTATGTCCGTGCAGAACTAATGCAAGAATTTCAACGCTATAGTGAGCGTATTACACATTTTTCAGTTCATCTCAGTGATGAAAATGGGGAAAAAACGGGAGATCATGATAAACGCTGTATGATCGAAGCTCGCCCAGCAGGTTTGAAGCCTGTCGCAGTAACACATAAAGCTGCAAATATTGATTTTTCTATTCATGGTGCGATTGATAAGTTGAAACGCAGTCTGGAGCATTTGTATGAGAAAAAAGACCACCATCGTGGTGGCTTGCCTGAATATATTGATGTAGATGATGATTTAGATGTAAAAGAAGCATAATCATATCTGCATAAAAAAAGCCTTATTTTTTCTGACCTCGATCAAGTAAGTTGGACAGTTTGATTAAGCTGCTTTTAAGGACTGAGTTCTGTAAATGACAGGACTCAGTCCTTTTATTTAACCTTGATTCGATCATGGTTGTAATAGTAAATATATTTTTTCACGGTTTGCTATAGTTCATCACTTATTAATCCCAATAAGTATCAAACATTTCTTTAATACCATCGTCGTCTTCCATATATTCCTCAGGGACTATTTTTAATCCAATACCACTTAAATAGATTACTGCGTTCCATAAAAGTTCTTCCTGTGTAGCAGGATCAAAAAATAATTCGTTGTTGTCTAACGCATTCATCCTGGCTGTTGCCCAAACTTCAGCATCCTCTCGACTAATTCTATGATTTAGCAAATCTCTGAATATTTTCTGTACATCCAATATGGATATTTTCATCTTGCCATTTTCCATTTTCATCAAACAAATAATGCTTTATTGGTCTAATTTGAGGCTTTTTTATGCCTGTATCAAATTTATACATGATTTTTAGTTCATTTTATAAAAAGCTGTCGGGATATTCGGCATAATAGAAACATTAAATATTATATTGTGAGAATTGGTCATGTTAAGCAAACAGCAACAGGCCTTGGTGCAAGCCATACAACAACTCGATTTAGCCCAAGTGCAAACTCTACTTGCTGAAGGACTTGACCCAAATTTTATTGATCCTGAGCAAGGTCCACCTGTTTCAGTCATTTGTGATGGCTTATTTGCATGGTGGGAAAAGATTTGTGAGGCCTATGAAGCGAATCAACCCATTGCTGAAACTGAAAAACAACAACAACTTAAAGTCTATTTAGATATTTTAGATGCACTCATTCAGGCGAAAGCGAATTTGCATTTGTGGGATGCAGAAGAGTTTTATGGCCCACTTTGGGATGCAGCAAGTTCAGCTTGTGCGCCAGTGGTAAAACGCTTATTGGATGAAAAAGTTGATCCAAATACACGTGATGAAGAAGGTTTAACGATTTTATCGTCAATCAGCCAACTGTTCTTTGATTGTGACTTTGATGAAATCGATTGGTCTGAGTCATTAGCTGAAGAGCGTGAGACGCTTGAGTTACTGCGTAACAATGGTGCAAAAATGTCAAAAGAACTGACCGCCTAAGCGTAGTCAAAGAATAGAAAGGGGATAATGATGAATAAACTTCAAACATTGAGTTTTATTGCTGTATCGATGATGGCGAGCACGACTTTTGCTGCAGATTTCTCTTTTGATCGTCCTGGCGCTGGCATGGGTACAGGAATTACGCCTGTTGGGCAGCTCGCATGGGAACAAGGTTTGCCGACAGTCAGCTATCAAAAACAAACCGTAGATGGTGAAAAAGAGAAAACCTTAACCCTCAATGGCGACATGTTATTGCGTACAGGTTTGGCTAAAGGCTTGGAATTACAACTTGGTTGGCAAGGTCCTGTTTGGCAGCAGCATAAACGTGCGAGCATGACCAAAGAAACCAATGGCCTAGGTGATGTCAGCATTGGTTTGAAAAAAGCCATTAATCTACACGATGATCGTCTCACCATGGCGTTATTAGCAGAAGCGATTCTTGCTACTGGGAACGATGAATTTACTGCCCATGATGATATCTATAGTTTAACTTCAGCTGTAGCTTATGAGTTTAGTGATCTGATCGGTACTTCGATTACTATGCGTTATGAGGCCCAAAACAGTAATTGGGCAGTGACTGCGATTCCAACCATTGATTATAAAATTGCAGGTAAATTATCTGGATACTCAGAATTTATTTACCGTAAAGCAGAAAGCCAAGATTACGAATATGGCTTAGGCACTGGTTTGGTGTATGCGGTGAATAATCGTATGCAGCTCGATGCCAATGTTGGGGTTGATTTAAATGGTGATGCCAGAAGCTACAACGGTGGTTTAGGCGTATCGGTTTTATTTTAAGCAAAATTATCTTCTCATGATCTCCCGTGAATTCCTGTATATCTCATCGGGAGCATTGGGCTGATCGAAGAGAAATCATCATGAAAAAATGTACTCAGGGTGGCTATAGTTCCGAACTGATGTGTTACTTCCTTGGTAGTTTATTGTTGTTGTGTGGGTCGATGACCTATGCCCAAGAGAATATATCAGCGCAGCTGTTAAACCCTGAAGATGCATTTGCCTTTTCGGTTGAATCAACTGAGCGTAATCAGGCGCGACTCCATTGGAATATTCAACCAAACTATTATTTGTATCAACACAAATTCGAAGTACAACAAGGCAATCAACCCGTACAATTAAATTTGCCTAAAGCGGTTGATCAATATGATGAGAACTATGGACATAGCCAAGTTTATTATCAGCAAGCTGAATTTGAAATCCCAACCCAAGCATCTCAACATTATCGAGTAACGTGGCAAGGCTGCGCCAAAGATCGGATTTGTTACCCACCCCAAAATATAGAATTTCAGACCGATGCCGATGGTCTGGTTAGTGTGCAAAATACAGGCTCAAATTCACAAAAACGTTTTTTAGATGTTGCCCGTTCTGCCAATGCCTTAAATACCCAAACTACAGCGTTTGATACCGCTTCAGATGATCAATCATCTGCTTTAGATTCCCCTACTGCGACTAATTCAGCAGGTATGGCACAAGACCAAAAGTGGTCTACGACCTTGGCACAACATTCACTGGCCTATAGTGTATTGTTATTTCTCGGTTTAGGGATATTACTGGCCTTTACGCCGTGTTCATTACCGATGTTGCCGATTCTGACCTCGTTGATTGTCCGTGACAACAAAGGAGTCAAAGCGTGGGCGATCGCCTTTACTTTTGTGATCAGTATGGCCATGGTTTATGCTGTATTAGGTTTGATTGCATCATCGGCTGGACTTAATTTTCAACGTTGGTTGCAACAACCTGCGACTTTGATTGCATTTAGCCTGTTATTTATTGTATTTGCCTTAAACTTGTTTGGTTTGTTTGAGCTAAAACTGCCACAGAAATGGGTCAATCAATTGGATCGTATGCAGTCGATGCAACAGGGCGGTACTTTAATCGGTGCCAGTGTCATGGGCATGATCTCAGCGTTATTGGTTGGACCCTGCATGACTGCGCCATTGGCTGGGATTTTGTTGTTTATTTCACAAAACCAAAATCAATGGCAGGGTGCTTTACTGTTGTTCACGCTTGGCTTTGGGATGGGATTGCCTTTATTGCTCGCGAGTGTTTTAGGTGCTAAAGCTTTACCGAAAGCAGGGGAGTGGATGCATCAGATTAAGGTGATTTTTGCCTTTTTAATGTTGGCATTAAGCCTTTATTTTCTGCGACCGTTATTGCCAGAGCTGGCGATGCAATTGCTTAGCCTCGTTTTAGGTTTGGCTTTTATTATTTATGCACTTTACCGATTATTCGCTCAAAAAGGTAAGTTGCAATGGCTATATATTCTCTTGTTAATACTCACCATACCATTTCTTGCTTATACTCAATATCAACATATTCAGAATCTGGGTTCTGTTCAGGCGGAAAAGTTGGCTGAATGGCATGTGGCAAAGACCGCTGAGCAATTTCAACAGGTGTTAGCCAATACGCCGAAAGGTCGCGGCATTATTATTGATGTGTATGCAGATTGGTGTGTGGCATGTCAGCCAATTGAGCACCGTATTTTAAAAGATGCAGAAGTACAACAAGCCTTAGCACCGTATTATTTAATTAAGCTAGATCTAAGTCAGTATGATGCTTCTCATCAAACTTTATTAAAGCAATGGGATATTTTAGGACCGCCGACCTACTTATTTTTAGATCAGCAACAACAAGAAATTCGTTCGTTACGATTAACTGGGGCATTTAAAAAGGCAGATTTATTACAGCAACTGGCTTTATTTGAAGGAAAATCATAAGCATGTATACTTTATTTATTGGCAATAAAAATTACTCTACTTGGTCGATGCGTCCTTGGATATTATTAAAACAGGCAGGGATTTCGTTTCAAGAGCATCTCATTCAGTTTGATGATTTTGAACTAGATAGTCCATTTAAGACAGAAATTTTGAAACTGAATCCGACGGGTAAAGTACCTGTGCTGGTGGATGCTGATGTGACGGTTTGGGACAGTTTGGCGATTTGTGAATATGTCGCAGAGCAATCTCCTGAAAAAAACTTGTTGCCACAGGATAAAAAATTACGTGCTCGAGCGCGTTGCATTAGCGCAGAAATGCACAGCAGTTTTCAAAGTTTACGTAATCTTTGTCCAATGAATATTGAGGCTGATTTAGGCCATATCGGTCAAAAACTTTGGGCTGAACATGATCAACTTCGTGCTGATGTGGCTCGTATTGAACAAATTTGGTCAGAACGCCCAAGTGAAGATAGCTTCTTATGTGGTGAGTTTAGTGTTGCCGACGCATTTTATGCACCTGTAGTCATGCGTTTTGTGTGTTTCCAATTCCCTGTCTCTGCTTCAAGCCAAGCTTACATGCAAAAAATCTTGTCTTTGGCATCGGTTCAGCAGTGGATCGCCGAAGCCAAACAAGAACAAATGTTTGTGCCTCTTGATGAGCCGTACCGTCAAAATCGTGAAGAGTATTTACAGGCTTAAATATCAATCAATCGCGCAGAAGATTACTCATCTGCTGCGTTAATCAGGAATCAAATCCTCAAAAATCTGGACTTGATTCCGTCCAGCCGCTTTCACCGCATAGAGTGCTTGATCCGCCTGACTAATAATCAGATGCGGTTCATCGGCACTGAGTGAACTACTGATCCCAAAGCTGGCACTGACTGAAAACGCTTGTTGATCTTCTGCCACAAAACGTAGGTTCGCAATCGCCACACGACAACGTTCCGCGATATTTTGCGCTTGAGTGGTGGTGGTATGCGGCAATAATAAAATGAACTCCTCCCCACCAAAACGACCAATCATATCTTGATCACGTAAATGTTTGGTTAAGCAGTTCGCGACTTGAATCAGAACCTGATCTCCCATGCTGTGTCCAAAATGATCATTAATATTTTTAAAATGATCCAGATCAAGCAATACAATTGAATATAACGAGTTGGGTTGTTGATGTAATTTTTCTAGATAAGCACTAATGCTACGACGATTTAACACATCGGTGAGAGGATCGAGACGGCTTAGATGTTGAATCGCCAACTCTCGTGAACGCCATTGGGTCAGCAAAATTTCAAATAGAAATAAACAGGCAATCAAAATTGGTAATAGAAAAAACAGCATGCTCCCTACCCAAAAGGGATGCATCTCGGATTGATTGAGAACTTCTGGATTAAATAGCGGTGCGTACTGAAGCATGCCAAACATACTGAGAAAATTGCAAAATAATAAAGCCATGGTGGCAGGCACCAGCGCGCAATAAATCATCTTACGATTAAATAAAACCAATCCAACTGCGACGACGCTGACATATACCACCATGGTTGCAGGGCTAAAACTTCCGATCAAATAACTGGTATGACAGAGCAGCACGGTAAAAAGCTGTACACTTAAAATAGGAATGATTTCATGTGCCCAAGCTTGGTCTTTGTAGCGATAGCAAGGCACGATTAGGCTTAAAAAGACCATCAGCATAATCACGTTGGTCCATAACTTGGAATAAACCAACGGTAAATTTACCCACTGCCATGTGATGGGATTGAGCAAGACCAGCACATCCCAAACAATCCCGAAAAGGGTCATAAAAGCAGCAAGTATGAGCAGCAGAATCGATTTCTTTAACATGTTCCAGTTAATCAGTGGTTCATGTTCCCAAAATTGCGAGAAATTCCATTTTTCTCGATTGACTAAACGCTTAAACTGAATCTTTATCATTGGCATGCATCCTTATATGCAATGAGATTCCTAAGAGACTTTATGAATGTAAATTCGTCATCAGAAAGATCAAGAAACGATAATTAAAATAACAATAGCATCTTTAGAATGAGAAAAAAGTCTGGTTTTAGGTTTTTGAGTGCAAATCAGGACGGGAAAAATTCTTTGAGAAATAGACTATTATCTAAATATCCAATCAATCATATTTTATGATGACAAAAATGAATCAAGAATGACAATGGCCAGCGATAGCTGACCATTTTTCACACAATTTGAAGGTGTTTAATCACGATCGAGTCGATGTGCAAATTTAGCAATATCTGCTAATGCTTGCTTGGCTTCTGGGAACCATGCATTGAACATTTGGAAGTTGTGCCACATGCCGGTATAGAGTTTAAATATCACTTTGACATCTGCTTGTTCCGCTTTCTCACGGAAGCGTTTTGAGTCATCCAACAGGATTTCTTTTGATCCAACTTGAACCAATGTAGGCGGTAGACCTGTTAAATCATCAAATAGTGGCGATACCCGAGGATCGGCCGCTTGGATATCTTCGGTTAAATAATGATTGATGCCTGCTTGTAGCGCTTCAATTGAAAGTAAAGCATCATGCTTTTGATTGAAGCGCAGTGATTCGCTGGTGAGAGTCAAATCTAAATAAGGTGACATTAGAATCAAGCCACTTGGCATCAACTCAGGTTGCTGTTTGAGACGTAAGCACAGTGCCAATGCGAGATTCGCACCACAAGAATCACCAGAAACAATAATATCTTTGGGTTTAATCCCTTGAACAAGCAGTGTTTGATACACATCGAAGATTGCATCGATCGCATCTGGGAACGGGTGTTCAGGCGCCAAAGGATAATCGATATGAATCACTTGCATTTGTGTACATGCCGCAATATCGGTCATTAAAGCACGGTGTGTATTTAGGCTTCCTAAGAAAAAAGCACCACCATGAATATGAAAAATGAGCTGAGTTGCTGCGGCTTGAGTTTTAATTTCTTCACCACGAATACCTGCCAAACGCAAAGGTCGAATTCGAGCATTTGGATTGTGTGGAAATAAGCGACACAATTGATCCAATACAGGACGCAAAGCATTCGGTGCTACATTGAACTGACTCGGTGTACGGATGGTCGCTTTGAGTAGGGATTCAGTAAAATAATATTTCCAAACAGTACCAAATTTCATAATTTTTCCATATTGTTAGAGCAGTATACAACTAAGAGAACGCTTGATTTTAGTCCACATTTTGTTGTGATCAGAACAGTGTTTTGTAGCTGTTCAGATTGTACCTAATAGTCACAATCAAGAATTGCAATATTAATGGAAGTTCTCAATACTCTTAGTCTTAAAAGACCCATTAAGGATATTACAAAAATGAAGAAAATTGCTTTAGCACTAGGATTGTTTAGTTTGACAGCTTTTGCCAATGCGGCGGATGCATTACACGGTAGCGTGTGGCAAACCATTGATGATGAAACCAAGCAACCAAAAGCTATCGTCAAGTTTACTGAACAAAAGGACGGTTCATTATCTGCATCGATTCAGAAGTATTTAGTCCCTGGCCAAGAAAGTGTTTGTACGAAATGTGAAGGTCCATTTCATAATAAATCACTGAATGGTGTGGTCATTGTTCGCAACCTGAAGAATTCAGGTGGTGTAAATTATGATGGTGGTTCTATCGTTGATCCAAAAAATGGTAAAACCTATAAACTTAAAGCTGAACTCACTGACGGTGGTAAAAAGCTAAAATTACGCGGTTATATCGGTGTTGCGGCACTGGGTCGTAACCAAACTTGGGTACGTTCTAACTAAGTTATCTTGATAAATCCAAAAAACCGAGTCAAATGACTCGGTTTTTTGTGATATCTGCTTTAAGCAGATAAGTTCTGATAAGTCTCCTCATCAAAACCGACCACAAAACCTTGTGGCGTTTGTAGGACTGGGCGTTTAATTAAACTTGGTTGAGCGATTAAAGTCTCAATTAGATTTTCTTGATTGCTGGTGGCGTGGGCTTGTTCGTCTGCCGTCAATTTGCGCCATGTAGTGCCTTTTTTATTTAGCACTTTCTCTGCGCCGATGTCTTTCAACCAAACTTCTAAAGTCGCAGCATCAATGCCTTGTTTTTTATAATCGTGAAACTGGTAATCGATTCCTTTTGCTTGTAGTGCATCAAAGGCTTTTTTCATCGAATTACAATTTTTAATACCGTAAATTTTAAACATGCTGAAAACCATCGGGAAATAAAAAATATCAATGACAGCCTAACGCAAAGTACAAAAAGAGAAAACCCGCATTTAATCATCCTGATCATGCGGGTCTCATTTCAACGTCCAATGTCTCATCCTTGCAAATAAACTTAAACTAAGTTTATTTTGTCTTCCTACGGCGTCCTATCCTTTTGTGGTCATCCTGACCGCTTCCCTGTGCCGTGCAGCTATAATGCCGATACAGCAGCTAAATAAAAATACACAAAAAACGACATAGCATGTAAGTTAAAGAGGCGACCAAAGTGAACAACTGTTCACTTAATCGTGTATTTTATAGTCAATAATCACAGGTGCATGGTCACTAAACCATTGTTCTTTATAGACCCAAGCATTTGCAGCACGTGCTTTCCAGTCTGGAGAGCAGGCGTGGTAGTCGATACGCCAACCGACATTTTTGGCACGGGCTTGACCACGATTTGACCACCATGAGTACAATTCTGCTTCAGGTCGTACTTCACGGAAAGTATCGACATATCCCAACTCATCATAGATATGATCGAGCCATGCACGTTCATGGGGCAAGACGCCTGATGATTTCTGGTTGCCTGACCAGTTCTTAATATCAATGCGTTTATGCACGATATTGTAATCACCACACACGATGATCGATTTATTTTCATCTCGCCATTGTTTTAGTATTTGGGCATATTCTTGTAGAAATAAATCTTTACGTGCTTGCGCTTCGTCACCACTTGATCCTGATGGCAAGTATAACGAGGCAATATGAACAGGATGTGACAGCCCTAAATCAAATTCAGCCGCGATAAAACGACCTTGCGAGTCTGCCAGTTCAAACCCCAAGCCATTTTTCACTGAAACAAACGGCAGACGACTATAAATCGCCGTGCCTGCATAGCCTGCGCGTTCAGCAGGGAACAGGTGGGTATACCAGCCTTCAGGTTTAAATTTGTCGGTCCATTGTTCATGCGTAATGCGGCTTTCTTGCATACATACCACGTCAGCATCGGACTGCTCTAACCATTCTAATAGTCCTTTGGTTACGGATGCGCGTAGCCCATTCACATTAATTGAAACGACTCGAAGAATTTTTACATCACTTGGATAGCTATCCTTTGGTATCATACGTCTGTTTAACCTCAATTGAAGAATTTGGAGCACCTTATATGACAACGCCTGTGTCATTTCATCCGCAAGCTTTTATCGAACTCGCATTATCACGTGGTGTGCTTAAATTTGGTGAGTTTACCTTAAAATCAGGTCGTGTCAGTCCTTATTTCTTTAATGCTGGTTTACTCAATGATGGTGAAGCACTGTCACTTTTAGCGCAAGGCTATGCCGATAAATTGGTTCAGTGTGACAATGTTGGGGTGATTTTTGGCCCTGCGTATAAAGGGATCCCTTTTGTTGCAGCGACAGCAGTGGCGTTATCTCAAGTACATGGTAAGAGCATACCGTGGGGTTTTAACCGTAAAGAAGCCAAAGATCATGGTGAAGGTGGTATGTTGGTCGGTGCATCGGTTGCTGGTCAAAAGGTTTGGATCATTGATGATGTGATCACTGCGGGTACTGCGATTCGTGAAGTGGTCACGATCTTGAAAAATGCAGGTGCGACCATTGCAGGTGTGTTGGTGGCGTTAGATCGTCAGGAATGTGGTCAGGGTGAACTTTCTGCGATTCAGGAAGTGCAAAAAGAACTCGAAATCCCTGTACACGCTTTAATTACCATGAAAGATTTGATGGATTATTTAGATGCGAAAGGCGAAAAAGAAGCTTTAGCAAATATGCAAGCTTATCGTGAAAAATATGGCATCTAAGTTTTAAATATAAAAGAAAAGGAAGCGAAGGCTTCCTTTTCTTATTTTAACGAATGGTTTAAAAATAGACGTAGATCGTGAGGAAGTACAAGCCGTTCCAATGCGTTGGATTCTAGAACGGCTTACTTTAAGGCATTGATCTGAAAATTAAAAAACGTAAAAGCTATATTATGTTAGTTTTAGCTATTCTTAAAATAGCTAAAACTGTAAAAGTACCTTAATACGATTTCATCTATTAGACTCAAAATTTAATGTTACTCCAACTTAAGTGTCTCTAATGAAATTTTTGCTGGTAAATTTCCTTTACTCTTTAGTTCAGTTAATATTTTTAAAGCCTCTTTTTGGTTTTTAACAAACCCATTATTTCCATGTAAAAAATTAATAGCTAACATAAATTTAGCCAAATCATTTTCATGGGAAGAAGCCTGTATTAATAAACTGTTCGCCTTTTTAATATTTTTTTTTATACAAATCCCGTTTCTATATAAAAGAGATAAGTTATATAAGGCATGCTTGTTTTGATCTTGGGCAGCCATTTTAAACATTTTTAATGCAGAGCAATAGTTTATAGATGTATATATTCCATGGAAATAGAAAAAACCAAGAGTATTTTGGGCATCACCATTTCCAGAATTTGAAGCTTCAACATAGTAATTTATAACCATTTTGTTTAGCTTCTCTTGTTTAATTTCTTCTTTGTTTAAAAAATAAAGTTGTGTAATTGAGTTAACATCATCAATACTTAGCCTAATATCAGCTAAAGGAATTGGATCATTTAACTTAATAAGTAATTCTTGACCCCATTTTTCTCTTTTTTCCCATGGGTGGTTTATTTCATAGAAATTTATAAAAGTACTGCCTATCCCTAGAGGACCTAGTAATAATGAAACTATAGAGTAGGAATATATGAGTTTCTTGAAATTTATAAAATTTGATGCAATTAAATCTCTACTAATATTGTTCATTATTGCTAATGACATAAATATTACAGAAAGGTTAAAGAGGAATAGTGCAATCCATCTAATATAATCAAATGCTATTAATGTTAGAGCTAAGGGTGATGCTGAAAAAAATAATATTAGAAGAAAGTTTTTTTTGTCTGTGCTTTTTTTAATAAATAAAAGAATAGGAGAGCAAAATAGAAATGTAAAAAATATTTTTAAATATGCTTTGGTTTCAAAAAAGGTTTGATAGTTTGTTACAAAATTTTCTTTTAAGGTCAGTAATGATGTACTCACCGCATAAGGTTGAAAATGTTCATAATACATGAAATTTTCAATAATTGAATTAACCTGAAAAGTAGACATTTTTCCATAGATAACTACAGTTACCAATAGGATAAAAGATTCTGCCCCAATCAGAAAAATGTGGCTTATATTTCTATATTTCTGATAATAAATAAAAGCTAAAGTTGGAACAAAAAATATTAGCATTGCTTCATGTGTTAATGCCATTATTGGCAATGTTAATAATATAAATGTTAGGACAATAGATTTTTTTATATTTTTTAATATAAGTAGAACTGAAATTAATAAAATTATTTGACCAATATGATCAAAGCGAGATAATTCTCTTATCCATTGGGAGGTTATGAAGGATAAACTAAAAACACATAATGAAAAAAGTATAATGTATTTATCGTTAAATTTTAATTTATTGAAGAAAATATATGTAATTCTAGCAAAAAGATAGAATAATATAATTAATAATATAA
The DNA here is from genome assembly GCF_003687745.1 of Acinetobacter sp. 2JN-4. Classification (NCBI taxonomy): domain Bacteria; kingdom Pseudomonadati; phylum Pseudomonadota; class Gammaproteobacteria; order Moraxellales; family Moraxellaceae; genus Acinetobacter; species Acinetobacter sp. 2JN-4. The sequence goes on along the minus strand of NZ_RDNY01000002.1, from coordinate 379,271 downwards.
TGGATACCAAACGAACATGTCTATAAGTCGGATCTATTCCTAAAAAACTTAAGATTTCACCCGGTAAAGCTCTTCTGACAAAACCATAGTCATAGCTAAATACCCATTGTGAGTATAAATAGTCATGTAATCTTATTGTGAAGTCAAAAGAATATATATTGCTGTGAATAAATACAATTACAATAAGGGTTAACAAAGAATATAAAATGTATTTAATATATTCTTTGTTGCTTTTAATTAACATGTTCATAAATATTCTGCTATAAATTAATTATGAAATAACTTATGCTGGGAGAGGGTAAATTGGTGGCTAAATTAACAGTTGTGAGTTATATAGTCACAATTTAATATTTGATTTATAACGTACTAGCTAAAAATGCAACAAAACAACCAACCAGTACACCAGCTAAGATCTCAATCTTTGTGTGGCCCATGCGTTCTCTTAAATGCTGATATTCGGGAGTATCTTTAGCTAAATGATTAATAGCTACCGCATGTTTACCAATCGCACGCCTTAAACTATTCGCATCTAACAGCACAATAAATGCGAGCGTGAGTGCAACCCCAAAAGCAGGTGTATCAATCCCTTCTTTAAGCGCAATAAGTGCAGCCATACTACTTACAATGGCACTATGATTACTTGGCAATCCACCATAACCAATTAATCCAAAAGCCAGTTTTTTTGCTTTAATTGAATTAATAAGAAATTTTAGACAGCCAGCTACTAGCCAAGCCAAAAATGGGGTAATAAGGTAAATATAATAATTCACAAGATAATCCAAGATAAAGTTAAGCTGGCCATAATGTCCAAATACAACATGTTATCCATAAAACAACAGTTAATAAAATTTGCCAATCCTGAACGATTACGTCAGTCGGAGATTCCCCACCTTTTAAGGTTTCAACGATAAACCAGTAGCGGAATAATCCAAACATTACAAAAGGGATTGTAATGATGAGTTGAGGCTGTACTGCCATCGTATATAAACTATAAAAAATGATTGCAGTAATGGCAGACATGCCCGCAAAGCGGTCAATCAAACTTACTGAATAGTGTGCAAGTACACCACGTCCTTGTGAACCACTTTGCACTAGTTCCTGACGACGTTTAATCGACGCTAGATAAAGTGAAATACTTAATGTGGTAATAAACATCCAATCAGAGACAGGCACTGCAAGGGCTACAGCACCTGCATATACACGTAATACAAAACCAAAAGCTACAATGAAGATTTCAATAACTGGTTCATGCTTCAGTTTAAAGGTATAAGCCCAGTTCAGCAGTAAATATACGATGATTACGTAGATTACTTGAGGAGCAATGAGCCAAGAGAATCCTAAAGCAATATAAATCAAAGTTAATAAAATAATTGCACTTTGTGGACTTACCTGACCTGAGGCTAAAGGCCTTTTTTGGGACTTTTCAGGATGCGCCCGATCTTTTTCTATATCCTTTAAATCATTAACAATATAGACCGCTGAAGCAGCTAAACAAAATAAAAATGCCGCAAATAATACGGAATAAATCGACCCTAAATGTAAAAACTCACCTGCAAAAATTAAGGGTGCAAAAACAAAGCTGTTTTTGAGCCATTGTTTAGGTCGTATTAGTTTAATCAGTCCAGGGATTTCTGCTAGAAAAGACCGATCTTCTGCTATATCATACATTTGTTTTTCAGCGCTATTAAATATAAATGATGGATTCGATTAAGCTCGCATTGCTCTATACAGCATTTGCTATAATTGCAACGTTTTGCAATATTGTAGCACAAGATATTTCTAGTTACATTTATGTTGGAAATTTTTATATTTTTATTTCAATTTTTATTGGTACAGGTGTTGGCTTAGTTGTTAAGTATGTGCTGGATAAAAAATATATTTTTAAATATAAAACACAGAATACAAAACATGATGGAAAGGTTTTTATGCTTTATACCATCATGGGTATTTTTACGACGATTATTTTCTGGGGCTTTGAGTTTGGCTTTCACGCAGCTTTTGGAACCAAAGAAATGCGTTACGTGGGTGGAATAATCGGTCTAATGATTGGCTATATTTGCAAATATTACTTAGATAAACATTTTGTGTTTCGTAAAGTTGAGGCATAAATGAAAACAATACAGGCTTGGGGTAGACTTTCTGACGCTGAACATCAGATTATTCCTTTAATAACACCTTCACAAGCATCCAAACAAATAAAACATGGCACGTTCCCGGGTATCGCTCATGGTATGGGACGTAGTTATGGTGATGTCGCATTAAATGGTAATGGTATTTTATGGCTGACGACAGCTCTGAATCATTTGATTGCTTTTGATTTAAATACTGGCATTTTACACTGCGAAGCGGGTACTACTTTACAAGATATTCATAGAACACTGATTCCGCAAGGTTGGATGTTACCTGTAACACCAGGAACACAAATGATTACCGTCGGCGGGGCCATTGCGAATGATGTACATGGCAAAAACCACCATGCTTTTGGCTCTTTTGGTGATCACGTTCTATACATTAAATTAATGCGTACTGATGGTGAAGTTATTGAGTGTTCAAAGACTGAAAGAGCAGATTGGTTCTATGCAACCTTAGGTGGGATTGGTCTAACAGGAATCATTTTAGAAGCAAAAATTCAGTTACGTTCAGTTCAAAGTTCATGGATTGACTCAGAAACCATTCCTTACCACAATCTAGATGAGTTTTTTGCACTCTCTGATTCATCGGAACCAGACTGGGAATATACAGTTTCTTGGATTGATTGTATGAATGGTGCGAATGCCAAAGGACTTTTCACGCGGGGGAACCTAGCGAGTGAATCAACTCAAATAGAACCTAAAATTAACGATAAAATATTTCCAATCACTCCGCCTATTTCATTAGTCAATAAACTCAGTTTACCAGTCTTTAATTTTGCCTATTTCCATGGAAATTCGCTAAAAAAACAGCCTCAAACCGTATATTACGAGCCATTCTTTTATCCGTTAGATGCCATGCATGAATGGAACAAAATGTATGGACCCAAAGGGTTTTATCAATATCAAAGTGTGGTCCCGAAAGAGATTGGCAAAGAAGTCACTCAAGAGATGTTAAACACCATTAAAAAATCGGGTGAGGGCTCATTTTTAGCTGTATTAAAAACCTTTGGTGATCGTGAATCTGGGGGATTACTGAGTTTCCCAAAGTCTGGCGTTACTTTGGCGTTAGATTTCCCTAATCGTGGGGAAAAAACATTAAAGTTATTAAATGAATTGGATCATATTGTACAGCACGCACAAGGCCGCCTTTATTTAGCCAAAGATGCGCGTATGCCAAGATCACTATTTGAAGCGGGCTATCCTCGCTTTACTGAATTTTTAAAATATCGAGATCCAGGCATCAGCTCGGAAATGTCTCGTCGTCTATTAGGGGCTTAAATGTCAAATCAACCAAAAATCTTAATTGTGGGTGGAAGCTCCGCTATTGCCGAACATTGTGCCAGACTCTGGCTTAAGCAGCAGCCTTATGAAATTATTTTGTTAGGGCGAGACCAAGACAAGCTACAACGTGTTGCTAATGATCTTAAAGTCCGTACCCCGCAAGCTAACATCCAATTTCAGACCGTTGATTTTTTAAATGCGACAGCCATTCAGGATTGCATTAATACCATCAATCAACATGGGAAAATCGATATTGCCCTAATTGCTCATGGTAATTTACCAGATCAAGATCAATGTCAAAATGATTTACTTCAATGCCAACAGGCAATCGAAGTAAATGCAATTTCACCTGTTTTATTTACTGAAATTATTGCTAAACATATGATTGAACATAATCATGGAAAATTGGCAGTAATTGGTTCAGTCGCTGGTGATCGTGGTCGTAAATCGAATTATGTGTATGGTGCATCGAAAGCGCTGATTGATAAATATCTACAAGGATTACAACATCGCCTAGCTTTAACGGGCTCTGCTGTCACAGCAACTTTAATTAAGCCGGGCCCGACAGCAACCCCTATGACGGCTGGGATATCTGGTAAAGGCAAGCTTGCCTCACCTGAACAAGTCGCTCGTGATATTGTGCAAGGAATTGATAAAGGTAAATTAACCGTCTATACGCCAGGTAAATGGGCGATCATTATGATGATTATCCGAAATTTACCTTTCTTTTTATTTAGAAAAATGGACATATAATTTATTTATAACTAAAAAGCTCAATAATATATTGGGCTTTTTAACTTATGTGTGTTTATCAAGAATCTTTATACGACGTTGGCACTCCAACATCGCCCTTGGTTTCTGACTACATTTTTGTTCAGTTAAAACCTAATGGCGATTTGTTATGAAAGATCATTTATATAATCACAACCTAAGCGAAAAAACCTAAACATTCTGATCCAACATTGCAGGCATCAAGATTTCTTTAACACAGCTTGCTTTGCTGGTTGAAATAATAAAATTAATTGCATGAATAACATCTGCTAATGGGATTAGTGAATATTCCGTTTGTTCTAAAATTTCTTCAACAGGTTTGGCGATTTCATATTCACTGGCAAGGTAGCCTAGATTAAGCACACTAACCCCAATTAAGTGTTCACGTAAGATTTCTCTGAGGGATTGTGCAATACCTCTTAATGCAAATTTGGTGGCGGAGAAAACAAGTTCTTTGCCGTTATGGTTATCAACGCCCCAAGTTGAACCGATCAGAATAATTTTGGCATTGTCAGAGCGTTTTAGATTTTCAATTAAAGATTGAATGGATTGGATACAAGTAGTGATATTGGTATGAATGATTTGGTTGATTTCAGCGGCAGAAACATTTTCAAAATTATAGTTTTCGCTAAATGCCTGTTGTTCCCAAATACCTACGTTGTAAATCAGCACATCAACTTTTTGCTGTCCAATTGCTGTTTTTACGTCACTTGCAGCTTGTTCAGGTTTGGAAAGATCAGTACAGATCCAGTTTAATTTTTGAATTTCTTGCGGTTGAGTTCGGGATACGCCATAGATCGTATCTGTTGACCTTGGTACAGTTTGAACAATGGCTTTTCCTAGTCCTTTACTAACACCATATATGAGAAATGTTTTATTCGAATCGCTCATTACTCTTTCCATGTATCTAAGATTAAAAGGCAACTATAAAAGCTCATCTTAGCTTGAGGTCAAGGGTGGAGTTTAGTTATTAGGACAATTTAAAGAATACTTAAAAAATAGATTAATAAATTTTAATGCGACATATTTTGACGTATTTTTGATTAAATTTAACCCAATAATTTCGTAATATAATATAATAAAAAATAAATTCATATTAGATTTAGGTTGAGTTCTATGATAAAAGTTGTTGATTTAAAGGGTGATTTTTTTTATATCGGTGATGAATGTGTATTATCTATACGAGCATCAATTATTGGTTCTAAAGATGATTTTGGTAAATTACCGTATAGTATTGAGGAAGAGGTCAAAATTTTAGATAGTGATGGCTTTGAAATTGATAGTGTCTATTTAACTTTTAACCCAATTAAACTTAATCAACCAGTATTCGCTACGGAAACTTTTACTTTAGATGACCAATCTCAAAAAGGTGAAATAGAATCCATTAATTTATTAAATAAGACTGTACAAATTTCAAAATCTAAAGATAAAGCAAATTTTGAAGAGTTTTTTAATAATCAGAAAATTTCAGACTGGATTCCTGAATTAAAGGCAAAAATTAAATCTGACCAAGATAAAACAGTTATAAGTATAAAGGCTAGTATATGTCCGCAACCTAATGATGAGTTTTATAATAGACAAGAATTTTATGAAGAGGTTAAACTTTTAGATGAAGATGGATTCCAAATAGCAAGTGTTCCGTTACATTTTAGAAATACTAGGGCTAAACAAATAAGTAGTGAAACTGTTAGAGAAGAACTCTATGATTCCTGTTTGTCAAAGAAAGTTAAATACATTCAACTAATGGATTCTATTGTCTGTATAAATCCATCTCAAACAATATCCCCTGAATTGCAAATTCAAGATAAAAAGTCTTCTATAGATGAAAACTCTAAAATCTACCTAAAAGGTAATATTAAAGATAAAAGCTTTTGTAAAGAATGTGATGCTGAGATTCCTTTCGGTGTTGATATTTGTGATGAATGCCGTGCAGAAAAATTAAAGAAAATACATGGTACAGCAACCCAAAAATCTTCGCACATAAGTAACAAGCAAATCAGTTATTGTGAAAACTGTAGGTGTGAAGTTCCTTTCGGGGCAAAAATCTGTGATTTTTGCCGATCACAACAGTTACAAAGAATTCATGCAGGTGAAAAAAGCAGTCCTACAACGAATCCAGTAGTACAGACACGTACTCCCCAAAGTGAATGGAAACCATGGCCACCTAAGGCGCAAGAGACTATTTTCCAAGCTAAAAAGGAACCACACTCAATAGGAATGATTGGTTGGATTATCATTATTTTTATTGCATTTTTCTTGTTAGTTACTTGTTTTGGGTAGGGGGGTATATGTCATTTTTTTGGTTCTTAATCTCATGTGTATTAGGATTAATAGTTTGGAAAAGCTATGAAAAAGTAAAGCAATATAAAAAAGATATCTTAAATCAACAAAAGAAATTGTCTGAGCAAAGCCAACAATTAGATTTAGTTAATGGAAAATTGAATCGTGTTGGCGACGTTGAGCAAGTTATTAAAAACTTAAGTACTCAAATAGAAGAAATGAGATCTGATTATCTAATTAAGAAGGGTTATTTGGATGAAGTGGAAAATCGTCTAAAACTTTATTCCAATGATCTAGAACTAATTGATCAGGGCGTGTATGAGCCTGCATTTTCTTTTGAATTAAGTGATGAGTATAAGCAAGCCCTTATTCAAAATAAAGAACATCAAAAAGAAATGGTCAAAAGTGGAAAAGCAGTTATTTCTGAAGAGAGCTGGAGTATTGTTGGCGCAAATGGAAAGAAAAAGAGCGGTGAAAAACTTACAAAAAACAATATTCATCTGACATTACGTGCCTTTAATGGGGAGTGTGATGCAATTATTTCTAGAGTTTCTTGGTCAAATATACATACGGCTTCTAGGAAAGTTGCAGATGTATTCAATAGTATTAACAAAAAAAATGAAATAAATCTTATTTATATAAGCCAAGCATACTTACAACTGAAATTAGATGAATTACATTTGAAATTCGAGTATTTAGAAAAGCTACAACAGGAAAAAGAAGAAAGAGCAGAACTGCGACGTGTTGAGCGTGAAGAGGAGAAACTACGTGAAAGTATAGAAGATGCTGAAGAACAAGAGAAGGAATACGAAGAAAAATTAGCAAAGATACGAAATGAGATTGAAAAGTCAGTAGGTGAAGAGCAAGTTCGCTTACGGGCACAAATTGATTTGCTAAATGAGCAATTGGAACAAGCTCATCAAAAGAAAGAAAGAGCTTTATCTATGGCGCAGCAAACAAAAGTCGGGTATGTATACATAATTTCAAATATTGGAGTATTTGGGGAGCATATTTATAAAATTGGTTTGACCCGAAGAATTGATCCTTTTGAACGTATTAATGAATTAAGTGATGCAGCACTTCCTTTCAGATTTGATGTACATGCCATGATTTATAGTGGAAATGCCCCTGAATTGGAATCAAGTCTTCATAAACATTTTAACGATCGACGTATAAACAAGGTTAATCATCGAAAAGAGTTTTTTAATGCGGAATTAGCTGAAATTGAAGGAATTGTTAAACAATTGGGTCACAAAGCACTGTTTCATCCAGTTCCCGAAGCGAAAGAATTTAGACAAACTTTGCAATTTATTGAAAATATGAATCATAGTGTTGAAAGTTCAATTGTTTTAAAAAGCGATCAACTTCCAAATGCTATTTAAGAAATACCAAGCTATTTCATAAAGGTTTCTTCCTCACACTTGTTACATTCCAACATCATACCTAACTTTTCATTCCGCCCTTGTTCAGTCAACACCCAAGGGCGATTTTGCCACGGTGGGTCATGGCGCACATGCTGCGTATGACCACAAGCGAGATCAGCTACGTAATGTCCTTCGTCATCTAAATGAAATCCAACAATAGCTTGCTGCATTTACTCACTCAAACTTTCGAGTTTAGAATGTTCCAAACCCTTTAAAAAACGATGACATAAGTTATGAATCGCCACCAAATCATTGGGATCGACACCCAAAGAGCAGGCGAGCTTAAATGGAATTAAAGTGATTTCATCTTTTGCAGCGAGTGCTTTTTCCAGCAAGATCACCTTTTTCATACGCTCATCTTCTTTCACCGCAACACGCTTTAAAAATTGCTTTTCTTCGAGTTTTTTAATAATCGGTGTGAGCGTTCCTGAATCAAAAAAGGTCTTTTGTCCAATTTCAGACAAAGTCACATTGTCTTTTTCATACAAAGCCAACAACACAATAAATTGCGGGTAGGTCAGATCATATTCCTGAAGTAAAGGGCGATATTGACGAATCATTGCATTGGTCGCGGAATACATAGCAAAACACACTTGATTATCCAAGTAAGAAATTTCAGTCATGCTTTACTCCTCAACACCATCATTATTGCTAGAGAACAGTATAGTTTGGAAATACGGGAAAGTATATTGCGCATAATTAACTTGCACACAAGATAATTGTGTGCAATATTATTTGCCATGTAGCTGAATCACCGAAACAGCGACGTTGGATATTGCACATTTTTATTGAAGAGAGAACTGTTATGACCTCGATTTATGATTTTCAGGCTGAACTGTTAGAAGGCGAGCAAAAGAACCTTGCAGATTATCAAGACAAAGTTTTATTGGTGGTCAATACCGCAAGTCAATGCGGCTTAACCCCACAATTTGAAGGCCTTGAAAAGCTATATCAGGATTATCAACAACAAGGTTTGGTGATTTTAGGCTTTCCATGTAACCAGTTTGCCAATCAAGATCCATCAAGCAATGAAGAAATTGGCAGCTTCTGTCAACGCAACTACGGTGTGTCATTTCCGATGTTTGCCAAAGTTGACGTGAATGGACCAACTGCACATCCTTTGTATCAATACTTAACTTCGGAAGCGAAAGGTCTGTTAGGCAGCGCAAGCATTAAATGGAATTTCACCAAGTTCTTGATCAATCAAAAAGGTGAAGTAATCAAACGTTATTCTCCAACGACAAAACCAGAAAAAATTGCGAAAGATATTCAAAAACTTTTGGCATAAGTTGTATAAAGTGTTGATGATTTGGAAATTACTGGTATTGAAATCATCTACCAGTAATTTTCTCATTTTTAATCAATGATCAATTCAGACCTGATATACAGATCATTGTAGACGACTGAATAAAATAGATTTTTTTATAATTAAGAATTACATAACTTGTTTAAACATCGTCATTAAAGTTCGCTATACTTTTGCCAAGATTAAAAATACGAGCGTCAGATTATGCGTGTACTTGTAGTGATGGACCCAATTGAAACTGTGAATCTAAAAAAAGATTCCACCATGGCAATGTTATGGGCGGCCAGCCGTCGTGGACATGAGTTGGGTTATGCATTACAACAAGATTTGTATATTGATCAAGGCAAAGCGTTTGGTTTGATTTCGCCGTTAAAAGTGTTTGAAGATTATGATCATTATTATGAGTTAGGCGAAAAGCAAAAAGAATCGATTGCTGCTTATGACGTGGTGTTGATGCGTAAAGACCCGCCGTTTGATATGAATTTTGTCTATAGCACTTATATCTTGGAACAGGCAGAGCGAGAAGGGGCGTGGATTATCAATAAACCACAATCCTTACGCGACTGTAATGAAAAGCTATTTGCTACCCAATTCCCTGAGCTACAAGTGCCGACCTTGGTGACTTCACAACAAAGTTTAATTCGTGAATTCATCAAAGAACATGGTGATGTCATCGTAAAACCATTGGATGGCATGGGTGGTACAGGGATTTTCCGCTTGTATCAAGATGGTGTGAATATTGGTTCAACTTTAGAAATGCTCACTGAACTGGGCACATGTCCAATCATGGCGCAGCGTTATATTCCTGAAATCGTGGAAGGGGATAAACGCATTTTGATGGTTAATGGTGAGCCAGTGCCGTATTGCTTGGCGCGTATTCCACAAAATGGTGAAGTGCGTGGCAACTTGGCTGCGGGTGGTTTAGGACAAGCTCGTCCGCTGAGTGAAAATGACAAAATGATTGCGGCAAAAGTTGGGCCATTCTTGCGTGAAAAAGGGCTAGTTTTCGTCGGATTAGACGTGATTGGCAATTATGTCACCGAGATTAATGTCACCAGTCCAACCTGTATTCGTGAGATTGATGACCAATTTGGCACTGCCATTGCCGATGATTTATTTGCGGTGTTAGAAGCGGGTCGTACAAACTAATTTATTATCAATTTTTGACCGAATTGCCCATTTATTTTTTATGTTAATTTAGCAGTAAATGGGCAATTAGATGTAGACATCATCATGTTTTTAGCAAACAATTGCAAAAAGTATAGCTTTCTGTTGTAAACAAGTGAAATTCGCTTTTCGTGAATGAAACTTTAGGATTAAAATAACTGCCGAAAACAATAGACGATAACCTTCTTTTTTGAGTTGAAGAATTACACCGTGACCAATTCACCACAGAACAAACCCAAACATGTCTTGATGATGGCTGCTGGTACAGGTGGGCATGTTTTTCCTGCGCTTGCTGTTGCCAAACAACTTCAACAAGAAGGCTGCCAAGTCTCATGGTTGGCGACGCCAACTGGTATGGAAAATCGCTTACTCAAAGATCAAAATATTCCGATTTATCAAATTGATATCCAAGGTGTGCGTGGCAATGGTTTGTTGCGTAAACTCAGTGCACCTTTTAAAATTTTAAAAGCAACTTTAAGCGCAATGCGCTACATGAAGCAGCTCAAGATTGATGTTGTCGCTGGTTTTGGTGGTTATGTTGCAGGACCGGGTGGTTTGGCCGCGCGCTTGCTCGGTATTCCGATTCTCATCCATGAACAAAATGCAGTTGCTGGCTTTACCAATACCCAACTGTCACGGATTGCCAAAACAGTTTGTCAGGCTTTTCCAAATACTTTCCCAAGCAGTGATAAAGTAGTCACTACAGGCAATCCTGTGCGGGCTGAAATCAGCGCGATTTTGAACCCGTCATGGCGTTATCAAAGCCGTGAACAAGAGCAACAGCCGATCAATATTTTGATTGTCGGTGGTTCATTGGGTGCGCAAGCGTTAAATGAGCGTTTGCCTGAAGCCTTGCTCAAGCTCAATGTGCCGTTAAATGTTTTTCATCAATGTGGTCAAAATCAGCAAGACGCAACGCGAAATCGTTATCAAGCTGCGCCTGCGAGTTTACATGTTGAAGTTCAGCCCTTTATTCAAGATATGGCCAAAGCCTATAGTGAAGCAGATCTGATTATCTGTCGTGCGGGTGCATTGACAGTTACTGAAGTCGCCACTGCTGGTCTGGCTGCGGTTTTTGTGCCTTTGCCGATCGCGGTGGATGATCACCAAACTGCCAATGCTAAATTCCTTGCAAATGTGGGGGCTGCCAAGATTTGCCAGCAAACAGAGATGACACCAGCAGCATTAGATGAGCTGTTGGCGAGTTTACTCAATCGCCAGCTTTTATCTGAAATGGCCATTAAAGCACGTCAACAAGCACAACCGAATGCAACTCAGCATGTGGTTGATCTGATTAAAAAATTGTAATTCGAGTTTTATTTATGTCTCCAACAAATCCAAACCAAGCTAAAAAGCTGATTAAAGTGCCAGAGATGCGCCGTATTAAACACATCCATTTTGTGGGGATTGGTGGTGCAGGGATGTGCGGTATTGCTGAAGTGTTGGGTAACCAAGGCTATAAAATTTCAGGTTCAGACATTAAAGCCTCAAAGACCACAGCGCAACTCGAAGCCAATGGCATCAAAGTGTATATTGGTCATAGTGCTGAAAATATTAAAAATGCCAATGTATTGGTTGTTTCAACTGCAATCGATCCTGAAAATCCAGAGATCAAAGCCGCGATCGAGCAGCGTACGCCGATCGTGCGTCGTGCGGAAATGTTGGGTGAGTTGATGCGCTATCGTCACGGGATTGCTGTGGCAGGTACGCATGGTAAAACCACCACCACCAGCTTGCTTACCACCATGTTGGCTGAAGAAAACCTCGATCCGACCTATGTGATCGGTGGATTGTTGAATAGTACGGGTGTAAATGCTGCACTTGGTGAAAGTCGCTTTATCGTGGCTGAAGCCGATGAGTCGGATGCATCGTTCTTGTATTTGCAGCCAATGGCAGCCATCGTCACCAATATCGATGCAGATCACATGGATACCTATGAAGGTAGCTTTGACAAGTTAAAAGATACCTTCATCCAGTTTTTACATAATTTACCGTTCTATGGCTTAGCTGTGGTCTGTGGAGATGATGCCAATATTCGCGAGATTCTTCCGCGAGTTGGTCGTCCTGTGATTACTTATGGCTTTGATGACGATAATGACGTTCGTGCCATTGATGTAGAGCAAGATGGTATGCGTTCACACTTCACTGTGCTGCGTAAAGATCGTGAACCGTTACGTGTCACCGTCAACCAACCAGGCTTGCATAATGTGCTGAATGCATTGGCAGCGATTGGGGTGGCAACCGATGAGGGCGTTTCGGATGAGGCGATTTGTCGTGCTCTAGCCGGATTTAGTGGTGTGGGTCGTCGCTTCCAAGTTCAAGGTGAATTTGAAGTTGGAGATGGCTTGGTGAAATTGGTGGATGACTATGGTCATCATCCTAAAGAAGTCGAAGCGACCATTAAAGCGGCGCGTGCCAGCCATCCAGATCGTCGTTTAGTGATGATGTTCCAGCCGCACCGTTATAGTCGTACCCGTGATTGTTTTGATGATTTTGTGGATGTGTTATCTCAGGTTGATCAATTACTGTTGTTGGAAGTGTATGCCGCAGGTGAAAAGCCCGTGGTCGGTGCTGATAGCCGAGCTCTAGCGCGTAGTATTCGTCTACGCGGTCAGGTTGAACCGATCTTGGTTGATCCAGTCGAAGGCAATTTACCAAGTGTTTTACAAAAAGTGTTACAAGCGAATGACTTGTTATTAACACAAGGCGCAGGTAACGTGGGGGCAATTTCGGTAGAATTGGCTCAGCATCGCTTGTATGCCAAATAATTGTATTTTGTATTAAAGTTTTAAGGATATAAACGTGTCAAATGCTGCAAAATTCGGCAAAGTTGCTGTGTTGTTTGGTGGGAAGTCGGCTGAACGTGCTGTGTCATTGGATAGTGGTCAAGCCGTTTTAAATGCATTGTTGCGTTCAGGCGTGCAAGCAGAAGCATTTGATCCACAAGATCGTAGTGTGACTGAATTGGTTGCTTATGATCGTGCTTTTATCGTGTTGCATGGTCGCGGTGGCGAAGATGGCCAGATCCAAGGGGTGTTGGAATGGTTAAATCTTCCTTATACAGGCACTGGGGTACAAGGTTCTGCGATTGGTATGGACAAGGTCAAAACCAAGCAAATTTGGCAAGGTAGTGACTTGCCAACAGCACCATACCGTATTATTAGCAAAGCGACTGACTTGGATGCTGTGATTGCGGAATTGGGCTTGCCTGTGATTATTAAACCTGTGCATGAAGGCTCAAGTGTCGGCATGAGTAAGGTTGAGAAAGCCGAAGACTTTGCTGCTGCCATTGAAAAAGCAACGCAGCATGATGCTGTGGTGATGGCTGAAAAATGGATTACAGGTCGTGAATTTACCATTTCATTTTTGGATGGTCAGCCTTTACCTGTAATTCGTTTACAACCGCCAGCAGATGTGGCGTTTTATGATTATGAAACCAAATATCAACGTAATGATGTTGAATATGGGATTCCTTGCGGGTTAAGCGAGGCAGAAGAGCAAACTTTACAAGCGCTTTGCTTGCGTGCGTTCCAAGCCGTTGGTGCGGAAGATTGGGGGCGTATTGATGCCATGCAAGATGAGCAAGGCAACTTCTGGTTGTTGGAAGTGAATACCGTTCCGGGTATGACCAGTCATTCTCTCGTGCCGAAAGCAGCACAAGCCGTGGGTTATAGTTTCGATCAGCTCTGCGTTGCGATTTTAGAGCAAACGTTAACAAAGTCGGCTTAATTTATGGCTCAACTCCCTGCATCCATGCGCCGTAAATCACGGCCAGCGATTAGCTCTATCCACGAGAAACCGCCTTCACCTCAACAAAAGATGGTGAATGCGGGCGGCTGGGTGTTGCTGGTGATTGCATTTGCAGTGCTGGCGCTGGGTATTTATGGCTTGTATAAAGTCATGACTGATGCCACAGTGGCGGAATTGCAGGTGGTTGGTGCAAATTCAGAACAAGAAAACCAGTTATTGGTTCAGAAATTAACGCCGATTATTCAAGATAATTATTTCACTTCAGATTTAGAACTCATTCGAGATCAAGCATTAAACGTTTCATGGGTTGACCGTGTGGTCGTGTCACGAGCTTGGCCAAATGCAATTCGTGTGCGGGTGATGCCGCGTCATGCAATTGCGCGTTGGGGAACAGGGCGTTTGCTCAGTGACAATGGTGAAGTATTTAGCGAGGCTGTGCCAAAAGCACATCCGAATTTACCGCTTTTACATGGTCCGACCAGCCAATCCAAAATGATGATGCGTCGTTATAATGAAATTAATCAGCTTTTTCTGCCTGCTGATTTGCGTTTAAAAGAGTTGTATTTAACTGAGCGTATGACGTGGTTTATGCAGTTTGATTCGGGTTTACGTATTATTGTAGATCAAGATCAGACCATGAATAAACTACAACGCTTAAGCCATTTGGCACAAACGGATCTTAAACCTGTATGGCCCAAAATCTCGGCGATTGACTTGCGTTATCGGAATGGCCTTGCCATTCAATGGAGAAATGCAACACCGCCTAAGATCGTCAACGGTCAGTTTGTTGTAACGATTGATGACACAAGCCTTGCAGGTGCAATTCAGGCAAAGCCATAATACGTGGCTTGAAAACAACAGGCAGTTTGCCCGTACTACACAACAAAATATGGTATTCAAGTAATGAGTGAAACTGTTCCCTCAGTTGTTACGATTGATATTGGGACTCATAAGGTCACAGTTTTAATTGGTAAAATCCATGCGCCGGACAAGATCCAAGTCATTGGCATGGCATCCGCTCGTAATCGAGGTATGGTTAAGGGCAAGATTGTCAGTCTAGACAAGGTCATTGCGGCGATTAAAAACGCAGTATCCGAAGCTGAGGATATGGCGGAGTGCCGTATTCATAGCGCTTGGGTGTCTATTCCGAGTACAGAATTACAGAGTTTTTATGCCTCTGGTCGTACACCTGTGGCCAACCATGATCATATTATTACAACAAATGAAGTAGTCAGAGCGTTAGAGTTGGCGAAAGCCAGTCATGTTTCCCCAGATTATTACTTGGCAAGTGCAGTGCCACTTGGTTTTGAGTTAGGTGATTCGGCGGAATGGGTGCAGAATCCCGTCAATATGTCTGCGCACAGTATGACAGGGCATTATCAATTGATGATGATGCCGATTAGTACCATGCAAAACCTTGATCGTGCGATGAAAGGCGCGAATATCGGGGTGGAAAAAATGGTGGTGTCTTGCTTAGCAACCGCGGAAGCAAGTCTGCTCAAAGATGAAAAAGAATATGGCGTATGTTTGGTGGATATTGGCGCGGGTATTACCAATATTGCGGTATATCTAGATGGACGTCTAGCGCTAGCACGTACTTTGCAGCGTGGCGGTGAAAATGTAACCCGTGATATTGCCGCTGTTCTACAGACCACCACTGATGAAGCTGAGCGGATCAAGATACTGCATGGTTGCGTGGACCTGAGTGTGGTGAAACCTGATCATATGATCCAAGTACAGGGGATTGATGGCACGCAAACCATTAGTCGTATTGAACTTGCAGAAATCATCATTGCACGTTATGAGGAAATCTTTGCGCTGATTCGTGATGAATTACAGCATAGTGGTGCGATTCATGGTTTGTATCATGGCGTGGTGTTAACGGGCGATGCTTGTCAAATCGAAGGTATGGTGAATTTGGCACGACGGATGCTTGGTGTCTCTGCACATTTGGGCAATCCACCGTTACAGGTGTATGCCGATGATCAGCATTTGCCCGCCTTGCGTCGTTCGATGTATGCCACGGCTTCAGGTTTGTTGATGTTTAGCCAAAGTGATTTGCAAGATGTGGTTGAAGAACCAGAGGAAGCCGCGGACCGTAGTTTTGTAGATCGGGTTGCCAATGGTTGGAATGCATTGAATAGCAAATTAAAGGCTATATTTTAAGTTGTAGTTGTTTTTAGGAAAATTTGTTAGGAAGTTGTAATACTAGGTCACTCTACTTGACAAGTTGGTGATTATTGCACAGCATCCTAAACATCAGTAGTTTTAAAAATCAGGGCAGTAACGGGCTGAAGTAACTGCCATTAATATATTAGGAAATCTAAAGGTCATGGCCTCATTTGAATTTATAGAAGATGAACTAGACGATGGCAACGGTCAAGCCCGTTTCACAGTGTTTGGTGTTGGTGGTGGTGGTGGTAATGCTGTTCAGCACATGGCGCAGTCTGATATTCAAGGTGTGAAATTTGTCTGTGCCAATACAGATAAGCAAGCACTTGACTCTATGAATGCACCATTCAAGATTCAATTGGGTGAGCAAAGCACGCGTGGCCTAGGCGCTGGCGCAAACCCAGAAGTGGGTCAGATTGCCGCAGAAGAAAGTCGTGAAGTGATTCGCCAACACCTTGAAGGCACTGACATGGTCTTTGTCACTGCGGGCATGGGTGGCGGTACAGGTACTGGCGCAGCGCCAGTGGTTGCTGAAGTTGCCAAAGAAATGGGGATCTTGACCGTTGGTGTTGTCACGACCCCATTCAACTTTGAAGGACGTCGTCGTCAAAAATCTGCGGAAAAAGGCATTGATGCTTTAGAAGCGCATGTTGATTCTTTGATTATCATTCCGAACCAGCGCTTACTTAGTGTTTATGGCGATATTTCAATGAAAGATGCCTATAAAAAGGCAGATGACGTATTGTTAAATGCGGTTCGCAGTATCTTCGATCTCGTGGTCAATCGTGGTCATATTAACCTTGACTTTGCCGATTTAAAAACAGCGATGAGTACACGTGGTTATGCCATGATGGGTGCTGGTTTAGGCCGTGGTGAAGATCGTGCACGTCAAGCTGCTGAGCAAGCGATTCGCAGCCCGTTGCTTGATAATGTAAATATTATCAATGCGAAAGGCGTGTTGATCAATATTACGGGTGGTGATGATATTACCCTTCGTGAAACAGAAATTATTACCGATATCGTCAATCAAATTGTTGATTTGGATGATGGTGAGATTTTCTACGGTACGGTATTTGACCCAGATGCACGTGATGAGCTGCGTGTGACTGTTATAGCAACGGGTTTAACACGTAATTCAGCCGAAGTTGATCATAAAAAACGTACGACTGCTGCGCATTCCTCCTCTCAAGCTACACAAGCTGTTGATGAGGATGATGTTCCTGCAATCAATAAGCGTGCAAATGCGGAGGCTTCAGCCAATGCAGCGCCAAGCTCATCTCCGCTTTCATCTCCGATGAGTATTCAAGACTATTTGAAAAATCAACAACGTAAATAGTCGAATAAAAAGGTGGTTAAAAAGGGGTATTGATTACCCCTTTTTTTTATTTTTTAGAATAAATGGGTCATTATGTCGCTATTGCTTACGTTTTATCTCTGCTCTGGTGAGATTTTCTTTGACAAGGCAATCCATTTATGAAGTGCCAAAAGACCCTAAATATGCTAACTTATAGCGGTTTTTGCAAATAAAGTTGGCATGGCA
The DNA here is from genome assembly GCF_003687745.1 of Acinetobacter sp. 2JN-4. NCBI lineage: Bacteria > Pseudomonadati > Pseudomonadota > Gammaproteobacteria > Moraxellales > Moraxellaceae > Acinetobacter > Acinetobacter sp. 2JN-4. The sequence continues at coordinate 361,448 of NZ_RDNY01000002.1, read as the reverse complement.
TGTTGAAACAACGGACTCTCAAACGTGTGGTGAAAGCGAGCGGTATTGGTCTGCACAGTGGTCAAAAGGTGCTGATTAATTTTGTTCCACACCATATTGATGGAGGTATTGTCTTTCGCCGTATCGATTTAAATCCGCCAGTTGACATTCCAGCCGATGCTTTGCTGATTCAAGAAGCCTTTATGTGTTCCAATCTGGTCCGTGAAGACATTAAGGTGGGCACCATCGAACATGTCATGAGTGCCATTGCCGGTCTTGGGATTGATAATTTAATTGTTGAGGTATCCGCTTCTGAAGTTCCGATTATGGATGGAAGTGCAGGGCCATTTATTTATTTACTCATACAAGGTGAACTTGCTGAGCAGGATGCGCCGAAAAAATTTATTCGAATTTTAAAACCTGTTGAAGCATTAATAGAAGATAAACGCGCGATTTTTACGCCGCATTCAGGCTTTCAGTTGAACTTTACCATTGACTTTGATCATCCTGCATTTGCTAAAGAATACCAGTCAGCCACTATTGATTTTTCCACAGAAGTCTTTGTCTATGAAGTGAGTGAAGCACGCACCTTTGGCTTTATGAAAGATTTAGATTACTTAAAAGCCAATAATCTTGCTTTGGGTGCGAGCTTAGACAATGCGATTGGTGTGGATGATACAGGTGTGGTCAATGAGGAAGGATTGCGCTTTGCGGATGAATTTGTCCGACATAAGATTTTGGATGCAGTAGGGGATTTATATCTCCTTGGACATCAGGTCATTGCGAAGTTTGATGGCTATAAATCAGGCCATGCACTCAATAATCAGCTATTACGCAATGTTCAAAATGATCCAAGCAGCTATGAAATTGTAACATTTGATGACGAGAAGAATTGTCCAATTCCGTATGTAAGTGTGACATAAGTCATTGTCTTTCCATGCCTATGTTATAATGTAACAAGCTGAAATGAGATGCACGTCACGGAAAATAACAGCAGATTCCATCACTTAAATTGAGTGGTTTACTTTTTATTGCTTGCCAAACGTAGTAAAGCTTGGCTAAGCTTAGGGTCGCTCACATATTCAGCGGCGCTACGCAATAGCTCTTGGGTCTCTGATGTAAGTACTTTTGATGAGGGGGATGGTTGTTGAGGTGCAATAACTTTGTGTCTTAAACGAACTTGAATTTTTCGTAAATCATGAAGTCCTTGGAGTTGAGCTAACTGCGCAACATAGTGGCTTTGCAAATAACTGAGTTGACTAATCATTGCTTGATTTTCACCGGTTATGATCAGAACACCATGTTGATAACAAACAACCTGCCATTGCTCTGGTTGGGGCAGTAAAGGTTGAATAATTTTCGTAAGTTGTGTCCATTGTGTGACTTGCGTCGTTAGAAACGTTAAGTTTCCAGTTTTTGTACGTTGTCCTTTCTGTTGAAAAACGTTGCTAGGTTCAGACATGTCAACTTCCTTCGAGGAGATATGCCCATCTTAAGCGTTTATTTTGGCTGTTATCAAGGAAGAGATGATAAAGGGACTTTTTAAGGACGGTTTCAAGAGGTTTTTTATGCATCATACGCGTCGTATTTTACTGGCATTTTCATTGGCGGCTTCAGCTGCTTCAGTTGCTTTTGCAGACTATCAAAATATCAATCAAGCAAATGCTGCTGATCGTTTAGAACAGTTATCAAATACCTTAGCTCAAGGTTCTTATACCCACCCTGATGATATTGATTTACCTGCTGTATCCAATGTATCGGTTAAATTACGCGAAAAAACCATCGAATTGAATAATGCAAGCATTGAGAAAAAATATGGTCGCCAAGACAGCGGATCATCTTTCTCAGCGGGTACAGGTCATTCTTGGTTGGTGAGTCATCCACTACAAGAAGGCCGAGTAAGTTCTACTTGGGGTAATCGCACCTTATTGGGTTCGACCCGTCATCATTCAGGTGTTGATATTGCAGCACCATCAGGTACACCTATCTATGCAACTGGTCCTGGTGTTGTGACTAAAGCGGGTTGGGGTACGGGTTACGGTCAATATGTTGAAATTGACCATGGCAGCGGTTATGTCACACGTTATGCGCATGCATCACGCTTAATGGTGAGTGCAGGTGATCGTGTCGGCGCTGGTGAGCATATTGCCAATGTTGGATGTACAGGTCGTTGTACTGGACCTCATTTACATTTTGAAGTTGTGAAAGATGGTCAACGCAGAAACCCTTCAACTTACCTTGCAATGTTGCCTTAATGTAATTTATTAACAGTTGTATATAAATATTTAAAGAAAATCGCCTTTATTGGCGATTTTTTATGTTTTATGTTTGATTTGGGTCAATGACTATTTAGGAAAAAAATATTAAGTGCTTTTGTATTCATTTAGGGCAATACCTTTATGAAGCCAAAACATGATAAATATAGCAACAACAATATAACTTAAGGGAAAAGGTGAATTATATGGCGTTTTATGGCGACTCTGACGCGCAGGAAACCCAAGAATGGCAAGATGCTTTTGATTCAGTATTACAGCACATGGGCACGGAGCGCGCTGCTTTCTTACTGGAAAAGCTTTATCAACGGGCGATTGCGAAACATGTTCCGATTCAACGCTTAAATACACCTTATCTCAATACGATTTCAGTTGAAGAACAACCTGCGATGCCCGGCGACCAAGATATGGAACGCCGTATTCGTGCATTGATTCGTTGGAATGCCTTAGCAATGGTACTTCGTGCGAATAAAACAGGTGATGATTTAGGTGGACACTTGGCGAGCTTCGCATCAAGTGCAACATTATATGACGTAGGTTTTAACCATTTCTTCCGCGCAAACAGCAATAACTTTGGCGGAGATATGATTTATTACCAAGGACACTGTGCGCCTGGTATTTATGCACGTTCATTCCTTGAAGGACGTTTAACTGAAGAACAGTTAAGTAATTTCCGCCGTGAAGTTGGCGGTAATGGTTTACCAAGCTATCCACATCCGTATTTAATGCCGGACTATTGGCAATTCCCAACAGTATCAATGGGTCTTGGTCCAATCATGTCGATTTATCAGGCACACATTCAAAAATATTTGATGAATCGTGGCTTAATCAAAGAAGAAGATCGTAAAGTCTGGGCATATCTTGGCGATGGTGAGATGGATGAGCCAGAAAGTACGGGTGCAATTTCACTTGCTGGTCGTGAAAAGCTTGATAACCTAATTTGGGTCGTGAACTGTAACTTACAGCGCCTCGATGGTCCTGTACGTGGTAACGGTAAAATTATTCAAGAATTAGAATCTTTATTCCGTGGTGCGGGCTGGCGTGTCATTAAAGTGGTGTGGGGCCGTCATTGGGATCCTCTACTGGCTCAAGATAATTCAGGCGCTTTAAAAGCGGTAATGGACGAAACAGTTGATGGTGAGTACCAGCGCTATCAAGTGAAAGGTGGTGCATATACACGTGAGAAATTCTTTGGCAAGTACCCAGAAGCATCGGAACTTGTAAAAGATTTAAGCGATGAAGACATCGATAATCTTAACCGTGGTGGTCATGACCCGTATAAAGTTTTTGCTGCCTATGCAGAAGCAATGAAAGCCAAAGGTCAACCAACAGTTATTCTTGCGAAAACTGTCAAAGGTTACGGTTTGTCTGAGGAAATTGAAGCGGTGAACAAAACTCACCAAATCAAAAAAATGCAGGTCGACTCTTTGAAATATGTACGTGACCGTTTTAACCTGCCATTTACAGATGATAAGTTAGAAGAACTCCCATTCTATCGCCCAAGTGAAAACTCTCCAGAAATGAAGTATATGAAGGCGCGTCGTGAAGCATTAGGTGGTTACCTACCTGCACGTCGTCGTGAGAGTGAAACTTTAGCGATTCCTGAATTGTCTGTATTTGATGCTGTATTAAATGGTTCAGGTGGTAAAGAACAATCGACCACGATGTTGATGGTTCGTTTAATTGCTGCCTTACTGAAAGAAAAAGCAATTAAAGACCGCGTAGTACCAATCGTTCCAGACGAAGCACGTACTTTTGGTTTAGAAGGTATGTTCCGTCAGCTCGGTATTTATGCTGCTCACGGTCAAAAATATACCCCAGAAGACCAAGAACAGTTAATGCATTACCGTGAAGCAAGTGACGGTCACATGCTTCAAGAAGGAATTAACGAAGCTGGTGCAATGAGTGCATGGGCGGCGTTAGGTACCAGTTATTCAACCAATAACTTGCCGATGATTCCAATGTACATGTACTACTCAATGTTTGGTTTCCAACGTATTGGTGACATTGCATGGGCGGCAGGTGATGCACAGGCACAAGGTTTCTTACTCGGTGCTACTGCTGGCCGTACCACATTGAACGGTGAAGGTTTACAGCACCAAGATGGTCATTCACATATCTTGGCGAACACAATTCCAAACTGTGTATCTTATGATCCATGCTTTGGTTATGAATTGGCCGTGATTGTACACGACGGTTTACAACGTATGTATGTGAACCAAGAGCGCGTGTTCTATTACCTCACAGTAATGAACGAAAACTACGAGCATCCTGCAATGCCAGAAGGCGCTGAGGAAGGCATTAAACGTGGTATGTACTTGTTCGAAAATGATGAAAAAGCAACTGTCCAATTACTTGGTTCAGGTGTAATTCTTCGTGAAATGATTAAAGCTGCGAAAATCTTACGTGATGAATACCAAATCCACTCAAACGTTTGGAGTGTAACGAGCTTCAATGAGTTGTCACGTGATGGCATGGCATGTGAAGAATACAACCGCTTACACCCGCTTGCTGAAGAAGTGAAAGAATCTTGGGTATCTAAACAATTACGCGGTACAGAAGGTATCGTTGTTTCTGCTACAGACCATATGCGTGCGTACAGCGAACAAATCCGTGCATATCTTCCTGATGGTCGTCCATTTGTTGCATTGGGTACAGATGGTTATGGTCGTTCAGATACACGTGCGAACTTACGTAGTTTCTTTGGTGTTGATGCTGCGCATATCGTTGTTGCGACTTTGAAAAAATTAGCTGACGAAGGTGAAGTGGATGCACGTTTAGTTAAAGATGCAATTTCTAACTTTGAGTTAGATACTGATCGTCCAGTGGCTTGGGCTCCACAAGCGCATCCAGAAGTTCAGGCAGTTGCTGAATACAATGAAGCGCAAACAGGTGAGGGGAAATAATCATGCAAATCCAAGCACCTGATATTGGCGTAGATAAGGCTCTTGTTGCAGAGATTTTGGTAAAAGTGGGTGATCACGTTGCGGTTGAGGATAGCCTTTTGGTTCTAGAATCAGACAAAGCAACGGTTGAAGTACCAAGCACCGCCGCAGGGGTTGTCAAAAGCATTTTGGTAAAACAAGGTGATGAAGTAACAGAAGGCGTAGCTCTGATTGAACTTGAAGAGCGAGCTCAAGCGCCAGAAGCGACCACGACCGAAGCACCTAAAGCTGAAAGTCAGAAAGCGAAAGTAAAAGCTGAGAAAACTGAAGACCAACCAGCGCCAGTGGCGGCTAAAACAGCGACTGCGACGCAAGTGGTTGATGTGAAAGTTCCTGACATTGGTGTCGAAAAAGCATTGGTTGCAGAAATTTTGGTCAAAGTTGGTGATCAGATTGAAACTGAGCAAAGCATCGTGGTGGTTGAGTCAGACAAAGCCACAGTAGAAGTGCCAAGCTCGGTCGCTGGTGTGGTTGAGTCGATTCAGATTAAAGAAGGCGACAGTGTTAAAGAGGGTGTTGTATTGATTCAAGTCAAAACAACAATCACTGAAACTGCGCCAGTACCGCAAGAAGCTGCACCAGTTGAAGCACCAGCAGCAACTGGTACAGAAACGGGTGAAGTTGAAATCACAGTTCCAGATTTAGGCGTGGAAAAAGCGGTGGTTTCAGAGATTTTAGTCAGTGTTGGTGATCGTGTAGACGCACAGCAAAGTCTATGTGTGGTTGAGTCAGATAAAGCCTCAGTGGAAGTACCAAGTTCATCAGCAGGCATCGTGAAAGCCATTCATGTGTCATTGAATCAAGATGTGCGCCAAGGGATGCCGTTGGCAAGTATTGAAGTGAGTGGCGAGGCTGTTCCAGCCACTGCCAAAGCACCGAAAGCGTTTCCAGCTGAAGAAGTACGTAGTCCAGCGACTAAACCACAACCAGTGGCGGCTCAAACGCAGTCAGCGCCAGCGCAACCAGAAAAGCTGAGCAAGCAACAAGAGGCCGACAACGCCAAAGTGTATGCTGGCCCAGCGGTGCGCAAGTTAGCACGTGAATTAGGTGTGGTACTTGGACAAGTCAAAGCATCAGGTGAGCATGGCCGTGTGATGAAAGACGATGTTTTTGCATATGTAAAAACTCGATTGACTACAGCGCCAGCAAGTCCAACAACTCAAGCTGCACCAGCGGCTTCTGGTTTACCAGCTTTACCTGACTTTAGTGCCTTCGGTGGCGGTGAAGTTAAAGCGATGACGCGCTTGCAGCAAGTTTCTGTTCCGCAGTTGTCATTGAATAACTTTATTCCTCAAGTCACGCAGTTTGATTTAGCGGATATTACTGAGTTAGAAGCGTGGCGTGGTGAACTCAAAGAAGGTTTTAAAAAGCAAGGGATTAGTTTAACCATCTTGGCATTTATTGCCAAAGCGGTTGCACACTTGCTAAAAGAAGAGCCTTATTTTGCTGGACACTTGGCGGATGATCAAAAATCCGTGCTATTACGTAATGAAATTCATATGGGTATTGCGGTTGCAACGCCAGATGGATTAACCGTTCCTGTATTGCGCAATCCTGACCAGAAATCGATTAAGCAAATTGCCACTGAATTGGCTGAGCTGAGCCAAAAAGCGCGTGATCGTAAGTTGTCACCTAAAGATTTACAAGGTGCGAACTTTACGATTACCAGTTTAGGTTCAATTGGCGGTACGGCGTTTACACCATTGGTCAACTGGCCTCAAGTTGCAATTTTGGGTATTTCACCTGCAACTATGCAACCTGTCTGGAATGGCAAAGACTTTGATCCGCGACTAATGCTACCACTATCATTATCTTATGATCATCGTGTGATTAATGGTGCAGATGCGGCGCGTTTTAGCAATAAGCTCACCAAGTTATTAAAAGATATTCGCAGTTTATTGCTGTAAATAATTTGAATATAGAGAACCTCGCTTATGCGGGGTTTTCTTTTTTTGGGAAATTTAAAATAACAGACTTTCTTTGAGCGCTATTTTATTTAGAATGAATCATCAGAATTCAATACGCTTAAACTAGAGGTAGAGATGTTCGCGATTTATAAAGTGATGTTACCGCTCGTGTTGATTGTTTTTTTGCTGATGGGATTGTGGGTGAGTTACTTACACTTTCCATGGGAATGGATCATCTATGCCGTAATGGGCTTGGAGGTGTTGCTTGCGACCGTGGCGATGACAATGGAATATCAAGCGCAAAATGTGGGTAGCACCAGCGGTTGGGGAAGTATGGGGATTATTGGCGGAAATGTCGTTTTTGCATTCCTATTGGGGCTTTTCAGATGTGTAATGTGGTGGTATCAAAAAATCTAAATTTAGAGATTTTAAATAGGATATGGATTTGTTAGAATAAAACCACTTCATTGGGGAGTAGCCGCTCTTTACGCAAAGTAAAGAGGTGATGATCAACATAATTGTTCAACAGAACATGGTCATCATAGCAAAGAACCAAAAACAGCTTTTTAGCTGTGCTTTTGTTGGCAAGACCTTTGATTTATCACTCTGCAATCAATCTATTTGATTTTGGCTAGCAGGAGGGATAGGTCATCGGTATATTTTGCTAGCCAGAGCATTCAACAATGTATGAATTTCTCATCTCGACTTCTATCGTTGCCCTTGCCGAAATGGGCGATAAAACTCAACTTCTGGCTTTATTGCTTGCCGCACGTTTTCGTAAACCGATTCCGATTCTGATTGCCATATTATTGGCGACATTGATTAATCATGGTTTATCGGCTGTCCTTGGGCAATGGATTACCACCGTACTGAGTCCTGAAATCTTATTGTGGATCCTTGCCTTGGGTTTCATTGGGATGGCGATTTGGATGTTGATTCCAGATGAATTGGGTGATGAAACAGAAAATATCAATAAATGGCAAAAATTTGGTGTGTTTGGTGCAACCTTTATCTTATTTTTCTTGGCAGAAATCGGTGATAAAACCCAAATTGCAACAGTCGCATTGGCAGCTCGTTTTGACAGTGTTTTTTGGGTGACGTTAGGTACAACCTTAGGCATGATGATTGCCAATGCACCGGCGGTATTTATTGGTAATAAATTAGCAGAACGTTTGCCGATTGCTTTGATTCATAAGATTGGTGCTGCGATTTTCTTAATTATTGGTCTATCAGCTTTGGTTCAGCATTATTTCTTGTAAGGTTGTGATCCAGATAGCGCACGCTGCTTTAGCGTGCGTTTTTTGTGATCAAAGGATTAATAGTTAAACTTGACCGTAAAGTTAATTTGACGTGGATTGCCTAAGGTAATTAGATTCTCATTGAGTGCGCCTGCATAATAATCCTTATCAAATAAATTACGAATGGCAAGCTGAGCACCCCAGTGTTCGGCATCATAACCTGCTTCTGTATCAAATAATGTGTAGCTTGGGATGTCGACAGCTAACCCATTGACGCTTTTCTTCGTTTCACCTCGAAAACCAGCACCCACATACCAGCCTATACTGGAATTCTGTTCAAAACGATAACGGGAAGAAAGGCTGTAGCTGTGTTTGGGAATATTATCGATTCGCAATCCGATATTATCGGCTACGGTATCCTTGCTGGTTTCAGCGTCAGGTGTATAAGTATAAGCCGCTGTGATTTTGAGCTGGTCAAAGAGCTGAGCGGCGATTTCAGTTTCGACCCCACGTGTCATTTGTTCGCCACGTTGCACCTTAAAGCCTGAGTTGATTGGATCGCTGACAGAAACATTTTGGCGGCGTAGGTCAAACCAAGCAATGCTACCTTGAATCCGCTGATCTGGACTTTGCAGTTTTAAACCGACTTCGATTTGTTTTCCTTTCTCTGGCTTAAAGGCATTGTCATAAAAATCAGTTCCTGTTGTGGGCAAGAAGGATGTTGCGTAACTGACATAAGGTGCAACGATATCGTTAATGCTATACAGGAGGGAGGCATTGCTGGTAAAGGCATTGTCAGATTGTGTTGTTTCAGTATTTTTGATCAAATTGGTATTGCTGGTTTCTGCCCAATCATGACGTCCAGCAAAATTTAAAACCAATTGATCATTGAGTTGGATTCGATCACGTAGGTATAAGCCAGTATATCTGAGACGATTGATATCATGGTTCGTTGGCGTTTCAGGGCAAACTACGGTGGTATCATATTTCGGTTCATATAGATTCAAATTGCCGACTGTACAGCGATTATTGATGTAATCACTTTTTTCTTGCATGGCATCGACACCAACAGTCAATTCATGCGCCATATTGGCAAGTTTAAAGGTTTTTTGTAGCTGATTGTCGATCGCAAAGTTTAGATTATCCACGTCTTGGTAGCGCCCTTGGCGCTGAATCGTGGTGTAATCAATTTTTCCATCTTTATCTTTCGCCCAAAAATTTTTACCTGTTGCTGCAAACACTGCTGGACCCCGCATTTCGGTTTTTTGTACGGCAAAATTTTGCTTGAACTGCCATTCGTTCTCAAACTTATGAGCGAAATTATAACCTGCACGATACACATCTGCATTGTAAGCACCATGTGACGGTTCACTGATAAATAATTTGCTGTTTAATGAACCATTTGGATTGTCCAACAACGTTCCTAAAATGGGTAAACCTTGTTGGCGCAGATATTCACGATGTTGGTAACTGGCAATCACCGATAAATCAGTATTTTCACCGAGATCAAAATTATAAGACGGTGAAATATAGTCGTTCTTGAAATAAACAAAGTCGGTGGGATCATTTTGATCAGCAATACGTCCGTTTAAGCGAAAAGCACCTTTATCGCTATTATTCGGGCTGTAGTTGAGATCAAATGTGCCTTGTTTGAGTTGATTTGAGCCATAGGTCAATGTGCCGCGATAAAAACTTTCTGCTTGGGGCCGCTTGGTCACCATATTGACCATGCCACCTGGTTGTACCAAACCAAAATTGACCGATGCAGGGCCTTTTAAAACTTGGACTTGATCCATGCCTGAAATTTCGGTGGCAACGAAAGTGCTTTGCCCTTGGCGTAATCCATCAATAAACACCTGATCGGATGAGTTTTGCCCGCGAATAATAAAATCATCCCAGCCACGTCGTCCAAGTTGTCCTGATACCACACCTGCAACCCCATTGATGGCTTCTGCTAGCGTAGAGGATTGTTTCTGTTCTAATTGTTCTTGGGTAATCACACTAACGGACTGAGCTGTTTTAAATAGAGGGTCATTTGACTTTAACACTGAGCTGGCTTTGGTGGCCACGTAACTTGATGTAGGCTCTTGTTCTGCCTGAATTTCGATTGTGGGCAGGATATTGGTTGATTCGCTACTTTGGGGAGTCGCAGTTGCTGCATGACTTGGGGTCATGACGGTCAGAACAGCAAGCGTTAAGAGAGTAGGTGAATATGGGAGTCGTTGCGATAGTCGCATAAGTGAGTCAACCTAGACAAGCAGAAGTCGGATTTGATAATGAGAATTATTGTATTTAAAAAAGAGCTTTTTTAAAATGTCCAAAATATTTATTTTTAAACTGAGTGAGGGAAGTGTTGTCTAAAAAAATCATCGAAAATCTGTGGTTGTGGTAAAAATGGCAGTGTGAAGCATGGAGGAAATAGAAAAGAAATGGTCAGGTAGAAATTATTTCATCATAGAAAATGAAAAATACAGCGAAATTTGTTTATAATAGCTCACGGAAATTACCAGTGAGATTGTTATGCTGACCATCGTTCAAGAAGCGTTAACCTTCGATGATGTCTTATTACTTCCTGCCTACTCAACTGTTCTCCCAAAAGATGTCTCTCTAAAGACACGTTTAACTCGCGGAATTCAACTTAATATCCCTCTCGTTTCGGCTGCAATGGATACAGTGACTGAGTCACGTATGGCGATTGCGATGGCGCAGAATGGTGGTATTGGTATTTTGCACAAAAACATGGATATTGCAGCACAAGCCGCTGAAGTACGCCGTGTGAAAAAATTTGAAGCGGGGATGGTGAAAGATCCAATCACCGTTACGCCTGAAACCACTGTTCGTGAATTGATTGCGATTACTCAAGCCAATAACATTAGTGGCGTGCCAGTGGTGAAAGATGGCAAAGTGGTTGGGATCGTGACAGGGCGTGATACACGTTTTGAAACCAATCTTGAGCAACCTGTAAGCAACATCATGACAGGTCAAGACCGTCTAGTTACCGTTCTTGAAAGCGAATCGAAAGAAAATATTCAAGCACTTCTTCAAAAACACCGTATTGAAAAAGTATTGGTGGTTGATGAAAACAATGCACTGAAAGGTTTAATCACGGTTACTGACTTCCGTAAAGCTGAGCTTTATCCAAATAGCTGTAAAGACGAACTCGGTCGTTTACGCGTGGGCGCTGCAGTTGGTACGGGTGCGGAAACACCTGCACGTGTAGAAGCGTTGGTTGAAGCTGGTGTGGATGTGATTGTCGTAGATACGGCACATGGTCACTCCGCTGGTGTGATTGAACGTGTGCGTTGGGTTAAACAAAACTTCCCACAAGTTCAAGTGATTGGCGGCAATATTGCCACTGGTGATGCAGCATTGGCATTACTCGATGCGGGTGCAGATGCTGTGAAAGTCGGTATTGGCCCAGGTTCAATCTGTACCACACGTATTGTTGCAGGGATTGGCGTTCCTCAAATGTCTGCGATTGATAATGTCGCGAGTGCTTTGAAAGGTCAGATTCCTTTGATTGCTGATGGTGGTATTCGTTACTCAGGCGACATGGCTAAAGCGATTGCAGCGGGTGCAAGCACGATCATGGTAGGTTCACTCATGGCGGGTACTGAAGAAGCGCCGGGTGAGGTTGAATTTTTCCAAGGACGTTACTATAAAGCCTATCGTGGTATGGGTTCTTTAGGAGCGATGTCTGGTGCTTCAGGTTCATCTGACCGTTATTTCCAAGATGCCAAAGCAGGGGTAGAGAAGCTCGTTCCTGAAGGTATTGAAGGTCGTGTACCTTATAAAGGACCAATGAGTGCGATTGTGCATCAAATGATGGGTGGTTTACGTTCATCTATGGGCTATACCGGTTCAGCAGATATCGAAGCAATGGCTGAAAATGCTAAATTTGTGAAGATCACCTCTGCGGGTATGCAAGAATCACATGTGCATGACGTGACGATTACCAAAGAAGCACCCAACTATCGTATTGGTTGATTTTTGGTAACTGTTTAGATTGAAAAACCGTCAGTTCACTGACGGTTTTTTTGTTTTGGTGTAAAGTGAATAACATGAAAAAGATATGGTTACAATCCATATAAAAGATAAGAAAGTGAGTAAATAATGAGTTATTTTGGTACTGATGGAATTCGTGGCAAATTTGGAGAAATGCCAATTACTCCTGAATTTGCATTGAAACTAGGTTTTGCAGCTGGAAAAGTATTAAAACGCACCAGTCCAAAAAATAAGCCAATTGTTGTTTTGGGGAAAGATACACGCTTATCCGGTTATATTTTAGAGGCGGCTCTACAAGCAGGTCTTAATGCAGCAGGTGTATATGTACATCTATTAGGCCCATTACCGACGCCAGCCATCGCTCATTTAACCCGTGCACTACATGCCCATGCTGGGATTGTGATTTCAGCATCCCACAACCCTTATTATGACAATGGCATTAAGTTTTTCTCGAGTGAGGGTAAAAAGCTTCCCGATGCGTTGCAAGAGCAAATTAACCAAGAATTAGAAAATGTTCTTCAAATTGAGGACAATGCGAGTTTAGGCAAAAGCGTTCGGGTAAAAGATGCCAATGGACGTTATATCGAATTTTGTAAGTCGACCTTCCCATATCATTTTGATTTGCGTAATTTAAAAATTGTGGTGGATTGTGCCAATGGCGCTGCTTATAGCGTAGGACCTTCAGTATTCCGTGAGTTGGGCGCTAAAGTGATCTCGATGTATAACGAACCAGATGGTCTAAATATCAATGAAAATTGTGGTTCTACTCATCCTGAACATTTACAAAAAGCAGTTGTTGAACATAACGCTGATCTAGGTATTGCTTTTGATGGTGATGCCGACCGTGTGGTGATGGTGGATAAAAATGGTCAACTGATTGACGGTGATCATATTCTATATATCCTTGCGACACAGGCGAAAAATAAGCCTACAGGGGTGGTTGGAACAGTAATGAGCAACATGGCACTTGAGTTGGCATTGCAAAAAGCCAATGTCGGTTTTGTGCGTGCGAGTGTAGGTGATCGTTATGTTTTACAAGCGCTTGAAGAAAATGACTGGGTGATTGGCGGTGAGCCATCAGGTCATATTCTGACACTGGATAAGAGCACCACTGGTGATGCAATTATCGCAGCATTGCAAGTGTTAACAGTGATGGTCGAACAAGGTAAAGCTTTACATGAGTTAGTCGAAGGTTTTAACTTATTCCCACAAATACTGGTCAACGTGCGTTTGCAGCAGATGATTGATCCATACTCGATTCCTGCTTTAGTTGCTGAGTTTGAAAAAGCTGAGCAACAATTGAAGGGGCGTGGGCGACTTTTGATTCGTAAATCAGGAACTGAGCCAGTGATTCGGGTGATGGTTGAGGGCGATCAACAACAAGAAGTTGAAACTTTAGCGCATCAATTGGCTGATGCAGTACGCGCTCAAGCCCAAGTTGCATAGCGGAGAGTCGGCATGAGTGATGTGATTAAAGACTTAAGTGAATTACGTTTAAGTTATGAACAAGGTGAGTTACACGAAGCACAGATTAGTGATCATCCACATCTTCAGTTTTTAAATTGGTTTAATCATGCTCTAGCTGCACATTTACATGAGCCGTATACCATGTCTTTGGCAACGGCAAATGCCCAAGGGCGACCGCATGTGCGTACCGTATTGTTACGTGGCGCCACGGAAGCAGGCTATGACTTTTATACCAACTATGACAGTCAAAAAGGTGTAGACCTTGCTGAGAATCCTTTTGCTGAATTGTTATTTTATTGGTCGAGTTTAGAGCGTCAGGTACGGATTAGCGGACAGGTGATCAAGATTTCTGAACAAGAGTCAGCGGAGTATTATCACAAACGCCCACGTGATAGTCAGATTGCAGCCCATATCAGTACACCGCAAAGTGGACGAATTGCCAGCCGTGACGAGTTGCAGCAACGTTTCCAAGACTTGCAGCAGCAGATCGGTGAACAGGGTGAACTCGCTAAACCTGAATTTTGGGGTGGTTATCGATTAGTGGCTGATTATTATGAGTTCTGGCAAGGACGACCGAATCGGTTACATGATCGTTTGAGTTATGAAAAACAAAATGGACTTTGGATTATCCAACGCTTGATGCCATAAATGACCAAGATACACATTCAACAAAGACCCTTTCTCACGCGCCCTGAACAATTTCAGGGCGTGCCGTCGTTTATGGCTGATATAGTGGTGATAATGGGATTGTCTTATTGTTTTTTATAAACTATTGATATATGTTTTTAGTATTGAACGACGTTTTCTGTCGCAATGATTTCAGTTTTACATTGCAATTTGGTGATAATGGTTAGATCATTACACAAGTTGTTCAGTATAAAGTATCAGTGTATGAAAGTCGTATCGTTTTTTGCAGGAGCTGGTGGTCTGGATTTAGGTTTTGAACAAGCTGGCTTTGATGTAGTTTGGGCGAATGAATATGATAAAGAAATTTGGTCAACCTACGAACTGAACCACAAGAATACAATTTTAGATAAGAGAAGCATTGTTGATATTTCATCAGATGAAGTACCTGATTGTGATGGAATCATTGGTGGTCCACCTTGTCAAAGTTGGTCAGAAGCTGGGTCAAAGCGTGGTATTACGGATAAAAGAGGACAGCTTTTTTATGAATTTATGAGAATTCTCGCTGATAAAAAACCTAAATTCTTTCTAGCAGAGAATGTTTCAGGGATGTTATTACCCGCACATAAGGAAGCCTTGGAACATATCAAACAAATGTTTCAAGACATTGGGTATAAACTTTCTTTTGAACTTTTGAACGTTGCAGATTTTGGTGTTCCTCAAGATAGAAAGCGGGTTTTTTTTGTAGGTTATAGAGAGGATTTAAGTAAGAAATTTGAGTTTCCTAAGCCAATAACACCTGTTGACAAAATTACATTAGCACAAGCAATTGGTGATTTAAGTGAGAATGTCTTACCGGCAAAAGATGGAAACCTCACCAATGGAGCTGATTGCAGATTTCTAAATCATGAATATATGACTGGTGGATTTTCATCCATTTATATGTCAAGAAATAGAGTTAGAGCGTGGGATGAAGTTTCCTTTACAATTCAAGCAGGTGGTCGGCATGCCCCATTGCATCCACAAGCACCAAAGATGAAGTTTGTGGAACAAAATGTTCGTGAATTTATAAAGGGACAAGAGCATCTGTATCGCAGATTAAGTATTCGTGAATGTGCAAGAATTCAAACATTCCCTGATAATTTTTTCTTTGATTACACAAAAGTTAGTGCAGCCTATAAAATGATTGGAAATGCTGTTCCTGTAAGAATGGGAAAAATTTTAGCAGAAAAAATTTATAATGATTTAAATGCAATAAAAACATCAAATAATAGGAAATCTTCTGAAGAAGTGAATGGGGCTGTTGTAAAAGAAAAATTAAGTGAGATTGTAAACAGGATGTCTGCATAATGGTGAAAGTAGCAAAGCAAACAATTAATGGGAAAGCTTTTGAATATGCGGTATTACTTGAGTTTCAAGCGCGTTTGACATCTCTTGTTTCAGTAATAGAGATTATTGAGAATGAACCATATAACACAGCATTGAATTGTTTTAATAGTTTTATTGAAGCTGAACAAGATAAATTTAGATTGATTGCAAGTTTTGCTATTAATTATTTGATTGATATAGAACCACGACTTTCTAATCAAATTGATATAAATGATGTATTACAATTAGAAATTGTTGCTGATAAGGCTGGGGAAGCAGGTGATGTTCGTGATGTTTTAGCATTGCGTTCTTCACAAAATTGGGAAATTGGTATCTCTGCAAAGAATAATCATCGAGCAGTAAAACACTCTCGTTTATCTAATGATATTGATTTTGGTCAGAAATGGTTAGGTTTGTCTTGTACTAATGCTTATTTTAATAAAATCAAACCAATCTTTGATAATCTAGCTCAAATCAAGAAAGATAGTAAATCAACACAAAGATGGGAAACATTAGGGGATTATCATAGTTCTGTATATATACCAGTTTTAGATGCTTTTAAGGAAGAGCTTATTCGCTTAGACAAGGAAAATCCTGGGGTTGTTGCCGCAAGATTGGTAGAGTATTTAATAGGTAATAAAGATTTTTATAAAGTTATTAAGGGAAATAATAAGGTTGAAATTCAATCCTATAACTTACATGGTACGTTGAATCTACCATTCAAAAGTATTAAACCTAAGGCTAAAGTTCCAAAACTTAAACTCCCAAATCGGTTAATAGAAGTTGTATATAAAGAAGATTCACAAACAACTTTACTAGTCACACTAAATGAAGGATGGCAAATTTCTTTTCGAATTCATAATGCAAGTTCAAGAATCGAACCCTCACTAAAGTTTGATATTAATTTGGTTTCAGCTCCTCATTCTCTTCATGTAACTCAATTATTTGTGAGCTAAAGGTCGATTAATTTTATAAATGACACAGATAAAAATTCAACAAAGACCCTTTCTCACGCGCCCTGAACAATTTCAGGGCGTGCCGTCGTTTATGGCTGAAATTTTAGCGAGACGAGGGGTTCAATCCGAGCAAGAACTTGAACTAAAGCTGAAGCATTTACTCTCTCCCAACTTAAAAGGGTTAGATGTTGCGGTGGAATTGATTGATCAAGCGATTGATCAACAGAAAAAAATTGTCATTATCGGCGATTATGATGCCGATGGTGCAACCAGTACGGCCCTGATGGTGTTGGTATTAAGGGAAATGGGGGCTCAGGTTGAATATCTTGTTCCTGATCGTTTTAAATATGGTTATGGACTCACACCAAAGATTGCTGAGTTGGCACAACAAAGCTATCAGCCTGATTTGTTGATTACAGTCGATAATGGTATTTCCAGCCATGCAGGGGTAGAAACAGCACAGGCGTTGGGAATGCAAGTGATTATTACCGATCATCACTTGACCACAAAAGCGACGCCAAATGCAGAAGCGGTGGTTAACCCAAATCAATTGGGTTGTGATTTTCCGAGTAAAGCATTGGCCGGCGTGGGTGTTGCCTTTTATGTGTTGGCAAAATTAGCAAGTGCTCGCACTCAGCAGGGTAAAAGTAGCTGTAAAGTCACCCAATATTTAGATTTGGTTGCACTCGGCACTTATGCGGATGTGGCAACTTTGGATTATAACAATCGAATATTGATTGATACGGGTCTAAAGCGGATTCAGCAGCAGCAATGTCGTGCCGGAATTTTGGCTTTACTGGATATTGCCAAACGTGATGCAGCAACATTGCGCGCGCAAGATTTAGGTTTTGTCATTGGACCGCGAATTAATGCCGCTGGGCGTATGGAGAGTATGCGCATCGGTATTGAGTGTTTATTAGCACCCGATATGGCAACGGCCTATCCACTTGCGGAGCAACTCAATCAGCTCAATATCGAACGTCGCCAAGTCGAAACTGAAATGAAGCAGCAAGCATTAACGGCTTTACAGCATATTCAGCTTGAAGCCGAGCATTTACCTGCTGTGTTGGTGATGTTTGATGAGCAATGGCATCAAGGTGTGATTGGTATTGTTGCAGGGCGGTTGAAGGAACAATTCTATCGTCCAAGCTTAGTGTTTGCACCAGATGAAGATGGTATTCATATCAAAGGTTCGGCACGTTCCATCGATGGGATTCATATTCGCGATATGATTGAACTGGTGGCAGAACAACGCCCAGATTTGATCAGTCATTTTGGTGGGCATGCTGCTGCAGCTGGTTTGACCCTTAGAAAACAGCATTTTGATGAATTCAAAATGATCTTTACCCAGTCTATTGCTGAAATGGATAAAGAGCTATTTCAAGCGACTTTGTGGACGGATGGTCAGTTGGCTGATTCAGCTTTACATTTGTCTACATTGGATTGGATCGAACAACTTGGACCTTGGGGGCAAAAGTTTCCGCTGCCTCAGTTTGAAGGTCGTTTTAAAGTGATTGACTATCGCTGGTTGAAAGACCAACATTTGAAATTAAAAGTTTCACTTGGGCAGCAATCTGTTGATGCAATTGCTTTTAATGCAGTTGATCGTTTTGAATTTAATCCGATGTTGGGCTATGTCGATTTGGTTTATACCCTAGAACGTAATATCTATAATGGAAATACCAGCTTGCAATTGCAAGTGGTACATTTAACACAATAAAAAAGCCGCTTTTAATAGCGACTTTTTTATATATTTTTTAGAATTAGAAGCGGAATGTACCGTTGATGCCAAAAGAATCTGCGCCATCAGTAGTGGTATAGCTAACACCAACAGCGACTTGTGGTGTAAAGAATTTTTGGGCGCGAATGTTGATGATACTATCTGATTCATCAGCAGTTGAGTCTGCAAATGAAACTCCTACACTCAGTGTTGGGTCTAAATAAAGATCAGCAGCCAAGCGGTAAGTTGTTTCATCACCAAAATAACTTTGTCCTTCAAAGTTGGTATAGTAACCACCAACTTGAGTGACATATTTGGCACGCAAAGTCACTGCAGTATCATCATCTTCGCCTGAAACGGTAGCAGAATTCATGAAATTGGTAATAAAACCATATTGTGCAAGTTGTACTGGATTCAGGCTCTTAGATAAATCAGCAACTCCTGCTGCGAATAATAAACCATTGATAGGCAAGAATCCCGCCTCAACCGCATAACCATTATGTGCTTTTGAGCCTGAACCGAATAATGGAACTGTGACTTTGGTGTTGGTACGGTATAAAGCACCCGATACATAGAATTGTGTATCAGGAATAAAGACTTCACCGGTTACACCAAGACTATTAAATTGTAGCTCGATTAGATCTTCATCATCTTCAAGTTTATTATAAGCAAAGCCCCCACCAATATTGGATGCTTTATTCAAAAATGCTGCTTCTGCTAAAGGTGCATTGCGGGTTTGTATTGGGCTGAAATAGTATTTTCCTGTAATCGTCGCGCCATTACCTTTGCCATCATCCATGTCGATATGTTCGTAGGCAATGGTTGATTCTGTTTGATAGGCATTTGCATTCAATGCAAAAACAGATGTAAAAATTGCTGTGGCTAAGCTGAGTTTTTTCATAAGGAGCCCCCTTTCATTAAAATAATTGATTTATTAATATTTTGTAACAGCGGTAGTTTAATGAAAAAAGAACGAACGTCAATAATTAAATAAATGGTCAAAGAGGTGGTTTTATTTTTCATTCTAAGTGTCTTATTATTAATGATTTTTATAATTTTTTTTGTGAATTATATTTATTATGACATTTGGTTTATGTCGTTGAGTCGCCTTATTTGGATTGAGATATAAATTAAAAATGCCCTGAAAATAAATTTTCAAGGCATTTGGGTATTGATTTAGAGTATATAGCTATAGATATTAGAAGCGGTATGCACCACGGATACCGTAAGTATTGTAGTCATCGCCTAAGCCAACGCGGCCTTCTAGACTCACTTGTTGATTAAGGAATTTCTTCGCTGAAATACCCCACTCATCACGATCAGTTAAGTCATTGTTGTAGTAGTCAGCTCCAACACTTAGGGTTTTATCAAGGTAGTAGTCACCTTTGACGCGATATTCGTCAAGATCACCAAATGCACCATATGCTTCTAAGTTAATGTCATTGCCACCCACCTGAGTCACATATTTAGCACGTAAGGTTGGATCTGCACCGTCTTTACCATCTTTTTCATCGTAGCCGACGACACCAAGTGCAACTAATAAACCTGGAGCTGGTAAATAACCAATTTCTGCGCCGTAGGTTGTCACTTTCTGATCAATCGGTGTTTTGTCTACT
The DNA here is from genome assembly GCF_003687745.1 of Acinetobacter sp. 2JN-4. Taxonomy (NCBI): domain Bacteria; kingdom Pseudomonadati; phylum Pseudomonadota; class Gammaproteobacteria; order Moraxellales; family Moraxellaceae; genus Acinetobacter; species Acinetobacter sp. 2JN-4. The sequence goes on along the minus strand of NZ_RDNY01000002.1, from coordinate 341,350 downwards.
TCTAATTCGCTACGACCAAGTCGGCCACTCACATAGAAATCACTGTTGGGTACGAAATACTCTACACCAGCGCTATACTGAGAATTTTTTACGCCGCTATTATCTGCATAGTTAATTTTTGCATTAACGTTGCTGGCGCGGTTTAGAAATGCTGCTTCTGCAAGGGGTGCATTACGAGTCTGCACTGGGTTAAAATAATAAGTCCCGTCAACACCAAAGCTATGATTACCATCGAAATCATCCCAATCTGTATAAGTATATGAACCACCCACTTCAGCTTGATAAGCATGAGCAGTCCCTGTTACTGCAAGTGCAGATAAAAGTGCTGATGCAATTGCTAATTTTTTCATGGTTACGCCCCTTTGAGATAATGAACCAAATGAAATTTCGATTACATGTTTTGTTACAACTTCCAGTCTAGGCTAAAAAAACGATGCGTCAATCCTAAGTCGGTAATCAAATGGTACAAATGTAAGTGAAGTGTAATTTATGTTGTTTAATATATTGATTTTAATTGATAAATATTAATGTTTTGATTTATTAAAACTTAGGGTGGATTGTGTGTTTTGGTATTTTTCGTGTAATTCATAAACACTATTGTCGCTAAATGTGTCGTTTAAGAATCATAAAATCAATAAGAAAAAATGATTATTTTGAAATCAGCAATAAGCAAATCTGTTCGCTTCACAGAGACTGTGTAGTGCAAAACACTTATGTTAAAATAATCGATTGAGTGAAAAAATATTGTGAGACAAAACGCGTGGAAATTAATCCGTATTTAAACCAATTGAAAGATTTATCTGATCGTAGCCAAACACTACGGGGGTATCTTTGACTACGATCTAAAGGCTGAGCGTTTAGAAGAAGTTTTACGAGAGTTAGAAGACCCTGAGATTTGGAATGATCAAAGCCGCGCGCAAGCGATCGCTAAAGAAAAGGGCAATTTAGAAAATACGCTTGGTGTGTTTGACCGTTTGGCGGAACAACTTGATGATGCCAAAGCCATGCTTGACCTCGCTGTTGAGGCGGATGATGAAAGCTTATTGCTTGATGTGCAAACTGAATTAGATAGTGCTGAAACTGCTTTGGCCAATCTTGAATTCCGTCGTATGTTTAGTCATCCAATGGATCCAAACCCATGCTTCCTCGAAATTCAGTCAGGCTCTGGCGGTACCGAAGCGCAAGACTGGGCATCGATGTTGTTGCGTATGTATATGCGTTGGATCGAGCGTCACGGTTTTAAAGCTGAATTGATGGAAGTGTCTGACGGTGATGTGGCAGGGATTAAATCTGCAACCATCCGTGTGGATGGTGAATTTGCCTATGGTTGGTTACGGACAGAAACGGGTGTTCATCGTTTAGTGCGTAAATCACCGTTTGATAGTAACAATAACCGTCATACATCTTTCTCTGCCGTGTTTATTTCTCCTGAGATCGATGACAATATTGAAATTGATATCAATCCATCCGATGTCCGCACGGATACTTATCGTGCTTCGGGTGCAGGTGGTCAGCACATTAACAAAACTGATTCTGCGGTGCGTTTAACGCATGCACCAACAGGGATTGTGGTGGCTTGTCAGAACCAACGTTCACAACATGCGAACCGCGACCATGCTTGGAAACAGTTACGCGCCAAACTCTATGAATTAGAGATGAGTAAACGTAATGAAGCTGCGCAAGCCTTAGAGGATTCAAAGTCAGATATTGGTTGGGGCAGTCAAATTCGTTCATATGTTTTAGATGACTCACGCATTAAAGACTTGCGTACAGGTGTGGAAAATTCAAATACCAAAGCGGTTCTCGATGGTGATTTAGATAAATTTATCGAAGCAAGTTTAAAGCAGGGTCTATAAATCTCTTTCCTAACAAAGAGACTTTGGAAAATTAATTTAAACGGCAAGTTCGTTTAGCACAAACCAGTTAATCGGAAAAATATGATATTAATATCGAGAAAAATAGATATTAATATTTGAAAATTTCGATATACTGGTTCTAGGTGCTGAACGAAGCTTCGCTTGTTGAGAAACGTGGTGAGTCTATGGATATTGATGTTATAAGCAAGGCCCTAGCCAATCCATTACGTCGACAGATTTTGCAATGGTTAAAAGAGCCTGAGCGATTTTTGCCCGTTGAACAATGTGGTGGTAGTTTTGAACGCGGCGTATGTGCAGGGCACATTGAGCGTTTAGGAAAAGTTGCGCAATCAACGATGTCGAATCATTTGTCTGTATTACAGCAGGCTGGTTTGATACAAGTTGAAAAATATGGACAGTGGTCATATTTCACGCGTAATGAAGCTTTGATTCAGCAATACATCGAACATTTGAAACAAACACTCTAAAAACGTATTTAAAGGTCAACCTTTAATACGTTGATAAAAGTGAAGTTGAGGCGATCATGGCTGAACTAAATTCTGCATTACGAGTAGGTGACTTTACGATTAAAAACCGTTTGGTATTAGCACCATTAACGAGAGCACGTAGTGGTGCGGAGCGTATTCCAAACGATTTAATGGTGGAGTATTACCAACAACGTGCCAATGCGGGCTTAATCATTACTGAAGCAACAGTGATTAGTCCTAGAGCAGCGGGTTATGCCAATACACCAGGTCTATGGTCACAAGAGCAGGCTCAGGCGTGGCATAAAATTGTAGATGCTGTGCATGCGCAGGGTTCAAAAATTGTGGTTCAGCTCTGGCATGTTGGGCGTATTTCACATCCAGATTTATTGGATGGCGATATCCCCGTTGCGCCAAGTGCGATTCAACCTGCGGGTGAAGTGAGTTTACTTCGTCCTAAACGTCCATTTGTGACGCCTCGTGCTTTATCTCATGAGGAAATTCAAGAGATTGTTGCACAATATAAAAATGCCGCCGAACTTGCCAAAGCCGCTGGCTTTGATGGGGTTGAACTACATGCAGCGAACGGCTATTTGATCGACCAATTCTTACAAAGTGGAACCAATCAACGTAATGATGAATACGGTGGCTCAGTTGAAAACCGTGCGCGTCTATTGTTACAAGTCGTGGATGCTTTTATCGAAGTATGGGGTGCTGGTCGGGTCGGCGTACACCTTGCTCCGCGTGGTGACTCTCATGACATGACGGATGAAAATCCGTTAGCGACTTTCGGTTATGTGGTTGAACAACTGGATCAACGTCAAGTTGGCTTTATTTTCACCCGTGAATATGAGGCGGAAGATAGTTTAATGCCCGCTTTGCGTCCGAAATTTAATGGTGTTTGGATTGCCAATGAAAAATTAACGCCAGCGTCTGCGAAACGTATTTTGGCCACTGAACAAGCAGATGCTGTCTCATTTGGTCTAGCGTATATTGCCAATCCAGATCTATTAGACCGTTTAGAGCATGATTTACCTTTAAATCAGGTAAATTTTCAAACGTTATATGCTGCTGGTGCAGAGGGTTATACCGACTATCCTGCATTTGAAAAGCTTGAGGCATAACATGCTTTAAAAAAGACTCATGTCATTGAGGCTTGTTAAATATCAATGAGCCCTAAAAAATGGCATGAGTTTTTTGTTTAAATTCCGCATAATGAACTGAAATCAAATAGTGAATCATGGTCTCGAATGGCGCAGGCAAAATCAGCACAGCAAACCCCATTTTGGTACAACCTTCTACTGGCTTGTCTTAAGCCCTTATACCGTTGGAAAATAAAACAACGTGCTGAAAGTGATGTGCTATTTCAACAAGAATGTATTGAGCGTTTTGGTCCCTTTCAACCGCCTAAAAATCTGCATGCAATGTGGTTCCATGTGGTCTCGGTGGGTGAAACCAATGCAGCGCAGCCGTTAATCGAACATTATCTAAAATTAGGTCATCCTGTTCTCGTGACCAATACCACCAAGACAGGTCAAGCCCGTGCAAAATCCCTGTTTCTAAAAGCACCTTATCTGGATTTATTTCAAGCCGTCTATTTGCCTGTTGATCAAAAGCCTTTACTCAAGCAGTTTTTTGTACTGTATAAACCGAAAATTTTAGCGTTAGTCGAAACTGAAATCTGGCCAAATTTAATTGCAGCAGCACAGCAGCACCAGATTGCTTGTATTTTATTGAATGCTCGACTATCAGAAAAATCAGCCAAAGGCTATGCCAAGGTGAGACGATTAACCCAGCCGATGTTGCAGCAACTCACGTGGATGTTGGCACAAGATTCCGCCACCTTAGCGCGTTATGTTGATTTAGGTTTAGATCAAACGAAGAGTCAAGTGGTGGGAAATATTAAGTTTGATATTACCGCACCAACTGATTTTATTGAGCAAGCAGAACAACTAAAACAAGATTGGCAATTGGCAGATCGGCAAATTATCACTTTAGCCAGTACTCATGCGCCTGAAGAAGAAACTTTACTGAAGCAGCTTCAACCACATTTAAATTCAAACCCAAATTTACTCTGTATCGTTGTGCCACGTCATCCTGAGCGTTTTGATGAAGTCTATAAAGTTTGCCAAAATCTAAATTTAAATACGCAGCGTCGCAGTTTAGGACAGCGTATCGAGGCGAATACCCAAGTTTTTCTAGCCGATAGTATGGGTGAAATGTGGTTGTGGTATGCCATGAGTCAGGCGTGTTTTGTTGGTGGTTCACTTAATGAACCCGGTGGCGGGCACAATATTTTAGAGCCGATGGTGTTGAATGTGCCTACGGTCATAGGTCCACGTTATTTTAACTTCCAAAGTATTGTCGATGAATTCGTTATAGCGCGAGGGATTTTGGTCGGGGAAAATGCTGAACAGGTGACAGCGCAGCTTCTCGGCTGTTTGGATGATTCAAAGCAACGTCAGCAACTCATCGAACAGGCTCAAGTGGTGTTGCAACGCAATCAAGGTTCGTTGCAACAGCATATTCAACTGCTCGATCACTATTTGAAAGCACCAGATGCATCATGAACATCGTTTTACTTGAACCCTCTCAAACAGCTTGCGCAGAGCAATGGTTGATTGAAAATCCACGTCAATTACAACATTTAAAACAGCATGTTCAATTGAACATAGGCGATACTTTAAAAATCGGTATTCGTCATGGTCAGCGTTATCTCACTGAAGTTTTGAATATTTCAGAGCAAAGGATTGTGTTGAAACCGATTCAGGTGGAGGACGTACCCGAGAAACTTCCTGTGCATTTGATTCTTGCGTTACCGCGTCCGAAAGTATTACGTCGTATCATTATGGACGCGGTTACGCTGGGCGTAGAGCGGATCAGTTTGATTCATAGTTATCGAGTGGATAAAAGCTATTGGCAAAGCCCATTTTTGCAACAACTGAATGAATATGTCACGTTGGGTTTAGAGCAGGCAGGAGATACGGTTGAGCCTGAAATTCAGATCTATAAACGCTTCAAACCTTTTGTAGAGGATGTGCTGCCAAGTTTGATTTGTGCCGAAAAACCTGCCTATGTGGCGCATCCTTATGCAGACCAGTCGATGCCGCATGCCATTCAACGGGCATGTACTGTGATTGTTGGACCTGAAGGTGGTTTTATCCCATATGAGATTGAGCTGCTCAAAAATAATGGTTGCCAAGCGATGCGCTTGGGCAACCGTATTTTACGTACAGAAACCGCTATTTCTTATATTTTAGGTCGTTTGATTGTCTGAAGGCTTTATGTCTGTTGGAAGTTGAGCGACTTGGTTTGACTGAACCTTGAACTCTTGGATTGGATACGGAATATTAATTCCTTGGGCACTAAAGGCTTGTTTAACCTGTGCTTGTATCATACTTGAAGAGGACAGAATATCGGTTTCTGTTGTATCAATCCACCAACGAACAGTAAGGTTGACTGAGAAGTCCGCTAGTGCAGTCACATTGACCGAAAATTTCGGTTGACTCAGTACGCTACGTTCATTGTTCAGAATATCCAACACGATTTTCTTGGCTTTCTGTTCATCATCATCATAGCCAATCCCCACAATAAACTCACAGCGCCGTTGCTGATAAGCTGTATTTACAGTGATCGCACTGGTATACACCGTCGCGTTTGGAATCACAATTCGACGACCATCATAAGAGCGTAAAAAAGTGGCTCGAATTTGAATATCTTCGACCGTGCCTTCCATTCCATTGACAATAATGGCATCACCGATGCGGAACGGTTCACCTAATAAGATCAGTATGCCCGATAATAAGTTCTGGAAAATATCTTTAAAGGCAAAACCAATGGCAACAGAACCAATCCCTAGTGCGCCAATCAATTGACTCGGGGTAAAGCCTGGAATCGCGATCACAAGTGCGATCAAGAAACCGAAAAACAAGATAAACACACTCCCTACGCGATGCAAAACAAGGACTAAGTTTTGCCGTGTGTAAGAGCGATTACTGAGGGTTTTATTGATAAAGAATTTAAAAAATTTGGTCAGTAACCAAAACAAAACAAAGACAAAAATGGCTAAGCCGATATAAGGTAAGCGTTCCCAAAAAACCAGTACCATTTTATCGATAGCACTATATGCCTCATGGTATTTCTCAGTATGCGCCAATACAGTTTCTGAGGTTTTTGTGCCTGCTTGTTGGATCAGGGTACCTGTATCTTTAGCGACACTCGTCAAGTTGATTTGTTCGTTTGCCAAGGGGACGTCTCTATTTCGTTTGGAGGTTGATCGAGAAAGCCATCATGATGAATGTATGACCAACATGGATGAAAAATTTACTAACAGCTTTATCGGTTTATTTTATAACGAAACCATCGTAATCGTTTATGATTATTGTTGGAAAAAATGTTGCTGAATAGACGATCCTCATGGTCGTTATTTCTGGTGATTCGCGTGCTTAAGTGTGGGTCAATGATCAAAATAACGAGCAATTTTGAGAATAAAAACCATCGACAAGTCGTTCAAATTTAAATTATTTTAAATAAATTTTCAAACTAGATTGGGTGTATAAGAACAATACTCCTACGACCAAAGCCGCATTGTTTACTCTTGTATATGCTCGCCATACTGCAAGAAAGCACAAGCATACCCAAGAAATAGATGTGTACATCTAGGGTATGAGATAAAAGACCAAGGAAGTAATAAGTTATGAAAGAAATCTACCCAGTGCCTGAAAAATTTAAAGAAACGGCAAGAATCTCGGAAACAGACTATTTCAATCGCTATCAATATTCTATTGAACAGCCCGATGCATTTTGGGCAGAAGAAGCACAAAATATTGATTGGATTAAACCATTTACCCAAGTCAAAAATACCAATTTTGACCCAGATCATTTCAACATTGAATGGTTTGCTGATGGGGAGCTGAATGTCTCTGCTAACTGTCTGGATCGTCATTTAAAAGACAATCCATTAAAGCCTGCCATTATTTGGGAAGGTGATCATCCATCGCGTCATAAAATTATTTCATTCGCTGAATTGCACGATGAAGTTTGTCGTTTTGCCAATGTTCTCAAGAAACATGGGATAGTTAAAGGTGACCGTGTCGTTTTATATATGCCAATGGTGCCTGAAGCGGCGATTGCCATGTTGGCATGTGCGCGTATCGGTGCTGTACATTGTGTGGTATTTGGTGGCTTCTCACCGGACTCTTTGGCCAGCCGAATTGACGATAGCCAAGCGAAATTAGTCATTACTGCCGATGCTGGGATGCGTGGTGGCAAGATCATTCCGTTAAAAGAAAATGTGGATGCTGCATTACAGATTCAGGGTACGGATAGCGTTGAACATGTAATTGTGGTACATCGCACGGGCAATCCAATTCAGTTCAATGAAGCACGTGATTTGTGGTATCACCTCGAAATCATGGAAGTGGATGAACACTGCCCACCCGAACCGATGAAAGCGGAAGATCCACTATTTATTCTGTATACCTCTGGCTCTACAGGTAAGCCGAAGGGCGTATTACATACCACTGGTGGTTATTTGGTGTATGTAAATACCACGTTTAGAGAAGTGTTTGATCTTAAAGAAGATGATGTGTACTGGTGTACGGCCGATGTGGGTTGGATTACAGGACATAGTTATTTACTTTATGGACCGTTGTGTAATGGCACGACAACCGTAATGTTTGAAGGTATTCCACAATATCCAACTTGGGCACGTATCGGCCATGTAATTGATAAGCATAATGTCACCATTCTTTATACTGCACCAACCGCGATTCGCGCCATGATGCGAGAGGGTGATGCTTATGTTCGTGAAAGTGATCGTAGTAGCCTTCGTTTATTAGGCTCAGTGGGTGAACCAATTAACCCAGAAGCATGGAATTGGTATAACGAAGTGGTCGGTGAAGGCCGTTGCCCGATTGTGGATACGTGGTGGCAAACAGAAACAGGCGGTATTTTGATTTCACCATTACCAGGTGCCACTGCATTGAAACCCGGTTCAGCAACTCGACCAATGTTTGGGGTTCAGCCTGCTTTGGTAGATGGTGAAGGCAATGAACTTGAAGGTGCCAATGAAGGTAACCTTGTCATTAAAGATTCTTGGCCGGGTCAAATGCGCACCATTTGGGGTGATCCTGAACGCTTTATTGAAGCGTATTTCTCGACCTTCAAAAATAGCTATTTCACAGGTGATGGCGCTCGTCGCGATGCAGATGGCTATTACTGGATCACAGGTCGTGTCGATGACGTACTCAATGTCTCTGGACATCGTCTAGGGACTGCTGAAATTGAAAGTGCACTGGTGGCCCATGAAGCAGTTGCTGAAGCGGCTGTGGTTGGTATGCCACATGACATTAAGGGACAAGGCATTTGTACCTTTGTGACCTTACAAGCGGATGTCTCTGAGTCTGAAGAGTTACGCAAAGAGTTGGTCAATTGGGTGCGTAAAGTCCTTGGTCCAGTGGCAACGCCAGATGCTTTGCATTGGGCACCAGCTTTACCAAAAACACGATCAGGTAAAATCATGCGTCGTATCTTGAGAAAGATTGCAGCGAATGAACTGGATAGCTTGGGCGATACTTCTACCCTTGCTGAACCAGCGGTGGTTGACGCTTTAATTGCAACGGTTTATCCAGCAGCCAGCAGTGTTGAAGGATAAATAGAAAAAGCCCCCAAGCCGAGTCTTGGGGGTAGTTTTTTGCGCCACAACCTTTTATTTTTCTTATTATTCAAAATACCATTTAAGTTTAAGCTGATTTAGCAGTTAATTGAGTTCGTTGTTCTTGTTCCAACTGTCGCACCAGAGGCAGTACTTTCTCTCCAAAATATTCAACTTCTTCAATAAAATGCAGAAAACCTGACAGCACAAGATCTACGCCCACATGTTTTAACGCCACAATGCGTTCAGCGATTTGTTGCGGTGTGCCGATTAAATTGGTTTTAAAGCCATCGTTATATTGCACTAAATCATCGAAAGTTGATTTTGCCCAATTGCCTTCGCCTTCTGGTGCAGCCGCACCTGCTTCACGGGTTGCATCTCCAAAAGCATTGACTGCCTCTATATTTGCTTTAGCGATGATTTCATTCAGCACAGCATGTGCTTCTTGCTCTGTATCGCGGGCAATGATAAATGCATTCACTCCGATCTTCACTTGCCGATGGGCAAGCTTGGCTTTGTGACGAACGTCGTCGACCTGTTTTTTGATTTCTTCAATGCTATTGCCATTGGTAAAATACCAGTCTGAGACGCGTGCGGCCATATCTCGCGCAGCGCGTGAACTCCCTCCTTGGAACACTTCAATAAAGGGTTTCTGCAAAGGTTTTGGTTTTAGGGTGTAGTTTTTGAATTGATAATATTTGCCTTCAAAGCTGTAGTCATCTGTGCTCCAAATGCCTTTGAGTGTACGAATAAATTCCTCAGAGCGGACATAACGTTCATCATGTTCAGGCCACGGCTCGCCTATTGCATCGAACTCGCCACGAAACCATCCACTGACGACATTAATCGCAACACGACCTTGGGTGAGATAGTCAATGGTCGCTAGTTGTTTCGCGGCAAGTACAGGCTTCCAAGGGCCGGGTAAGATGGCAGCAATCACTTTAAGTTTTTCGGTCTTGGCTAATAGCGCATGACTAAAGCTGACTGATTCATGTTGATTTTCTGCGCCATAGCCTGCGGTGAAACGGATTTGGGTCAGCGCGTATTCAAAACCACTTTTCTCGGCAGCTTGTGCTAGACGGATATTATAGTCATAGCTCCAATCGGTACGTTGCTCGATATTGCTGACCACAAGTCCACCACTGACATTGGGGACCCAATAAGCGAATTTAATTGCTGATGTTGTTTTCATTTTTCTACCCTCTAGACATTTTTGGTTTTATGCGACGTGGGTTAAATTCTTTGTAGACTTGGGATGCAAGCGAGATTCGGCTGCATCTAAGTCTGGAACGGCCGCAGATGGTAAAACCTCTGCTTGTTCAATCTGTTTGTTAATCCCTAAGTTTTGATTGGCCTGTTCGGTTTTGGCTTTGATCACGGCAGCGCGTTGTCCTTTGGCCGGCGCCCATTCGAGAATCGGTAACGCACGTGCCACGGCTAAGGTCACGCGATCAGACAACTGTTCACTTTTGACGGTATATTCTGGTGTGAAATCACGATCAGTTGCATAGACCCCAATCGGTAAGGTTTGCGCTTGAAAGAAGCTAAACAAAGGACGCAATTGATGCTCTAGCACCAATGCATGACGATCACTGCCGCCTGAAGCAGCCAATAAAACTGGAACATCGACCAACGCTGTTTGTTCGACGAAATCAAAGAAGTGTTTGAATAATCCTGTGAAAGAAGCACGATAAACAGGTGTGCCAACAATCAATGCATCAGCCGCCTCTACCGCAGCCAAGTCATCTTGTACCCGTTGGGGTAATTGATTTCGGTAAATTGCACCACCTAATAACGGCCCAATTTCGCTAAGTTTTACAAAATGTACTTTGATATGAATGGCTTCTGCAAGCTCATCCAGAATGGCTTGGACGAGGCTCTCAGTCTTTGATGGGCTATTTAAACCCCCAGAAACAGCAACGATATTGAGGGGAGTAGAAACTGCATTACGATTGGACATAGTGATTGCCTAAATAAAAGTTCATTACCAATGGCTTTTATTTATCTATATCGCTGCACCACAGTAAAATAAGGAAATGCTGCAAGCTTATCTGATTTAAAGATATATCGCTCAATCGCACAACATTGGAAATTCACAGTGGTTTAATTCTATGTTTCTCCTCAAAATTTTGAATGTTAAATTTGATTTGATCTGATTTATACGAATATCTGATTTATTTTACTGGAAAAGGGAATAAAAAATGTCAGAGTGCTTGACCAATGGTTTATTTAAAAATAGGCTTAGATAGGTTAATTTTAATAAACACCGTACAGTGACGTACTAAAACAGCAGATTGCTTATAGCGCTTATGAATATTTTAATTGTAGATGATCACCCTCTCTTTAGACATGCTTTAATTCAAGCGGTTCGTTACAGTTTGCCACAAGCGCAGATCCAAGAAACGGCTGATGTAAACGAATTCTATAAGCGTTTAGAACAGGGTGCAGAACCAGATTTAGTGTTACTCGATTTAAATCTACCTGGTGCTTCGGGTTTCTCTGCTCTGGTCTATGTGCGGGCTCAATATCCTGCCATTCCGATCATAGTGGTATCAGCGCATGAAGAGGCTTCAATTATTCAGCGTGCCATCGCACATGGTGCTATGGGCTATATTCCGAAGTCTTCACATCCAAGTCATATTGGTGAAGCAATTAAGCATGTGTTAGAAGGGGAAATCTGGTTACCGCCAAGCTTACCGAAACATGCAGGTTTTGACCCAAGAGCTGCCGATGAGACAGCTTTGGCAGAACGTCTGCAATCACTGACCCCCCAACAATTCCGTGTGCTTATGATGGTCGCTGAGGGGCTGTTGAATAAACAAATTGCCTATGAGTTAGAGGTTTCAGAAGCCACCATTAAAGCGCATGTGACTGCGATTTTTCGTAAATTAGGGGTACAAAACCGTACTCAAGCCGTATTAGCTATTGGTGCATTAAATATTGAAGACAAAAAGATGTAATTTAATATAAAGATAAAGGGGAGATACTTTATTTTTCTTTGATCTTTAAAAATAAAAAACCAGTTCAAATGAGCTGGTTTTTTATGATGTATCGTCTGCTCTATATAGAGCATAGATTCAATCTTAGAAACGGAACTTCGCGTTTACGCCAACAGTTTGCGTATCTAAGTCAGCATTTACTGCATTTGCATTTACGTAGCTTGCGCCAACAGCAACCGCTGGCGTGATGAAGTAGTTTACGTTCGCGCCCCAAGCTGAATCACGAACTTCGTTAAAGCTAGATTCTGCGTAAGAAGCACCAACGCTTAACTTAGGTGTTAGGTAAAGATCAGTTTTTAATTCGAAAGCAGTGTCATCACCATATACAAGACCAGCTTCAAAGCCTACAGCCATGTTAGTACCGTCGATGTTACCTACGTATTTAGTACGTGCAGTAATCGCATCTTGGTCTTGACCGATTGTTTGTGCTTCAGCTACTGATTTAGCAATACCACGTGAAAGTACGCTGTTTGCATCTAAAGCGAATTGGTCAGCAATGCTAGTATAACCAACAGCAACTAAGAAATTAGGTGAAAGCATTGCACCCACTTCTAATGCATAACGATCGCCATTGTCTTTTTTGCCATCGATTTTAGTTTTAGAGTGGCTATATGCAGCACTTGTATAAACTGGTAGGTAAGGTGTAGGGATGTAAGCTTCACCTTTAGCACCAAGAGATTCGTTCTTTGTAGTTACGATTTCATCACCGCTTTCTTTCGCAAAGCTATAAGCAACAGAAACGTTAGATGCATGGTTTAAGAACGCAGCTTCAGCTAAAGGACCTTTAGAAGTGTCTACATTTTTGAAGAAGTAACTTACTTGTCCAGCACCAGTAAAGTCTTTGTCATTTTGCTTAGTATCTAGAAATTCAGATTGACCTTGAACTTCAACTTGATAAGCGTTAGCACCGGTCATGGCTAATAATAAAGCAGTGGCTAAACCGAGTTTTTTCATAATAATTTCCAGCTTTAACAGTGATTGAGTTAAGTTGGGGTCATTGTATTGTAACAAAGTATGATGTCAATGTCATAAATCCAAGCCTCCGACGAAGGGTGAAACACTGACCACATTTTGTTTAAAAAACAAACAAAAGCAAAGTTTGTTGTCAACGCTCAATAAAAGTTATAATTAACAAATAGATATAATTGTTTAGAGCTAAGGAGGAAGATCATTTTTAAGTGCTGTATGAGATTTGTTTGATTGGTTAATTCGATTGTTTCAATCGTTTTTTACATTCAACTTGTGCTGGCTTGTGTCATAATTTTGCCATTAAAAGTGTGGTTTAAACATATTTTTTTAATAATTTTGCGATGAAATATACAAAAAAAAGCGAATAATTTTTGATGAAATCATGATCAATTTAAAACTGAGAAAGAAATGATTTAAAGATTAAATCTAATTTACCGATTAATTTTTTAAATGTAATTTGTTTAATCAGTTTTACATTGTGAGGTATAGTTCACATAATGTGAAGCAAGAGATAGGTAATTTGCATTTTACGATCTCGGAACATTTTCTTTGTGTATTTGTAGTTTACTAGCTCAGCTTTCCCCAAGGTTGAGCTTTTTTTTGTCTGTTCATTTCCTATTATAGATGAGATAACAATACAGAGCGAATAATACAAAAGGTTTATAGTAATCAAATCTATACTCGACTTCTGCTTTTCTTATGCCAAAAATACTAAAACATCTTAGCCTTTGCGCATCTGTAATGATTGGACTGACGTTGCTAGGTTGCCAAAATTTGCACGCCCCAACTCAAAGCGCCGTGTCAAAAAAACACGACCAAACCGAGATCGCTTCTTTATTCCAACATGCTCAAACTGTTGGCGTATTTGTTACATATGATGGGCAAACACTTCAAGCATATGGCAATGATCTGAGCCGTGCCAATACAGCATTTATTCCTGCTTCAACCTTCAAAATGTTAAATGCATTGATTGGGATACAGCATCACAAAAGTCCGCCAAACGAAGTGTATAAATGGGATGGCAAAAAGCGTGCTTTTGCGAGCTGGGAAAAAGATTTAACCTTAGCCGAGGCAATGCAGGTATCGGCAGTGCCTGTTTATCAAGAATTGGCTCGACGTATTGGTTTAGAGCTGATGGCGAACGAAGTGAAGCGAGTGGGCTTCGGCAATGCTGAGATCGGAACGCAAGTCGATGATTTTTGGCTGGTTGGTCCACTCGAGATTACCCCTGTTGAAGAAGTCAAATTTGCTTATGCTTTGGCTCATAAGCAGCTTGCATTTGATCAATCTGTGCAGGAACAAGTGAAACAGATGGTTTTGGTTGATGAAGTTAAAGGAACCAAAATTTATGCCAAAAGTGGTTGGGGTATGGATGTAACGCCGCAAGTAGGTTGGTGGACAGGCTGGATTGAGCAACCGAATGGGCAGGTGATTGCATTTTCTTTAAATATGCAAATAAATAATCCTAAGCAGGGCGATGCGCGTAAAGCGACTGTTTATCAAGCATTACAACAATTGAAATTGTTAGAGACGCAATAAAATCTTTTTCTTAAAAAAAAGCCCAACTTTAACGAAAAAGTTGGGCTTGGAAATAGGATGTTTATACTTGGGGGAGAAAACATCCTAGAGGGTTAAAAGTACAGATTCAGATATTGCTTGGCTTGATTAAATTATGTGCGGATGATCTTAATTTGTAAAATTGATAATTTTCATCTTTAGAATCTGTTTATCCAATAGTTTTGCTGCTAGGTGATTTGATCAATGATATTGAGAGAATTGAAAAGTTGCTGTGGTTGCGAGAACACAGGTAAAATTATTGATTGTTTAAAAATCAATCTGGATGGCTTTTTGAGAAAGACAAGGTGGGTTTATGGGACGTAACTTAAGACGTGTTAAATTACGTTCAGAACAAATCAGCCTTCGACTTTTTGTCTGTATGGCGATCATTATCTTATCAATCCTATATATTTCTATTCCTTTAATTCTTAATAGTTTTCAAGAATATAATAAAACAAATCAGGTTTTGACTGAAATCACCAGCTTACGTGCATTAGTCCAAACTGCAAATAAGATTTCTAGAGAGCGCGGACCTGCAAATAAGGTTATGTCGAGTACATTAGAAGAAATAGAAAAAAATAAACAGGAATTGGCTGAGTTTAGATCGGTCGTTGATAAGCAGATTAATGAAACAGTATCGACTCTAAATCAAGCGGGTTTCAAATCAGTAGCAGCACAGCTCCAAACTGATTTGAAATTAAAATTAGAGCAGGCGCGTAAAATCGTCGATGCATATGCGGAAATACCACAGTCTCAACGCACATCGCAGCAACTTGATCATGCCATTTTAACCATGTTTAGTGTTTGGGATAACAGCCGTGAGCTTCTCAATGAGTTGATGGCGCAGTCGAAAAGTAAAGACAGTAAGATGTCGAATTATTTTATTTCTATTTTGATTTTAACAGATATGCGTGATCAGGCAGGACGAGTTGCATCTAATGTTATGGCGCCTATTACTTTTTCTGAAAAAATTTCTGATATAAACCGTGCAAGGACTTTGCAAACAGAGCATCAGGCTAGATATCTTTGGTCCTTGGTTGATGTGATTCAACCGCAATATATGAAAACTTCAGATTACATTCGATTACACCAACGTGTAAGAACGGAGTTCTTAGAGCAAGGATTACCTATCATCCGTAGATTATTGGATGAAAGTCAAAATAATCAAACGTATTTTTTAACAGGGACGCAACTGACAGAGCAAATTGTTGATAAATACACCACGGTCATGGATCTACAAAAGTATATTTTAGATTACAGTGTCCATATCGCAACGCAACAGAATAAAAATGCTAAACAACAGTATTTTTTTACACTGTCTATTTCAAGCTTATCATTATTAATTGCTTTATTTACGATGATCTATACCAAGAGAAAGGTGTTTAGCCCTTTGATTAAAGCACGTGAGATGATTTTGGGTTTATCGGATACGATGCATGAGCCACCTTCTCGTCAGAAATCAAAACATGAGTTTTATACCTTGTTTGAAGCGATTAATAAATTAAAAGTCATGCTTAAACAGCGTGATTTGATGGAGTCGCAACTCAAGCAAATTGCAAATACCGACACACTTACGGGTGTATCAAATCGGTTGGCATTAGAAGAATATATTAATGATTTAACCTCTAAGCCGAATGCGCTATCTCAGACATGTGTGTTTGCAATCGATATTGATCATTTTAAGTATGTAAATGATCAATACGGGCATCTGGTTGGCGATGAGGTGATCGGAATGGTTGCTAATCAACTCAAGCAGAATGTACGTGCTTCTGATCTTATCGTGCGTTATGGCGGTGATGAGTTCTTGGTGGTGATCGAGAGTATTCAAATGGAGGCAGCAAAAGCGATTGCGGAAAGTATTCGCTTAGGGATTGCTACGCAGAATATCGCTGTTACAAGTCTGGGGAAGGCGATTCAGGTTTCTGTCAGTATCGGGGTGGCTATCGGTGCAGAGAGTTGGCTAGAGCTTTTGGAAAAAGCGGATCAATCGTTGTTAAAAGCGAAAGCCAGAGGTAAGAATGTAGTAGAGGGGTAATATCATAATATTAATGATAATTTTTCATCCAACTTTTTAGCTCTACTAAGAATAATGGAAATATTTCATTTAATTCGTATCGAGAGCATCCGTGCAAAGCAAGATGATGCTCGTCACCATAATGATTTACGAAGTCGTATAATTTATCATCTTCAATGTATTTGGCAATGCTAAGGAGTCTTTGGAAAGTATGAGAAATAAACTCTGTTGACGGAGCTATATTAAAAAGACTTGTAAGGTAGTTATCTATTTTTCTATAAATGATTTGCCTATTGTGGCTCATGAGTGTATTGCTTCGGTCGATGTTTTTAAAATAATTCAGTATCTCGTCAGGTGTAGATAAAAAACAAATATCTAATGCCAATTCATTTGAGGGGGCGACCTCTAGAGCAAGTATAGCCCATTGTTGAATATCTTCGGCTGTCTTTAGACCAAACTCTAAATCAAATTTAAATTGCAATTTATTAATATCTAATTCATGCATTTAATGTTCCCTGAATTTTATTCAAGAATATTAAGATTTATTGATCGAAAGCAGGATTAAAATTGTTTACTTAATCCTGCTGATAAAATTTAACATTTATTGATGATAGGAAAAAATATCCTATTTCAACATCTGTTTTAAGAACTTACCTGTATGTGACATTTCAACCTCAGCCACTTGCTCAGGTGTTCCTTCAGCGATGATTTGACCGCCACCTGAACCACCTTCAGGCCCTAAATCAATCACCCAGTCAGCAGTTTTGATCACATCCAAATTATGCTCAATCACCACAATGGTATTTCCCTTGTTGCGTAGCTCATACAAGATGTCGAGTAGCTTGGCGATATCATGGAAATGCAGCCCTGTGGTTGGTTCATCCAAGATATATAAGGTTTTACCTGTATCTCGTTTTGCCAACTCACGCGCCAGTTTAACCCGTTGTGCTTCACCACCTGAAAGCGTGGTTGCGGCTTGACCTAAACGAATATAACCCAGACCGACTTGCATTAAGGTATCTAAGCGACGGTGAATCACAGGAATCGCACTAAAGAACTCTGCTGCATCTTCCACCGTCATTTCCAAAACATCAGAAATGTTCTTGCCTTTATAACCGACTTCTAAAGTTTCACGGTTATAACGTTTGCCATGACAAGCATCACACGGCACATACATATCGGGTAAGAAATGCATCGCCACCTTGATCATGCCATCGCCCTCACAGGCCTCACATCGTCCACCTTTGACGTTAAACGAGAAACGACCTGCACTATAACCACGTGCTTTGGCTTCAGGCGTTTGTGCAAATAATTCACGAATTGGAGTGAATAAACCTGTATATGTTGCAGGATTCGAACGCGGAGTACGGCCAATCGGGCTTTGATCAATATCCACTACTTTATCAAGATGCTGCAAACCATCAATCGAATCGAATTTTTCGGCAGTCAGTGTGGTTGCGCCATTCAGCTGAGTTGCAGCCAAAGGCAATAAGGTACGGTTAATTAAGGTCGATTTACCTGAACCCGAAACGCCAGTCACGCAGGTCATGATGCCCAATGGAATGGTGAGATCGACATTTTGTAAGTTATGACCACTTGCCCCAGAGAGTTTGATAAATTCGTCGGGGCGTGGTGATAGGGTGCGTTGCGTAGGTATTGCGATTTTCAGTTTGCCTGAAAGATATTGACCTGTAAGCGAGTCTTTATTGTTGGCAATCTCGTCATAGCTACCTTCACCGATAATGACACCGCCATGGATTCCAGCACCTGGTCCAATATCAATAATATGGTCGGCAGCACGAATGGCATCTTCATCATGTTCAACTACTAGCACGGTATTGCCCAAGTCACGTAAGCGAACCAAAGTCTGCAACAAGCGATCATTATCGCGCTGATGTAGACCAATTGATGGTTCATCCAGTACATACATGACGCCCATCAAGCCTGCACCAATTTGCGAAGCGAGACGAATACGTTGTGCTTCACCACCCGAGAGGGTTTCTGCTGAACGTGCCAAACTCAAATAATTCAATCCAACGCTGACCAAGAAATGTAAACGCTCACGAATCTCTTTAAAGATCTTATCGGCGATTTCACCTTTAGCACCTTCAAGACTGAGGTCTTGATAGTAATTCTCGGCATCACCAATCGACATTTGGGTGATTTGGGCAATGGTTTTATCTTTGACACGGACGTGACGAGAGATTTCATTGAGACGCGAACCATCACAAGCATCACAGGCAGCATTAGATAAATATTGCGCCAGATCATCACGCACGTAATTTGATTCGGTTTCACGATAACGACGTTCTAAATGCGGCAATACACCTTCAAAGGCTTGAACACGGTTGTGTTTACGTCCACGCTCATCGATATAACTGAGGTCGATTTTCTCTTTGCCTGTGCCTTGTAAGAATTTCTTTTGTGTGTCTTTATCCAGCGTATTCCACGGCTCATCTAAGCCAATGCCAAAATGATCTGCGACTTTTTGCAACATGGTGTAGTAATACGGACGCTGTCTATCCCAACCGCGGATCGCCCCTTGGCTAATCGCGAGTTCAGGATTTGGAATCAGTTTATCTGCGCTGAAATGGCTGCGTGTGCCTAGGCCATCACAGACAGGGCAGGCACCAAATGGATTGTTGAACGAGAATAAACGTGGTTCAAGTTCAGCTACGGCACGATCGCATTTAGGGCATGAATGTTTGGCTGAAAAAACACGTTCAGGGTGTTCTCCATTCATCCACGATAAAACGGCAATGTCACTGCCTAAACGCAGCGCTGTTTCAAAAGACTCTGCGATACGATTGCCTAAGTCATCACGGACTTTAAAACGGTCCACCACCACTTCAATGGTATGTTTTTTCTTTTTATCCAGTTCAGGTGGGCTATCTATATCAATAATTTCGCCGTCGACACGTGCACGTACAAAGCCTTGACCTTGTAATTGTTCAAACAGTTGAGTGTATTCACCTTTACGTTCACGTACCACAGGCGCAAGCAACATCAGTGCGGTGCCTTCTTCCAGCGCTTTG
The DNA here is from genome assembly GCF_003687745.1 of Acinetobacter sp. 2JN-4. NCBI lineage: Bacteria > Pseudomonadati > Pseudomonadota > Gammaproteobacteria > Moraxellales > Moraxellaceae > Acinetobacter > Acinetobacter sp. 2JN-4. Next base: position 321,780 of record NZ_RDNY01000002.1, on the reverse strand, counting down.
ACCGCATCGACCATTTCTGAAACGGTTTGTGCCACCATCGGGAGGTCATGTTCAGGACAATACGGTGTGCCGACACGCGCGTAGAGCAAACGCAAATAGTCATAGATTTCAGTAATCGTGCCGACAGTTGAGCGAGGGTTGTGGCTCGTGGATTTTTGCTCAATCGCAATTGCAGGCGATAAACCTTCAATGGAATCAACCTCAGGTTTTTCCATTTGCGAAAGGAATTGGCGTGCATAGGCTGAAAGCGATTCAACATAGCGACGTTGGCCTTCAGCATATAATGTATCAAATGCGAGCGATGATTTCCCTGAACCTGAAAGCCCTGTGATCACCACAAACTTGTCACGTGGAATATCGAGTGACACATTCTTTAAATTATGGGTACGTGCACCTCGAATACGGATATGACTTTGGCTCATTAAAACATCTCAATAATATGCAAATAGAAAATCAAACGACGTTGAACATTGATGTCATGCATCATCAATTATTCTATTTAAATGCAATGCTGGAAGATTCAGTACATCTAAATTTAAAATAATTTCTGAGCAGCATCTTACTGTTGAACAGGTCTTATATGATAGCGCCTTAAAATTGTTCAAGTGGTATAAAAATATTTAAAACGACAAATTGTGACGGTTAGACCACATTTATAACCACTGTCTCACGCTAACCGAGTTGTATTTTTATCATTCATTGCCACAGATATCTACAGCTAAGGTGTAGGCGAAGAAAAATACATAACTTTACTAGACGACTGGTCTAATATTAATTTATAGTATGGACATGAAACGATCAATGAAGAGTGAAGCAACTCGACAACACATTTTAGATACCAGTTTTGAATTGGTATTGCGTAAAGGTTTTGTCGGCGTTGGCTTACAAGAAATTTTAAAAGCCTGTGATGTGCCGAAAGGTTCGTTCTACCATTATTTTGCTTCAAAGGAAGCCTTTGGTTGTGCTTTGTTAGAACAATATATGGCTGACTATAAAGTACGAATGGAACAACTTTGGCAGCAGAGCGAATCAAGTGCTTATGCACGGTTGATGGCTTTGTGGCAGGCGTGGATTGACGATCCTATTTATGGCAGTTGGGCAGAGAATTGTTTAATTGTGAAACTCGCGGCAGAGGTTTCTGATCTATCAGAAGACATGCGACAGATTTTGAACTTAGGTGTGCATCGGCTGACGCAACAGGTGGCTTTATTGCTGCAAGAAGGGCAACAGCAGGGTTCGATTCCGACACATCTTGACCCATTTAAAACAGCTCAAGTGATGTACCAACTATGGTTAGGTGCTGCATTGATGACCAAATTGGCACAGGACAAAGCACCATTACATTTGGCCTTAGAAACCACGCAACAGCTGTTACAACCGATACAGGAATAAATTATGCAAAGTATTATCCATCATCAATTTGGCGAACCCGTAGACGTTTTAGCGTTAGGTGATATGCCTCAACCTGAACCCAAAGCGGGTGAAGTACGTATCAAGACCATCATGTCTCCGATGCATAATCATGATGTTTGGACCGTGCGTGGTAGTTATGGCTACAAGCCGACCTTACCTGCCATTGGCGGGAGCGAAGCGGTGGGTATTGTCGATGCAGTCGGTGAAGGCGTTGATCAAAGTAAACTAGGTCAACGAGTAGCAGTCGCTGGTGTCCATGGGAGTTGGGCTGAATATTTTATTGCCCCTGCACACAGTATCATTGCTTTAAACGATGCGATTGATGATGAAACAGCAGCACAATTGATCGGGATGCCGATTAGTGCCTTGATGTTATTAGATTTCGTGAATGTTCAAGCAGGACAATGGTTGATTCAAAATACTGCCAATGGCGCAGTCGGTAAAACAGTTGCCATGATTGCACAGGCACGCGGTTTACAAGTCATTAACCTAGTACGCCGTACTGATGCAATTGCTGAGATGCAGGCTTTAGGTATCCAACATGTGGTTGCAACTGATCAGGAAGATTGGAAGCAACAAGTCAAAGCCATTCATGCGGATCAAGCTCTGATTGCTGGGGTCGATTCAATCGGTGGAACGGCCAGTGGTGAGATGCTGAATTTGCTAAGTGAAAATAGTTTATTGGTTTCATTTGGCAGTATGACGGGCGAAACCATGCAGATTTCATCGGGTGATTTGATATTCAAACAAGCGACGGTGAAAGGTTTTTGGGCAAGTGTGGTCAATAAAGAAATGCCAGCAGAACGTAAAAAAGCGTTGTTTGTTGAGCTGTTAACGCTTGCGACACAAAAGAAACTGACTTTACCTGTTGAGGGTGTTTTTAGTTTTGATGACATTAAAACGGCTGCACTGAAGGCGACTCAGGGCGCTCGTCAGGGTAAAGTATTATTAAAACCATAATTGGAAAAATAGCAGATCAGCCGCGCGGTTGGTCTGTTTAAGTTCAGACACAATAAAAAGGAAAAAAGTATGATCGGACAACTGCTCGTAGGATTGATTGCATTATTGCATGTTTATATTTTAGTGCTTGAAATGTTTTTGTGGGATAAACCCGCGGGTTTAAAAGCATTTGGTAATAGTTTAGAAAAGGCAAAACTGACCAAGGTCTTGGCACAAAATCAGGGTCTTTATAATGGTTTTCTTGCCGCAGGTTTATTGTGGTCGTTGTGTGCACCCGAAAGCTACGCATTGCCTTTAGCGAATTTCTTTTTAGGCTGTGTGTTGGTGGCTGGTATTTATGGTGGGCTGACCGCCAGTAAAAAGATTATTTATATTCAAGCTGTGCCGGCATTGATTGCTTTAATTGCGGTTAACTTTTTTTAATGGATAAAGGTATTCACTCGATCTCGTTTGTGTTTTAATGCAATCAGTTTGAGATGAGCCTCATACAGTATATCGGACGATACGATATACGACTAAGCCCCTTAATTGGGGCTTTTTTACGACGATATAAATGATTTTAATCGGTTAAATGTTGTCTAAACCGAACCATTGACGTTTTTGATAGGCACTGTCCCAAAACAACCATTCCAGTTTTGCACCCATGGTATAAGCCGCGTGCATTTTTGCTAAAGTATCTTCATCACAGCGCGCCGCTACTTTATCCACGGTCGCTATCACATTGCGTACCGCTGTATTAAATTCTTCACCTGCATAAGTATCTATCCATGCTTGGTACGGATTATTCGCAACCGATTGGCTCACGATGTCTTTCCCCACTTCTGCATAAATCCAGAAACAAGGCAGTAGAGCTGCCAAAATCACGGGATAGCTTTCTGACCAAGCCGTCGCTGTCAGGAAAGAGGTGTAATGATGACAAGCGAGTGTCAACGGCGTGTTTTCAAACTCGGTTTTAGAGACGTCAAATTCCTGCATAAAATCATTGTGCAAACTGCGCTCCACAATGATCGCAATTTTGGCAGCCTCAGAAAACTGAATCACATCATCTGCATCAAAGGCTTTTGCTGCCGCAACTGCAAGTGCCCGACCATAAGCCAATAAATAATGTGCATCTTGAATCACATAATGACAAAAAACCGTACGATCCAAGGTGCCCGCAGCAAGTTCTTGGTTAAAGGGCAAGGCTAAAATTTGTTGATATAAATGGTGGTTGCGTTGCCAAAGTGTCTGGGAAAAAATCATGAATTGAACCTGTTAAAAAATGATGAAAATGAATCGTGTTAAAACTATAACAGAAGTCGGTTTTGATCGCGTTTGATCTCAAAATAAGTCCAACAATCTGCACTATCTTTCGGCAAAAACTCGCCTACAATAGACACATTTTTATGACCCAACAATTTCGAATAAAAGGCTGCTCATGAAGCATTTCCGTTTTTCAATATTCTTTACGATCGTGTGCTTGGCACTGTCTGCTTATTGGGGCTATACGCATGGCCCTGAGGCGGGTGTGTCAACCATGCTCAAAGCCTTAACCATTACGGCCATCTTGGCCATTATGGAAGTTTCACTCTCATTTGATAATGCCGTTGTGAATGCCTCAGTGTTACGCAACTGGGATCATTTTTGGAAGATGCTATTCTTAACTGTCGGTATCTTAATCGCTGTATTTGGCATGCGTTTAATCTTCCCCGTTATGATTGTGGCTGTGACCGCAGACATGGGTATGATGGAAGTGGTGAAATTGGCACTGAATGATCCAAAGGCATACTCCGCACGCCTCATGGAACATCATCCTGAGATTGCTGCCTTTGGTGGCACATTCCTGTTAATGGTGTTTTTAAACTTCTTCTTTGATGATGAAAAAGAAACCCATTGGTTCCGTTGGATCGAATCTAAACTTGCGCATTTGGCCAGTGTCCCTGCGATGTCTGTGTTTATTGCATTGGTGGCGATGTTGATTATGGCGTCGCATGTCGATGAAGCGAAGCGTCTGGTTGTGACCATGGCGGGTATTTGGGGCATTGTGGTTTACATTGGCGTGAAAGTCTTAAGTCATTTACTGGGTGGTGAACCCGAAGTAGATGAGAGTGGAAATGCAGTAACCTCAGGTGCTGATGGTGCGTCGAAGGGTGTGGTAAAAGCAGGGATTGGTGGTTTCTTGTATTTAGAAGTGCTCGATGCATCTTTCAGTTTCGATGGCGTCATTGGTGCGTTTGCGATTACCAGTGATGTAGTGATCATCATGCTCGGTCTGGCGATTGGTGCGATCTTCGTACGTTCGATGACGATTTATTTGGTCGAGAAGGGTACTTTAGAGGCTTATATTTTCCTAGAACATGGCGCGCACTATGCGATTGGTGCTTTGGCCTTTATCATGATTACCAGTGGTACGGGTGTGCATGTACCTGAAGTGGTCACAGGTTTGATTGGTGTGGCGTTTATTGTTTGGGCGGTGATCGCTTCCATCCAATACAACAGACGACAGCAACAACTGCCTTAAGCTTGAATTCAGTTTAAAGACTTAGAATAAAACTAAGGGGCGGAAACGTCCCTTTTTAATTTTTAGGTCGTGTTTTTTTAACGCTTTGTGAGCGGATGGCTTATAATCTGCTGAGCCAGTTTTAGTGTCTTGAAATGATGAATGCTTTAGAACGCCGTTCAACCTTTGCCTTAAGTAGCATTTTTGCCTTACGCATGTTGGGCTTGTTCATGATTATTCCTGTGTTTGCGGTTGCAGGACAATCATACCAATATGCAACACCAGCATTGATCGGTTTGGCGGTCGGCGTGTATGGACTGACCCAAGCACTGTTACAAATTCCATTTAGTTTGCTGGCGGATCGGTTTAATCGTAAGCCCTTGGTCATCCTTGGCTTATTGTTATTTGCACTCGGTGGTGCGATTGCGGCCATGTCAGAAACCATTTATGGGGTGATTATTGGTCGAGCAATTGCGGGCGCTGGCGCGGTTTCTGCGGTGGTCATGGCTTTGCTGGCAGATGTGACGCGTGAAGAGCAACGTACTAAAGCCATGGCGATTATGGGCATGAGTATCGGTCTGTCGTTTGTGGTTGCCTTTAGCCTAGGTCCTTGGTTGACTCATCTCGTGGGAATCTCAGGGCTGTTTTGGGTCACGACATTGATGGGCTTGATTGCGATCGTGATGTTGTCGTTGGTTCCCAAAGTCACACGCCATCATCGCAACTTTCAACAAGGCTACTTGCCACAGCTTAAACAAGTCATTCAGATGACCGATTTAAATCGACTGCATGTTTCTGTTTTTTCTTTACATTTACTTCTCACCTCGATGTTTTTGTATGTGCCGTCGCAGTTAATCGAATATGCTCAAATTCCTTTGGCAAAACATGGTTGGGTGTATTTACCGTTATTGCTGATTAGTCTATTTTTTGCTTTTCCAAGCATTATCATTGCTGAAAAATATCGCAAAATGCGCGGTATTTTCTTGTCTGCAATCGCAGGGATTATTCTTGGACTCTTTATTTTGATTTTTGGTTATGAATCAAAATATCTGCTATTGGCAGGTTTGGGTATTTTCTTTATTGCGTTTAATGTTATGGAAGCACTATTGCCATCGTGGTTGTCTAAATCGGCACCGCTGCAATCCAAAGCAACTGCGATGGGGGTGAATGCCAGTGCCCAATTTTTAGGTGCATTTTGTGGTGGTATTTTGGGTGGTCAATTGATCATGTTACAGAATACTGCACTGGGTTGGAGTGTGTTGACGGTCATTGCTATACTATGGTTGTTGATTAGTTTTAGTCTCGCCCAGCCGCGTTATTTGTCTTCAGTGGTGTTTACATTACCTGAAATTAAACAAATGGATGAGTGGACTTCAAAACTATTGGCAATTCGTGGTATTGAAGAAGTTGTGGTGATGCCTGATCAGCAAGTTGCTTATATTAAAGTCGATAAACAGTGTTTAGATGATGCTGCGCGACAGGATTTAACGCAGCTGTTGGGGAAAGAGCTAGCCATTTAAGCATAACTCTTATAAAGTAAAACACAGAAATACATAGGATGATGACAGCAAATGCGTGGTGTGAATAAAGTAATTTTAGTCGGTACTTTGGGTAAAGATCCTGAAACAAAAACTTTTCCAAATGGTGGCTCGCTCACACAGTTTTCGATTGCAACCAGTGAATCGTGGACAGATAAAAGTACGGGCGAACGTAAAGAACAGACTGAGTGGCATCGTATTGTATTGCATAACCGTTTAGGTGAAATCGCGCAGCAATATTTGCGCAAAGGCTCAAAAGTGTACATCGAAGGTTCATTGCGTACACGCCAATGGACAGACCAAAATGGTCAAGAGCGTTACACCACAGAAATTCGTGGCGATCAAATGCAAATGTTGGATTCACGTCAGCAAAGTAGTGAACAGAGCGGTGGCGATTTCAACCAACCACGTTTTAATAACAATAATAATCAAGGCGGTGGTTACCAAAATACAGGTTATAACAACAATAACCAAGGTGGTCAGGGTCAAGGCAATTATGCGGGCAATCCACAAGCGGGTAATGGTTTTAATACACCAAAATCTGTACCACAACCTGCTGCGACAGCACCTGCTGATTTAGATGATGATTTACCGTTCTAACTGGTTGCATTAAGATTAAAAAAAAGCCCCTTTTCAATAGTTGAGAAGGGGCTTTTTTATGGGTTATTCACGATCAAGATAACAGGATGGCATGGGATTTCTAGGCGACAGAAAATAAGAAATATAAAGATATCTATGTTGCGCGGTATTTTTGAACAATGATGGCATTCGCCAATATTGTGCATAATTTTTACAATTGGCTCTCTCTTTTATTATAAAAATGGCTCTCGTTTCTTCAGAGTCAAAACGACAAATTAAAGCCATAGCAAGTATGCATACGGAAGCGCCGCTTAAATCATTTTTCTTTCTTGTGGAAAGAGATGGTTTGTACGGCACAATTTTTAGGGATATATGGGGCATTGAGATAGATACGTCTCGAATTGCTAATATCCCCAATAGGTTAAGGAAAATGATATGGCAGCACATCAACACGGTTCTGAAGCCAATCTCTCCCAAAATTTAAAACATGGATTGCAATCACGTCATCTGACCATGATCTCTATCGCGGGTGTGATTGGCGGCTCTTTATTTATCGGTTCGGGTAATGTGATTTACTCAGCAGGTCCAGCAGCGGTACTGGCATATGGTTTGGGCGGGTTACTGGTTTTATTTATTATGCGTATGTTGGGGGAAATGGCAGTTCAAAACCCTGATAGTGGCTCTTTTTCAACCTATGCTGATCGTGCCATTGGTCGTTGGGCTGGTTTTACGATTGGTTGGTTGTACTGGTGTTCATGGGCATTACTCATGGGTTGGGAAGCCTATGTCGCAGGTAAAATCTTAAATAACTGGTTTCCCTTTATTCCCATTTGGGGCTATATGCTGCTGGTGATTGGTTCCTTGGTTTGGATCAATTTGCAGAACGTAAAAAACTATGGTGAATTTGAATTCTGGTTTGCGTTAATTAAAGTTATTGCGATTATTATCTTCTTAGTAATTGGTAGCTTAGCTGTAATGCATTTGTGGCCATGGGGAGATTCAGCGACCTCTGGTATTACCAACCTGACCGCACAAGGCTTTATGCCAAATGGTTTTTCATCTGTGATCACTGCTTTACTGGGGGTGATGTTCGCTTATATTGGTGCTGAAATCGTAACCGTTGCCGCAGCAGAGTCGAAGAATCCATCCAAAGAGATCCGTAAAGCTTCCAATTCAATTGTATGGCGGATTATGCTGTTTTATGTCGGTTCTATGCTGATCACTGTTTGTCTCATTCCACATAATAATCCACTTTTAAAAGATCCAACGTGGGGAACCTATAGTGTGACGTTGAGCGCATTGGGTATACCTGAAGCACGTCATATTGTCAGTTTTGTGGTGCTCACCTCGGTTTGTAGTTGTTTTAACTCAGCTTTATATACCTGTTCACGGATGCTGTTCTCTTTATCTAAACGGGGTGATGCACCGAAGAGTTTGGGGCAGTTAAATAAAAAAGGCAGTCCTGGAATGGGGGTGATGGTGTCTTGTTTATTTGCATTGTTTGCGACGTTCCTGACCGCAACTGAGAGTATGAATGTCTATGATATTTTCATGCTTGCAACAGGTACAGCAGCGCTATATGTGTATTTAGCTATTGCATTCTCACAACTTCGTATGCGTAAAAAATTAGAAGCAGAAGGAGTAAAACTTGATTTTAAAATGTGGTTATTCCCTTGGCTGACCTATTTGGTGATTTTCGCCATTATCGGTTCTATTATTACCATGTTGATTGAGGGAACCTATTTTAAAGAAGTGACCTATACTTCTTTATTGGCGCTATTTATTGTGGCTGTCGGTGTGCTGGTGCAAAAATTTAATTGGGGTAAAAGCCGCCAAAGTGAGATGCTGCAAGAGAAACAATCTATTTAATTTTTTTTGTTCAGTCGATGTTCTTAGAACCTCTTTTTAGAGGTTCTTTTTATTTAGCTTTGGAAATAATTATGAAAGGGTTGGCACTTTTGCTTCACGTAAACATTGCAGCAATACACCAAAAGCCATCACCATGTCTTTTTCATTGACACAGGCAAAGCCCATCAACAGACCTCGTTGGGCGTGAGCATGTGATTGCATGTAGTATTGTGAGAGTGGGCGGACTTTGACCCCTCGTTCAAGCGCAGTCGCAGCGATGGCGACATCATCACAATGAGCCGGTAATTTTAACACCAGATGTAAGCCTGCTGCTTCATCATATTCATGGATAAACTCAGCGCCGAGATAACGCGTAATGAGACTGACCAGATAGTCTCGTCGTTTGCCATAGAGCAGGCGCATACGGCGAATATGGGCTTCATAATGTCCTTCACGAATAAACTCAGCTAAGGCTTTTTGTTCCAGCAAATGCCCGCCACGATATAACTCGGCAGCCACAATTCGCAGAGGTGAAAAAAGCGCTTTGGGAACCACGAGGTAACCAATACGCAAAGATGGATAAATGGTTTTACTAAAAGTGCCCATATACAACACAGGGGCATGATTTTCTAAACCTTGAAGCGATGGATAAGGTTGACCTGAAAAACGAAATTCACTGTCATAATCATCTTCCACGATCCAGCTGTTGTGTTGACGTGCAATTTGAATGAGTTGTCTGCGTCGATCTAAACTGAGGTGGGAACCTAGCGGATATTGGTGAGACGGGGTGACAAAGATCAGTTTTGGAGGCTGGGTTGGGTTATTTTCAGGAATAATTCCTTCAGCATCCACAGGCATCGGTTGAATGTTGACGCCATTGATTCGGAGCGTATTGCGCATGCCCCAATAGGCGGGATCTTCAATCCACACACAGTCTCCAATGTCGCTGAGTGCACGTGAGACCAAATCGATGGCTTGGTGGATGCCCTCAGTGATAATGATCTGATCGGCGTCACATTGCACGGAACGCGCCACGCGTAAATAATCAGCCAAGGCACTGCGGAGTTCGATACAGCCACCTGCATTACTATAAATCAGTCGATTGACATCGGGTTCACGACTTAAACGGGCTTGAATCCGACTAAAAATATGATGGGGAAACTCAGTCACATCGGGTGCACCCGGCACAAACGCACCCCACTGATGTGGAGAGGCAGCAGCATAACCCAATAAGTTTGAGCCACGCTGTGATAAAGCATAAGAGCTTTCAATGTGAAGGCGTTCGGGATTGTTCTTTTTGTTTTTGGTATTCAAGAAACTTTCAGGGAGCTGCTCTGCGACCCACGTGCCATGTCCAGTTCGTGCCTCTAGGTAGCCTTCTGCTTGTAATTGTTCATAAGCACTGAGCACGGTATTTCGAGAGACGTGAATTTCACTTGCTAAATCACGTGAAGCAGGCAAACGCGTCATCGGTTGGACAACGCCCTCAATAATTGCCGTACGCAGACAACGAAAAAGACGTTGATGTAGTTTGCCCTCAGTGTCTTGTTGGAGTCTTTGCAGCAAATGATCTCCAAGTAAACTACGCAATTGGCTCTCTCCTACAGTTTGAAAATGGCTCTCGTCAGTTGTCATCAGACGAGCGAAATTACAGCTATAGACAGTCATTGTATCTCATCCTAAAAATCGACTCCTAGGATGCAAGACTAAAGCTGTAACTGACGATGATATATGAGGGAATAAAATGGACGCTCAACATTCTGCACTGAATACCCGTAAACAGCAAGCAACCCCACGTGGCGTCGGTGTGATGTGTCAGTGGTATGCGGAAAAAGCTGAAAATGCAACGATTTGGGATAAAGAAGGTAAACAGTACATCGATTTCGCGGGTGGGATTGCGGTACTCAATACAGGACACCGTCATCCGAAAGTGATCGCGGCAGTAACCGAGCAACTGACTAAATTTACCCATACGGCTTATCAAGTGACCCCTTATGAAAGTTATGTGGCTTTGGCTGAACGTATTAATGCACGTGCGCCAATCGCAGGGGCAGCGAAAACGGCATTTTTCACTACAGGCGCAGAAGCGGTTGAAAATGCCGTGAAGATTGCGCGTTCATACACTGGTCGTCATGGCATTATCACCTTTGGTAATGGTTTTCATGGACGTTCTTTTATGACCATGGCGATGACAGGTAAAACTGCACCCTACAAACGTGACTTTGGGGTGATGCCAGCAGGCGTGTTTCATGCACGTTATCCAGTACCAGAAAAAGGTATTTCGATTGACACCGCCCTTGAAAGCATTGAAAACATTTTTAGTGAAGATATTGCAGCGCATGATGTGGCTGCGATTGTGCTTGAACCTGTACAAGGCGAAGGTGGTTTCAATGTGGTGCCAGCTGAATTTTTAAAACGCTTACGTACCTTGTGTGATAAACACGGTATTTTATTGGTTGCAGATGAAGTTCAAACGGGTTTCGCACGCACAGGTCAACTGTTTGCCATGCATCATTATGAAACCAAAGCTGACCTAATCACGATGGCAAAAAGCTTAGGTGGTGGTTTTCCGATTTCTGGTGTGGTGGGGCGTGCTGAGGTGATGGATGCACCCAATCCCGGTGGTTTAGGCGGCACTTATGCGGGTAGTCCAATCGCGGTTGCAGCTGCGCATGCTGTGATTGATGCCATTGAAGAAGAAAAGCTATGCGAACGCGCCAATGAGTTGGGTGCTGAATTGGTGGTTGTACTTAAAGATATTCAGCGCGCAGCAGGAGATATTGTGACCGATATTCGCGCGTTGGGTTCGATGGTTGCGGTCGAGCTTGAAACGGCAGAACAAGCAAAAGCGATACAAACTTATGCGATGGAGCATGGTTTATTGATTCTCACTTGTGGAAAATATGCGAACGTCATTCGTTTCCTCTATCCATTAACGATTCCTGTTGAGCAATTCCGTCATGGTGTCAATATTCTGAAACAAGGTTTTGCAACACTCAATGTCGCTACTGCAAAAGCAATGGAGCAATTTGCATGATTCAAGATAATTTGCAGTATTTATTACAACACCCCGATATTTCATTTGACGCTCCGGCGTCAAACAATGATATCGAAGTCAATGATGCTGCGACAGGTGAAACACTGGCATGGGTGAAAAGCTATGACCGTGCAGAGGTTGAAGCGGCAATTGATCGTTCAGCCAAGGCACAAGCGGCATGGAAAAAGCAAACTGCTTTAGTTCGTGCTGATGTGCTGTTGGCATGGTACAACCTCATGCTTGAGCATAAAGAAAATTTGGCACAGATTTTAACCGCTGAGCAGGGCAAGCCATTGGCTGAAGCACGGGGTGAAATTGCGTACGCAGCCTCGTTCATTCGTTGGTTTGCAGAGCAAGCGCGTCGTATTGATGGTGAGATTTTAACGCCGACCTTACCCAATCAACGTTTGCTGGTGATTAAACAAGCGATTGGTGTCACTGCAGCGATTACGCCGTGGAATTTCCCTGCGGCCATGATCACGCGTAAGGCTGCGCCAGCAATTGCCGCGGGTTGTTCGATGTTGGTGAAACCCGCAGAACAGACACCATTGACCGCGTATGCACTCGAGGTATTGGCTTTGCAAGCGGGTTTGCCTGCGGATGTACTGCTCCATATCAGTGGTGATGCGATCGAAGTGGGTCAAACGCTCTGTGAAAGTGATATTGTACGTAAATTGAGCTTTACAGGTTCAACCCAAGTGGGTCGCATCTTGATGCAACAATGTGCCCCAACCATTAAAAAACTCTCGCTCGAATTGGGTGGTAATGCACCTGTGCTGGTGTTTGATGATGCCAATCTGGATCAAGCGGTTCAGGGCATTATGGCGAGCAAATATCGCAATAGCGGACAAACGTGTGTTTGTGCCAATCGTATTTATGTGCAAGATGGTATTTATGATGCCTTGGCAGAGCGCTTGGTTGAAGCGGTGTCTCAACTGCAAGTCGGGGATGGACGCAAAGAAGGTTCAACGCAAGGTCCTTTAATTGATGAAGATGCGATTGCCAAAGTCCAGTCTCATATTGTTGATGCGACTGCTAAAGGTGCAACTGTGCGGATCGGTGGTCAACGTTCAGCACTCGGTGGTACCTTCTTTGAGCCAACGGTTCTGACCAATGTCACCCAAGAGATGAAAGTATCGAAAGAAGAAACTTTCGGCCCGCTGGCACCGTTATTTCGTTTTAAAATCGAAGATGAAGCGGTGGCGATGGCCAATGATACTGAATTTGGTTTAGCGGCTTACTTATTTACCCAAAGCAGTGCTCGTCAATGGCGAGTAGGTGAAGCACTTGAATACGGTATGGTCGGCATCAATACGGGAGCGATTTCCAATGAAGTTGCGCCGTTTGGTGGGATGAAACAGTCAGGTTTAGGACGTGAAGGCTCTAAATTCGGTATAGAGGAATATCTCGAAATGAAATACCTCTGTATGGATTTGTCAGAGTAAGCACTGCTACACACAGCGCTGTTGTATTGATTTTAATGAAAAACGGTCATGCCCATTCATGATCGTTTTTTATTTTTTAAAGCTGATCTAGCAATTATAGGCAGTAACCGCTATTGGTTTCCCCAAGTTGACGTAGGCCATCGATTAACGTGTCGATAAGCTTTTCAACCACCAAGCGTTGTCCTTTTCGTGACGCATATACCAATTGAACCGTTCCTCGATTGGATTTCCATTCAGGGAGAATATGAATTAGTTTGCCCTTCTCAATATCGGCTTGCACGGTTAAATAGGGTAGGTCTGCGATGCCGATGCCATCACTTACCGCATAATACACGCCAGCCAGATCATTACTTTTTACTCGGGGTGAGTAAGGTACATCAACTGTTTCATCACGATTCACGCTGCACAAATGCCAAATATATTGATGCTTTTGGATACCCAAAGCGACACTTGGGTAATCTTGTAATTCTGAATAATGTTGGATGTGTTTACCTTGTAATAATTCGGGGGCTGCAACCAAACAATGCTCAGTTCGGATCACATCACGAACGATCAAGCTCGAATCTTCAGTGGGTTCAAAGTTGGTTCGGATCGCGATATCAATATCATCATGTAATACATCGACACGGCGGCTGGTGAGTTCTAAGGAGATTTCAACTTTCGGATGGCTTTTTAAAAACTGATTCAGTAATTTGCGTACTTGGAAATGCATCATTAAAGGCGGACAGCTAATTTTGACCAAACCTTGAGGTTCACTTTTTTGTTTGAGCAATACATTTTCAGCACATTCAACTTGAGCAATCACCTTACAACACTCTTCATAAAATTCTTGGCCGAGTTCGGTGACTTTGAAGTGCCGTGTTGTTCTTTGAATCAGACTGACATTGAACTTATTTTCTAGATCAATAATACGTCGACTCAGTTTCGATTTGCTGATATTTTCCGCTTCACTGGCCGCACTAAAGCCCCCATGTTTCACCACGAGATAGAAATAGTAAAAGTCATCAAATGAGTTCATCACGGCAAATGAAATCCTATAAAGGCTAAAGATTAGAATAGCATTGACTATTCTAATCTTTAGTACAGTGGCAGCTTTATTTCTGTGAGGTGTTTTGATTGTAACTATTGATCAGGTTGCGATAGTCAGGAATATGGTTTGAGAACAACGCACCTAGACCTTCGATATCATTACGCCAGTCACGATGTAATTCACACGCCATGCCAAACCAAGTCATCATTTGTGCGCCCGCGTTAGACATACGATCCCAAGCAGCATCGCGTGTTAAGGCATTAAACGTCCCAGATGCATCAGTAATCACAAACACTTCAAATTCTTCTGCAAGTGCTGAAAGCGTAGGGAAAGCGACACATACTTCGGTGACTACACCTGCAATAATCAATTGCTTTTTGCCTGTCGCTTTGACGGCTTTTACAAAGTCTTCATTGTCCCATGCATTAATTTGACCCGGACGAGCGATGTAAGGTGCATCTGGGAATATTTCTTTTAGTTCTGGGACCAACGGACCATTTGGACCATTTTCAAAGCTTGTGGTTAAAATGGTAGGTAAATTAAAATATTTTGCGGCATTTGCCAGTGCCAATACATTATTCTTAAATTTATCCGGATCAATATCACGAACTAGAGACAGTAAACCTGTTTGATGATCGACAAGTAGTACAGCTGCATTGTCTTTGTCTAGGCGAATATAGTCTTGACTCATTAGTGGTATTCCTCATGTTTTTGTAAAATGAATAAGAGCGTAGATGATCTCTTTTTCGTATTGTTCTAAATGATGCTAGCTAAATTTATAAATTGAATGAAGTCTAATAAATGAGATTAAGAATATCAAAAATAGGATGATTGATGATTCTAGGCGCTCATGCGATTTTTATTAATCTTATTGTCCCATATATAGAATAATGTGTTGTCAATCTATGTCTATAAGCAGTCCTCGCTGAAGCGTACAATCTATATTAATAACAGAACTTCTACCTTACAGGAGAAACCAAATGAAAAAAATTCTCGGTGTGTATCAAAATAAGCAGATGCACTGGGTCGGCGATGGTTTTCCCGTCTATAACTTATTTTCCTATGACCGTTTAGGGCAAAGTATTAGTCCATTTTTACTCTTGGATTATGCTGCTCCGTATCGGTTTGATCCAACCACAGCACAACATGGTGTGGGGTCACATCCACATCGTGGATTTGAGACAGTTACCATCGCTTACCAAGGTGAGGTGACACATAAAGATTCTGCGGGTGGTGGTGGAACGATTCAAGCGGGTGATGTGCAATGGATGACAGCTGGTGCAGGGATCTTGCATCAAGAGTTTCATTCTCCTGAGTTTGCTCAGCAGGGTGGTTTGTTTGAAATGGTACAACTTTGGGTAAATTTGCCAGCGCAGTCAAAAATGACGCCAGCAAAATACCAAGCCATTGAAGCCAGCCAAATTCAAAGTATTGCGCTTGATGATGTCGGAAGTGAATTACGCGTCATTGCTGGTCAATATCAGGATACGGCAGGTGCAGCAAGCACATTTAGCCCTGTTAATGTATGGGACGGAACTTTAGTTGAAGGTCAAGCACATACCTTTTATGTGACGGAAGGGCATAGCGCATTGTTTGTGTTGCTGTCAGGAGAGGTGGTATTCAATGAAACTCAAACGATTGGAGCACCAAGTCTGGTGGTTTTAAGTCGAGATGAGATTGATTTTAATATTAAGGCTCAACAAAACAGCAAATTTCTGATTTTGACAGGTCAGCCACTGAATGAACCCATTGAAGGTTATGGCCCATTTGTGATGAATAGCAAAGCTGAAATTAGGGAAGCGATTAATGATTTTAATCGTGGTAAATTTGGAGGAATAGCGAGTTAATTCATTTATTAATCAGTGGTCTATATAAGAAAGCCCGAAACTCCATTAGAGTTTTGGGCTTTCGGTGTAAATGGTGCTCTATTGATTTTTTTAATATTTTGTCACTTATAATTATTCAGCTTGTTATGTGACTTAGTTCTCGTTATTGTTTAATCAGAATAGCGCGATTTTTGTCCTTTGCAAAGCCCTTCAAGTACAAAAAATGGATAAATAAAGACGGATCTGTATAATTATTGCTGTTTTTGTATAATAAATTTAATAATTTCATATGCTTATTGTTGAAATTTTAATTGTGATAAAGTGTAACAACAGATATTAACCACATTTCGACAAAACTCTGACTTTAATGCTGAATCTGGTATTTTTTAATACCGTATTTAGGTTAAGGATCAGTCATAATCAATAAAAATCATCAACTGATGGGACATAATTTTGGATATTGCAATTATAGGCAGTGGAATGGCAGGGCTTGCTGCAGCCAGAATCCTACATGATGCAGGACATAAAGTGACAATATTCGAAGCACTTGCTGGTCGAGGCATGGATAGTCATAGTATCGATTTTGATGGTGGGATCATTGACGCACCTTTACGTGTGATGAACCCAAAGCTTTGGAAAAATACGCTGAGCTTGGCGAGCTACTTGGGCATTGAAACATTCCCAGTACGTACTTTTATGGCGTGCAGTTGGTTATTTGAAGACAGAACTGAAACATGGTTGACCACGTCGCGTAGCCGCATTGGTAATTTCCCGATCATTAATAACCGTAAAGGCATCCAACAATATGGTTGGCGACTTGTTAAAGGCATGTTGCAACTCAAAACTGCGGTGCATCAATTTTTTAAATCAGACAATCAAGACATCACCTTAGCTGAATTTATGAATCAATATCATATTGAGGAAGTATTTTGGCATGGTACGGTGATGCCTGTTCTATATACCATCTGCACTTGTCACCCCAAAACCATTGGTGAGTGGCCTGCGAAACCGTTATTAGAATTTATTCGCCAACTCACTGAAGGTGAAGCTTTGTTACGGATGAAGGGCGGTACACCTGCTTTGGTCAGCCGCTTAATTGAAGGGATTGAAATTCACAGTGGTTCTCCTGTGCAAAAAGTAGAACAACAAGGCGAACAAATCTTGGTTGAAAATGAGCAAGGTGAAAGACAGCTTTTTGATCGTGTGGTGATTGCAACGCCAACCCCTGTGATCGAAAATTTCCTGAAGCAACCTCAATTTGCCGATGACATTGCCTTGCTACAAAAGTTCAGATTTGAGCAAGGTGATCTCGTCATTCATACCGATCCAATCGTTATGCCAGAGCGCCGTAAAGATTGGGCGGTATTGAGTTATATGATGGATCGTAAGTTTGTCCGTCAGCAATTCACGGTTTGGATCAATGCAATTGAGCCAAGTTTAGTTGGTAAAAATGCAGTGTTCCAAACATGGTGTCCTGTGATTGATATTGATCCAAAGAAAATTATTTCTAAGGTGAAACTCACGCGTGCTGTGGTTGATTCGGAAACCGTCGCACTGAATAAGCAGATTCAACAACGTCATTTAGATATCGACCGTAAAATCTTTTATTGTGGTTCATGGTCATGTGATGGTTTGCCAATCTTAGAATCAGCAGTCACTTCCGCGATGAAGATTGCTGAAATTATCGGTGCCCCAGCTCCTTTTGTTGGGCTTAAACCTAAAGTGACGGTCGCGCCTGAACTCGGTTATTAATATGGTCCACCTCAAGCAAGCACTGATCGAGAAAATCCTAGGGCATAAGTATGCGATTGATGCAAAACGCCTTGGTGATGACTCGCCGCTTGCTTGGAGTAATTTGGGTTATTGGCAAGCACCACAGCAAGGTTCGCAGCAGCATTATAGGCTTGCTTGCCAGACTTTAGCTGATCAAGTGGCAATCTCAGTCCAACTCAAAAAATCAGATCGTGTTTTAGATCTAGGTTGTGGGCAAGGGGCGAGTTTGTTGCATTGGCTTAATGAATATGATGTGGAACAACTCAGTGCGGTTGAGTTACAACTCGCATGTATAGAACGAATTCAAAAAAACTTACCGCAGGTTGAAAGCTATCGCCAATCTTTTTTGAATTTAAAACAATTGAATTTTTTAAATTCATTTGATGCGGTGATTTGTATCGATGCAGCCTATCACAGTAATTTGAATTCATTTCTCAATTCGGTCACTTCAGTTTTAAATTCAAAAGGTCGAATCGCGTTTCATTATTTGATGTGGTCAGATGCTTGGCACAATTGCAGTTACCTACAAAAACAACAATATCGTTATCTGCTTAAAAGTGCCGATGTGCAGTGGCGGCATTTGATGAATGAGCAACAACTCGTACAGACCTTAGCACAGCATGGTTTGGGTGATATTGTTATTCAGGATTTTTCAGCGCCTGTTTTAGCTGGATTTGCTGCATATATTGAAACCAGTGCGATAGAAAAAAAGTCGTTTGATCTTGCTCAATTCAAAATCGGCATGACGGCCAAGCTATGTCGAAAACTCTATCAAGATGGTTTAGTACGTTATATTCAAATCAGTGCTGTTAAAAACTAACATATAAAAAAAAGGCTTAAACTCATTGAGTTTAAGCCTTTTTTGAATTTGATGGTGCCGGCACACGGATTCGAACTGTGGACCTACTGATTACAAGTCAGTTGCTCTACCAACTGAGCTATGCCGGCAACGTGGCGTGAATTTTACCGAATTTGGGTAAAAAGACAAGCGAAAAAATGAACAAATGAATCTTGGCGGTGAGAGAGGGATTCGAACCCTCGATACGCGCAAACGTATACACACTTTCCAGGCGTGCTCCTTAAGCCACTCGGACACCTCACCAAGGTGTGGGATAGTAACCAAAAAAAAACCAACTGCCAAGCGACAAAATCATAGATTTGCAGAAAAAGTTATTGGCTAGTGGTAATATGGCGCAATCTCAAATCCGATTTGATTGAAATATATGCAAAGTGCTGCAAAAAAAACCGCATTGCCAGCCATGACGCTGGCAGCCTTAGGGGTGGTCTTTGGAGACATTGGAACAAGCCCATTATATGCGCTCAAAGAGTCATTTCATGCAGCACATGGTCTGGGTATCCAACCTGAAAATGTTTTAGGTATTTTATCCATCATTTTCTGGTGTCTAACCCTGATTATTAGTATTAAATACATCGCAGTCGTGATGCGAGCTGATAATAACGGTGAGGGCGGGATCATGGCTTTATTGGCCTTGAACCTGAGAAAAGCAAAAATTCCAGAAGATAAAAAAATATACTTAATTGCGATTGGTTTTATTGGTGCATCACTTTTCTTTGGCGATGGCATTATTACCCCTGCGATTTCGGTATTGTCAGCAGTAGAGGGGCTTTCGATTGCCACAGATGTTTTAGATCCATTCATTGTGCCGATCGCGATCGCGATTGTGATTACCTTATTTCTCATGCAGAAAAAAGGAACCGCTTTTGTCGGTAAATTCTTTGGACCCATTACCCTGATCTGGTTCTTGTCATTGGGTATTTTGGGAATCTCCAGTATTATTCAAACACCTGTGGTGTTGGGAATGTTTAGTCCACATTGGGCGATTCAATTTATTTATACCCATCCTGTGATGTCTTTTTTCATCATGGGCGCAGTGGTGCTGACAGTAACTGGTGGTGAAGCACTCTATGCGGATATGGGCCATTTTGGACCTTTCCCAATTCGATTAGCATGGTTTAGTATTGTTTTACCTTCGTTGCTACTCAATTATGCTGGGCAAGGTGCATTATTATTAAGAAATCCTGCTGCAATAGAAAATCCATTTTATTTACTGGTGCCGAGTTGGGCTCTGTATCCCATGATTGTGCTGGCGACGATGGCAGCCGTAATTGCTTCTCAAGCCGTGATTTCAGGCGTTTTCTCTTTGGCCCGCCAAGCGATTCAATTAGGATATTTGCCTCGTTTAACCATTAAGCATACTTCAGAGTCAGAAGAAGGGCAGATTTATGTACCTTTTTTAAATTGGTTATTGCTTGCAGCGATTATTATTCTCATTCTAATTTTCCAGAATAGCTCAAATTTAGCCAGTGCATACGGTTTAGCTGTGACATTGACCATGCTGTGCGATACAATTTTGGTGGCAGTATTTATTTATTCAGCATGGAAATGGAGCTTACCAAAAGTTTTATTGCTGATTATCCCATTTCTTATCATTGATATCGTATTGGTTAGCGCAACCTCACTCAAAATGTTTTCTGGGGGTTGGGTTCCACTCCTCATTGGGGCGATTGCGGTGACTATTTTGATGACATGGAAACGTGGTCGAGAAATTACTTTTGCGCGATTAGAACATGATACTTTGCCTTTAGATTTATTCGTTAAAAGTATCGGCAATGAAGTGCACTGGGTTTCAGGCGACGCGGTATTCCTCACAGGAACACCAAATGTAGTGCCACATGCGATGTTACATAACATCAAGCACAATAAAGTGCTCCATGAGCGGAATATTTTGGTCACAGTCGTGGTGCAAGATATACCTTATGTGTCGCAGGATGAGCGGATTGCAGTTGAAACCTTAGCGGATCATTTCTATCGTATAAAAATCTATTATGGTTTTAAAGACGAGCCAAATGTTCCGAAGGCACTTCGCCAAGCCTATGAGCAATTGGAAATCGAATATGATCTCATGCAGATTAGTTTCTTCATTTCAAGAGACCGTATTATTTCAACTGTAGGGCAGCAAGGCATGCGCCCGTGGCGTGAAAAACTCTTTATCTCGATGCAGCGGAATACCAGTCCGGTGAGTGACTTCTATCAGATCCCAACCAATCGTGTGGTTGAGCTAGGCAGTCAGATCGAAATTTAGAAAAAATGCATATAAAAATGGCACCATCGTGTGCCATTTTTATTGTTTGATGATCAAGTGAGCAGTTTGGCGACATAAAGTGTCGTTCTTTCCCACTTGTGAATATACAGTTCATGTTTGACTTGTTAAGCTGCGCGTTAATATTGATTTTGAAGCGGTTATGGCCAGAAGAACAGCGAGGAAGAGTAAAACGAAATTTACCTTCTTGAGCCAAAATGTTGGAAAGATTCTATTAGCTTTGCTCGCAACGAGCAGCTTTGCGATTGCGTTTGGCAATGAAAAAATTTCTAAATTGATTCCATTACAGAGCACCAATAGCGGCTGTTTAAATCAATTTTATCGGGATGTTCCACCCTTATTAAATAAAGAAAGTCTGCAAAAAGACAGTTACGCCCTGTGCTTTAATGATTTTAATGTGATGTATTCTGGCATCTCAAAAACACCACTTTGGACAGCTGAATATTTAACCCCGCAGCGTTTAAGTATCAAAATTAAGCGTGAAGATAATTTTCATGAAGAAACCCGTGTAGCAGAGCGACATCGCGCCTTGTTATCCGACTATCGTGGTTCAGGCTATGACCGTGGGCATATGGCGCCGAATGGCGATATGAATAATAAAGCGGCGCAATATGACAGTTTTTCATTGGCTAATATGGTGCCTCAAGCACCGAAGAATAATCAGGAAGTCTGGCGTAAGGTCGAAGAAGCGGTTCGTTCTATTGTCACCAAGCAGCATAAAGATGCCTATGTATTAACGGGACCGATTTTTGAAGGTCAACGACTAAAAACCATTGGCAATGGGGTCATTGTACCTACGGCGGTGTATAAAGCTGTTTATTTACCCAAGCAGGGTATTATTGGTGCCTATTACGCGCCAAATAATGCGTCACTACAGGTCAAAGTAGTCAGTGTTTGCTATCTGGAAGAAAAGCTTGGAATTAATTTATTTCCACAATTAACCGAGCAGCAGAAGCGTAATATTTATCAGTTGCCTGTATCCGCGCAGCAGGTCAAGGCCAATAAAGAAATTCATTATTCACATTGGGATGGTCACAGCCAGTGTGCAGAAGAAGCAACTACAGAAAGCATTCAAGCACAGCAAAATCAATTCAGTTCAGGCCGAACCCAAGCCGCTGAAAGCTCGTTGCCACACATTGATGAAGAAGCTAAGCAGGCAGTGATCAGACAATTGGTGGATATGCTGGTTCAGTATTTTTTACAATTGTTGAGATAATGTAGAGCATCTTGCAAAGCAATTGAGCTTGGCGCAGGCTATATCGATATAATAACAACGTGAGAATGAGATGTTTAAACCTTTTGAACATGGTGATGAGTCTTCAGCGATTTATGATCTGACTTTAGAAAATCAGGTCGATTGCGTGAGCTTATATGGCAATTTGCAAATTACTAAAGATCAAGCGGGTCTAAAAACTGCGAAAGCGCTGCAAAACTTTATCAATGATGTGGTGGCGGCACTCGAGAAAGAAAACTTACCTGCGCAAATCGAGCGTCAAGCCGAACAAGAAATTGAAAATCCGTTTCTTTAAATGCAAATTGAAGCATAAAAAAACAGCCTACGTGAAGGCTGTTTTTTTATGAGAATTTATTATTAGTCTTTCTCACGTCCTACAATTTTATAAATCACCGCACCAATCACGGCACCAATAATTGGAGCGACCCAGAACAACCATAATTGGCTGAGTGCTGCTGTTTCAGCAAAGAATGCCACACCAGTACTACGTGCAGGGTTAACTGAAGTATTGGTCACTGGAATACTGATTAAGTGAATTAATGTTAAAGCCAAACCAATCGCAATCGGTGCGAATCCAGCAGGCGCACGACGATCCGTTGCTCCCATAATAATAATGATGAAGAATGCAGTCAGTACTACTTCAATGATGAACGCAGAACCTAGAGAAAATTTATTTGGAGACAGATCACCAAAACCATTGCTGGCAAAACCACCTGTACCAGCAAAGCCTGCTTGACCTTGTACGATAATGTAAAGGACCAATGCCGCGATCGTTGCGCCAATTACTTGAGAAATAATATAAGGAGCAAGTTCTTTTGCTTCAAAGCGTCCACCTACCCATAAACCCACACTGACGGCAGGGTTAAAGTGACCACCTGAAATATGACCAAACGCGTAAGCACCCGTTAAAACGGTGAGACCGAATGCCAATGCCACGCCCATAAAGCCGATACCAAGTTCTGGATAGGCTGCTGCTAATACAGCACTACCACAACCACCAAAAACGAGCCAAAAGGTTCCAAGAAATTCTGCTAAATATTTGTTCATTGTTATCACCACATATTTTTTAAAAAAGAAAAACCAAGCATCCAAAACTTTATTATGGATATGTTTAACCCCTGTGAAAAAAATGTGAACTAATTCACATGGGTATATAGGTTCTTGTATAAAGGGTGTAACAAAAAGGATCAGTTGTGAAACAGTGAGTTCATCAATATTTTTATTACGAATTGTAAATTGTGTTGTTGTTCCGCCACTGTTGCGGTGTCTGTCCTGTCCAAAGTTTAAAAGCACGTTGGAAAGCACTTTGCTCTGAATAACAAAGCAGCAAGGCGATTTCTTGTAAACTGAGATGAGGGTCTTTTAAATATTCAGTCGCCAACATAAAACGAATTTGTTGTACACGCTCCTGAAAAGTGGTGCCTTGTTGTTGCAAATGTCGTTGTAACTGTCGAACAGAAAGCCCTAATTTTTCAGCAATAAAATCGATCTGATATTGGTTCTTTTGCAAACCCGTCAAAATGGCATGTTGTAGACGTTGATCCAGTTGAGTTGAATTCGGTAACTTGTCTAATAAAGCTTGCGCCTGCTGTAACAGCAGTTGTTGTAGGGTGTGGTCACTGCTTTTTAATGGTTTAAACGCTTCAGCTACTGGCAATAGCAGTTGCGTTTTAGGCTGTTCAAAACGAACCTTGCAGCGAAAATATTGCTCATAAATGCTGATATTTTTTGGAGGCGGATTGACGAAATGCACTTCGTGTAAATGGATACTTTCACCTGACATAAACAACTTGAGGAATTGCACCATCAATGCAATCGCAATTTCATCGGTGAGTTGGGTTGGATGCGGTTCAGGTGCTTCCCAACGAATGGAAACATAAGGGTCATTAAACTCGACCACCAAAGGGCTGCCATCATAAATTAAGCGATGAAAGTCATGATAGCGTGCTAAAGCTTCGCCCAAATTTTCACATGAAAGCGCGAGGTAAGCGATTATACCGAGATGTTTAGGTTGCACATAGGCTGCAATTTCTAACCCAAGTCCAGTTTTGGGGTCTAAGCGATTGAGATCTTCAAGCAAGTCACGCCAAATCACATAATCGAAGCGTTCTAAGTTTTGAATTTGTTGTAATTGCTCAGGAACAACGATATTTTCTGCCTCGCAATAGGCTTTGAGTAAATGCCCCAAACCACCAAAAACAGAGCCAGTATAGTTCTTGAGTTGAGACATCCTGTCGACTCCTTCGTTTGTCGTGTTTTGTCAATACAACTATAGCGTATCGTCAATACTTCGCCTACCAAAATTTATATGCTGAATATAAGTAAGGACAGATTGGGAAAAAATAATGCTAAAAGGTTTTATTGCAGGTTTGGCAGTTGCCAATGCATTTGAATGGTTTGCACATAAATATATTTTGCATGGCGTGCATCGCTCAGGGCAGCCACGATATAGTCCTGTACCGAGAAGTATGGAATCACATTGGGCCCATCATCGTGAAGTGCGTAAGCAGGAATTTGCCGATGAATGTTATGTGCAAGGATTCGAACATTGGCGCACACGTAATGAAGTGATGTCACTGGCGGTGGTGGCGGGGGTGGCAAGCGTGGCGTTCTATCCATTCTCAAAAGGCATGTCTTTGGCGGCACTCTACAGTGCTGGGAATTATTATTATGTGCATCGCCGTGCGCATTTAGAACCTGATTGGGCGAAAGCTAGCATCCCTTGGCATTATGATCATCATATGAACTCAAACCAAGATGCCAACTGGTGTGTGACGCGTCCTTGGTTTGATTATGTGATGGGAACCCGTGTGGTCTCTTCTGCGGACTTAAAAGAAGCGAATCCATTGGGCATACCTTTACCCGCAACATTCTCTAAGCTGCTTACCCAAGCGATAGAATCTGTTTTTCCTGCCAAGTGGGTGGAACAAAAGCCAAAATTGCTTGCATCTGCTGTTGTTGAAGAAGCGGAAAAGCAATCTGTGGCTTAAATTGATTGTTTAGAGGATGCAACGTGCAGAATTGAATCCCTCGATGAGGTCGGTATTTTGATCGGTCGTGAGCAAATCAAATGGGGTGCTGTCGTGAATTGTCAATAAAATAGGGTTTTAATGTCAATATTTCTGCTGCTTTTATCGCTATTTTGGCTCAGGCACTTTAAATGCTTAGAATTTACTCAAAATGGCTGTATGTTCTCTTACCCTCTGGCGTTGTTTATACGCAGTTTCTATACCTTGCTCAGCAAGGTATTTTTTTGCCTTAAATATGACCACATAAAAAACCTCTCAAATATGAAAGTTGAGAGGTTTGGCGTTAATAGGGAAATGGTTTAGAGGCGCATTTCAATGCCTTGCTCAGCAAGATATTGTTTCGCTTCAGGAATGCTATGTTGACCAAAGTGGAAAATTGAAGCTGCAAGGACCGCATCCGCGCCACCTTTTAAAATACCGTCGGCTAAATGTTGTAAGTTGCCTACACCACCTGACGCAATGGTCGGAACACTGACGCGGTCATTGATCGCACGCATCAGTGCAATGTCATAACCTGCTTTGGTGCCATCGGCATCCATACTGGTAATCAATAATTCGCCTGCGCCAAAATCAGCCATTTTCACCGCCCATTCAATCGCATCGATACCTGTTGGTTTACGTCCGCCGTGAGTAAAAATTTCCCACTTATTTTCGCCCGTTTTTTTCGCATCAATCGCAACTACGATACATTGCGCACCGAAACGTTGTGAAGCTTCTTGTACAAATTCAGGATTAAATACAGCTGCTGAGTTGATGCTGACCTTATCCGCGCCTGCATTGAGCAGTAAACGAATATCTTCTACTTTGCGCACACCGCCACCGACGGTTAATGGCACAAATACACTTTCAGCCATCCGTTCTACAGTGCGGTAAGTGGTGTCACGTCCATGATGGGTAGCAGTGATATCTAAAAAGGTAATTTCATCGGCGCCTTGTTCGTTATAACGACGAGCAACCTCGACAGGATCACCTGCATCACGAATATCAAGGAATTGAACGCCTTTGACGACTCGACCATTATCAACATCTAAGCAAGGGATAATACGTTTTGCGAGCATAAAATTTTCCAAAAAATCGCCAATAAAGAAAGGAGACCGATTTAGGTGCTA
Organism: Acinetobacter sp. 2JN-4; assembly: GCF_003687745.1. Lineage (NCBI taxonomy): Bacteria > Pseudomonadati > Pseudomonadota > Gammaproteobacteria > Moraxellales > Moraxellaceae > Acinetobacter > Acinetobacter sp. 2JN-4. The sequence continues at coordinate 295,358 of NZ_RDNY01000002.1, read as the reverse complement.
CACCTTCATGAAGGGAACAGGTATTCTAGCAAACTTCACAGCTATTTTTTGCAGGTTTTCCATGTCGGTTTATACCCCGTTGAGTTTAGAACAAGTTCAAGCCTTTGCTGAGCCTTATGGTTTAGCAGTGATTGACCTGATTCCAATCCAAGGCGGTATTCAAAACACCAATTATTTTTTGGTGGATCAAAATCAGAAGCAGTATGTTTTAACGGTTTTTGAAGAATTAGATGCGATCGGAGCAGGTGAACTGGTGCCTGTACTGGATTGTTTGGGACAAGCAGGCGTGCCTGTGGCAGTACCCTTGAAACACCACGGTCAGGCGATTCATAGTATTGCCGATAAACCTGCACAAATTGCGCCACGGATCATGGGCGAACATCCAGAAGATACGACCATTGAGCAGATTGAAGCGATTGCTCAAGCACAAGCAAAATTGCATTTGGCTTTACAAGGCTTTCCTCTAGAACGTGATTTTAACCGTAATCATCAGTATTGGTCAGATGTCGCTGAACAACTCAAGCCACAGATGAATATTGATGATCAAAGTTTATTGGCGCTGGTCTTTCAGCAGTTTGCCGACATCACACAACAACATCCTGATCGTCCAGTAGGCTTTATTCATTCAGACTTATTTAGAGACAACACACTATTTGAAGGCGATCAGTTAAACGGTATTCTTGATTTTTATGAACTCAATCAAGATGAGTGGCTATTTGATATTGCGATTAGTATCAATGATTTCTGTACTGCCTATCCACAAGCGTATCTTGATCAGCGTAAAGCAGATGCATTTTTGGCGGCTTATCAGGCGATTCGCCCGCTTAGCGACGATGAGCTGGCGTGTTTAGATATTTATTTAGCGATGGCGGCCTGCCGTTTCTGGAGTATGCGTTTGCAAGTGGCGCAGAAAAATGCAGCGCATGGTCGTACAGGTGAAGATATTTCTCAGAAAGATCCAGTTGAAATGCGAATGATGTTACTAGACCGATTACAACGAATCACAGCTTAGGAAAAAGTCATGCGAGATCAAGGACGTTTAGTGGAATGGTTTGATGACAAAGGCTATGGCTTTATTCAACCCAATGATGCGAAGAAAGAGCGAGTTTTTCTACATATTAAAGACTTTGCTCGCACTGGCCCAAGACCGATTGTGGGCTGTGCTTTAGATTATTTGGTGATTTTAGATGAGCGTGGTCGCTATCGAGCGCAACAGGTCGTTTATTTAAAAGCATCACAAGTGATTGAGCATAAAGCCGCGCCTGTTCGACCGACCACAACGACTGGATGGTCGCCGATGAAAGTCGGGATTGGGGTTTATATTGTCTTTATGGTGATTGCGAGTTTTAGCAAGCTATTACCACCGTTTACCTTGCTCTTTGTGAGTTTGATGAATGCACTGAGTTATTGGTTGTATTCACAAGACAAAGAAGCAGCACAATTGGGCAATCGTCGGATACCCGAACAGACTCTGCATATCGTTGATTCTTTGGGTGGGTGGTGCGCTGGTTGGCTTGCTCAGCAAAAACTGAGACATAAAACACAAAAACAACCGTTTCGTAAGATTTATTTCTGTACCATAGCTTTTCATATATTATTGATATGTTGGTTAATTTCTCCACTCAATATTTTTCATTGAGGGAGGTTTTGGAGCTAAATAAAAATGAATTACTCTGTTGATCAAGACCCGAATCGTACTTTGACCTTGATTCTTTATGTGCTTTATATTATTGCGATTTTTAGCGGTGGTTTATTGGCGATCATTGCCTTGATTATTAACTATGTGAAACGTAGCGATGTACAAGGTTCAATTTTTGAAAGCCACTTTACTTGGCAAATTCGCACCTTTTGGTGGTATTTAGCGTGGAATATTATTGCCTTTATCCCATTTTTCTTCCTGTTTTTGACAGGCGATAATCCAAATGCATTTGCTGGTGTTGCGCTGTCTGGCACAGTTTTCTGTGTATCAGTTATTTTTGTTGCATGGATATGGATCGTTTATCGCGCGATTCGTGGTTTGATTGCATTGAATGACAATAAACCAATGTATCAGTAAGTTGAACAGAAAGCGGATAATAATCTTATCCGCTTTTTTCAATAAAATTTGAATATCACTTTGTATCCTTAGATATCAATAACCATATATTTGATTTTATAAAAATTACCTTCAAATTGTGTTTGAAGAATTTAAACAGGTTTAATTATGATCATAGAGCATGTGCATTTAAATATTAAGCCAAATCAAAGTCAGGCTTTTGAAGCAGCATTTCAACAAGCCAAAGCGATTATTTATCCAATGGCTGGGCTGAATGCCGTGCAATTGATCAAGCATTTTCAAGATGATCAGCGTTATATTCTAATGATCTTTTGGGACAGTATTGAACATCATACCGAAGGGTTTAGGAAATCTACGGCATATCAAGAATGGAAGGCATTACTACATCCATTTTACGATCCAATACCAACGGTAGAGTACTATCAACCGCATATGTTGTTGAAGAAGAAGCAACCACCAAACAAAGATTAATACGGAAGTTTTATTTTTCTTTGGGATGATTGAGTATTTTAAACTTCAACTCACTCACCAAAACCCCAAAGACCACCAGTAAACCACCAAATAACGCCAGTAGCGGCAACCGTTCACCTGCGATACGCCCAAATAATCCTGCCCAAACAGGTTCGCCAGCATAAATGATGGCAGCACGGCTTGGATCAACCATACGTTGTGCCCAATTCATCACAAATTGAATCAATGCACTGGCAAGCCCTAAGCCCACTGCGATCATCACTAAGGGCCAAGAAAAAGTTGGAATACTATGTTCGCCAACAAGGGGCATACTGGCAAATGACAATCCAGAAGCAACCACCAACTGAACCACCGTGACACGTCTCAGATTCACTTTCCCTGCAAAATATCCAATCAAAATAATTTCTAAAGCGATCACAAAAGCACAGATCAAGGTGAGCATTTGCCCATAATTTAAATTGATACTCGAAAAATCGTTCCCAGTTAAAAAGACTAACCCCGTAAACGCCAAGGCTGAGCCAATCCATGTCATCAAAGACGGCCGTTTCTGGAAAATGACCCACATCAATATGGGAACGAGTGGAACATAAAGCGCAGTGAGAAAGGCCGACTCACTACTCAGGATCGTTTGCAGGCCAATGGTTTGTGTACCATAACCAATGGCAATCATGAGACCAATTGCTGTACCTGCAAGGGTTTCCTTGAGCGTCAAACCAGCCATGGATTTCATTGAAATAAGCAAGATCACCAATGCCGCCACCGCAAAACGACAACCGACAAAAAACATCGGGCTACTAAAATTCAGGGCATATTGCACCGCTAAAAAAGTACCACCCCAAATCATAGTAATAAAAATCAGGGCGAGTTGAGGCGTATAGGCGTTAAATTTTGTCACAACAGTTCCTAAAGCTACATTTCACTTAGCAGAGCTAAATACCTTGCTAAATGAAATGTTTTCCCCGAGCTTATCTTAGCAATAGCACAGGTTTTGTGGAGCGAACTAATAGTTTCGTGGTGGTGCTACCAATAAAGAATTGACGGATTTTGGAGTGCCCATAAGCACCGATCACCATTAAATCAATATTCTTTTGGTCGGCGTAATTCAGAATACTTTCATCAACATCACCTTCCAAAGTGCTTAATGTCATATTAAAGCCTTGTGACTCTAATTGTTCTTTTGCCCAAGCAAGTTGAGTGTGTATTTCTTGATTGGGTTGACCTACATAGACCAGATGTGCAGCGAGTCCTTTAAGTAAAGGGCTATTCGCAATCTTCTCTACACACTTCTTCGCCGTTGCACTGCCATCAAACGCCACTAAGAAAGATTGAGGCTGAGTGAAAGGTGATGAGGCAATTAAAACAGGTTGGTGAATGGCACGTACTACATTCTCGATTTGTGTGCCTATTTTATCGGAATGATATGCAGTTTGAGTACCATATTTTCCCATGATCAGCACTCGAATATCTTCTTCCAAAGCGACAATGGTTTCTAACAAACGGCCACGACGTTGGAAGCTATGTACATCGAGACTGAAGTTGTCTAGCACATATTTTTTTGCCTCACGAAGCAAAATTTTGCCATGTTCAATCTCAATTTTTCCTCGACGTTCATCTAGCTCTACTAACTCATTTAATAAGCTTTCTCGACTTCCCAAGCCAATCGCACCGCTTAAATCCTGTGGTAGTTGCGCTCTCGGCGTATCGATCACATGTAAAAGTTCAAGTGGCGCATTCAGTTTTTGGCTAAACCAAGCAGCATAATCACATACCGTATTTGTGCCGATTGAACCATCAATACACGCAATAATTTTTGACATTGTTATAATTTCCTTTTAATGGACTTCTTTCATCAATCCCTCTTGCGGAACTTCAATCGTTCCTCATTCTCCCTGTGGGAGAAATACAAAGAGGGAATACAGAATGATGAAAGCGGTCTAGTGATTGTCCAAACGATCTAGCGCATTTGGTTTGTCATGTACACCAAATTTATCAACCATCGTTTGACTTGCTTCATTCATCCCGATCAGTTCAACATCCGTTCCTTCACGTTTAAATTTAATCACAACTTTATCAACGGCTGCTACGGCTGAAACATCCCAAAAATGAGCTTGACTAAGATCGATCACAACTTTTGAAATAGCTTCTTTAAAATCAAAGGATGCCGTAAATTTATCGGCAGAACTAAAGAAAATCTGACCTGTAACCACATAGGTACGGGTACTTTTAGCTTCATCGAAAACAGATTGAACTGCCATATAACGTTCGATTTTATTGGCAAAAAATAGCGCAGATAACAGCACACCGATCAGTACACCATAAGCTAAGTTATGGGTTGCGACAACAATCGCAACTGTCGCGATCATGACGATATTACTTGAGAGTGGGTATTGGCGAATATTTCTGAGTGAATCCCAGTTAAATGTACCAATCGATACCATGATCATCACAGCGACCAGTGCAGCCATAGGAATGATTTTCAACCAATCACTAATGAACACCACCATAATCAACAAGAATATACCTGCGCAGAATGTAGATAAACGAGTACGACCGCCAGATTTAACATTAATAATGGATTGACCAATCATAGCGCAACCTGCCATACCGCCCATAAAACCTGAGGCGATATTGGCTACCCCTTGGCCTTTACATTCGCGGTTTTTGTCACTCGAAGTATCAGTTAAATCATCGACAATCGTGGCTGTCATCATCGACTCAAGTAAGCCCACTGCGGCCATCGCTGCTGCATAAGGGAAAATAATACGAAGTGTTTCTAAGTTCAGTGGAATGTCTGGTAGCAAGAACACAGGCAGTGTATCAGGCAGTTGACCCATATCACCGACAGTACGAATGTCCAGTCCTATCAGAGTTGCGACAATGGTTAAAACCACAATGGTCACCAAAGGCGATGGAATTAATGTTCCAATTTTAGGGATGTATGGGAATAAATAAATAATCGCTAAACCTGCCGCAGTCATAGCATAGACATGCCATGTGACATTGGTGAGTTCAGGTAACTGTGCCATAAAAATCAAAATTGCTAAGGCATTCACAAAGCCGATAACGACAGATTTAGACACAAAGCGCATAAATTGCGCTAGCTTTAAATACCCAGCCACAATTTGCAGGACCCCTGTCAGGATCGTCGCAGCAAGTAGGTATTGCAGTCCATGCTCTTTCACCAGCACGACCATGAGCAGTGCCATGGCACCTGTTGCAGCGGAAATCATACCTGGGCGACCGCCGACAAAAGAAATCACAACCGCGATACAGAACGACGCATATAGCCCAATTTTAGGATCTACACCTGCAATAATCGAAAATGCAATTGCTTCGGGAACGAGTGCTAAAGCAACAACAAGACCCGCCAGCACATCGCCGCGGATATTGGAGAACCATTGTTCTCTTACATTGGAAAACATAGAAATAGCCTATTTCTTTAAGAATATAAAAAGGCTAGTGATGTGATATATAAAAACACACGACTACACCACATCACTAGACAGTGATGAGTTCATTACAAATAAGAGGTAAAAAACTAAGGTGGCGTAAGTGTCATTATAAAAAAGAGGGGTGTGTACGAAAGTGTCGCTAGCATAACATTTAAGCTTAAAAAACTCTAGCCATTATTTAAATCACTAGAGCTCTTGATCAATTACAAACGATCTTCATCCAACAATAACTGCGCATCACGAAGGCTTAACGTGCCTTCATAAATTGCACGACCTGTGATCGCGCCTAAAATGCCCGTTTGGCCTTTTAAGTTGCGCACATCGTCAAGATTGGTCACGCCGCCTGATGCAATCACAGGCAAGCCTGAATATTGCGCCAAATTGACGGTTTGTTCAACGTTAACGCCTTGCATCATGCCATCACGAGCGATGTCTGTGTAGACAATGCTTGAAACGCCTGCATCGGCAAAACGCTTCGCAAGATCAGTGGCTTTAACATCAGTGACGTTGGCCCAGCCGTCTGTTGCAACCATACCATTGATGGCATCAATACCAACGATGATATGACCTGCAAAACGTTTACATGCTTCGTCCACGAACGCAGGATCTTGAACCGCTTTAGTTCCAATAATCACAAACGAGACACCCGCTTCTAAATAGTGTTCGATCGTTTCAAGTGAGCGAATCCCGCCGCCGATTTGAATTGGTAGTTCAGGTTGAGCACGGGCAATTGCTTCAACCACTGGTTTATGAATTGGCGTACCAGCGAAAGCACCATTTAAATCAACTAAATGTAAACGGCGTGCGCCTTCATCAACCCAGTGTTGTGCAGTTGCGACAGGATCATCAGAGAAAACAGTATCGTCTTCCATACGGCCTTGTTTTAAACGAACACATTTACCATCTTTCAGGTCAATTGCAGGGATGATTAGCATGCTTTCGCTCCTTGCGTCATCATAGAGTTTAAATTGGCTACATATTAGCAAAGTATTGCTCAATCGCTAAGCTTTGGATGTTAGACGACTGCGTCTTTCTTTAAAGTTTTATACAAATAAAAAAGCCAAGTCTAACAACTTGGCTGATCAACATCTAAATTCTGTCATTTATTTATTCAGAATAGTCCTGTTGATATTGCATTTGGGTTTGTTGGCTTCGTTCTATGTAGTCTTGATAAGCTGGAATTGCATTTGCAGCCAAACCGAAAACCAATAGGAGAGGAATCAAAATAATATAAATCCAACCCAACACTTTTTCCCATCCAGCCGTGTTTCGACTCGGACCATAAAGATTTTCACCTTCAGTTCCTTTGGCACAGAATAAATAGATTAAAAAAATCAGGTTCAAGAATGGCACCAGCATCAATAATGACAGCCAGCCAGTTTGATTGCGATCATGCAAACGACGAATGGTAAAAACAAAAGAAAAATAGAGAAATCCAATATAGAGAATGATGAATAATAAAATCGCAATAAATGGAAAATCTGAGAACTCAGAGCCATTGCCGCTGAATAGACTTGCAATAAATGCAAGAATAAAAATAACAATACAGAAGGCGATTGCGCTCAAAAAGGACCAAGCGGCATACGCGAGTCGGCCAAAACGACCTTTCGGGCTTAGCGGTTTATCTATGGTTTGGATAGGTGAATTCATTTTTATTCCTATTTAGGTGTTTTTATACAATTGTTAAAATGGAGTGATCTGTATAGATGCGAATAATAAAGAAAATAAGATGAGAATTACAGAATATTTTTATAAAAGCAGATCAAATGAATAAATTTGATCTGCTATGGTTTTTCTAATTAGATGTTCCATTCCACAAAGTTTTTCAACAACTGCAAACCTGCGGTATGACTCTTTTCAGGGTGGAATTGTGTGGCAAATAAATTATCTTTATGAATTGCGGTACAAAAGTTCACACCATAATCGCAAGTTGCTGCGATCACAGATGAATCTTGTGGTTCAACATAATAGCTATGCACAAAATAAAAACGCGCGTCTTGTTCGATGTTATTCCACATCGGATGGCTTGGATCAAGTTGATGTACTTGGTTCCAGCCCATGTGCGGTACTTTTAAATTCGGCATTTCAGGAAAATGTTTAACTACGCCGTCAAAGATACCAAGCGCAGCAACGCCACCATTTTCTTCAGATGTTTGCAATAATGCTTGCATGCCCACACAAATCGCCAAAACAGGCTTGTTGAATGCAGCTTGGCGGACAACCTCATCGATGCCAGCTTCGTGCATACCGTGCATACAGTCGCGCATCGCACCAACACCCGGAAATACGATTTTATCGGCTTTGGCGATCAGTTTTGGATCATTGGTTACGTCAACCGTCGCACCGACATGTTCTAAAGCTTTTGCCGCAGAGTGCAAATTGCCCATGCCATAGTCAAGTAAAGCAATACGCGTCATTACAAACTACCTTTGGTCGAAGCAATGGTATTTTCTGCGCGTGGATCAACTTCACATGCCATACGCAAAGCACGCGCTAGAGCTTTAAACACGCTTTCAATCTGATGATGGCTGTTTTTACCTTTCAAGCTATCAATATGTAAGGTCATCAGAGCGTGATTGACAAATCCCTGAAAAAATTCAGAGAATAAATCGACATCGAAGCTGCCAATACGGGCACGAGTGAAGGGGATATCCATAAATAAACCCGGACGACCTGACAAGTCGACCACAACGCGAGACAACGCTTCATCTAAAGGTGCATAAAAATGACCATAGCGGCGTAAGCCTTTTTTATCACCCAAAGCTTGCGCAAAGGCTTGCCCTAATGTGATTCCACAGTCTTCCACTGTGTGATGATCGTCAATTTCAAGGTCACCATCACAATGAATATCAATATCAAATAGACCATGGCGCTTGATTTGATCAATCATATGGTCTAAAAATGGAACTCCAGTGTTGAGTGTGCCTTGACCAGTACCATCGAGATTGAGACGAACTCGAATTTTTGTTTCGTTGGTATTTCTTACCACTTCACTGATACGTTGCGTCATGGACACGTTCCTCAAAAAACGTCAAAAATGATTGAATTAAAAACCGAAAGTTTCGCTGTGACGAAAAAGTGACAGCATCATAGTTTGCTCAGGAGGGTTAATCAATGCCTATTACAGTACATGCCTACAGTTCTTTAGACCAACTAGGAATCCGTACTCAGCTAGAGCGACTCTATGATACCAGCCCAGAGTTCGGAGATGGGCAAGATGCAATGGAGCAACTTGAACAAAATCTACAGCAATATACCACAGTTTATACCGCTGAATTTAACAGCAAAATTATAGGTGCAATCTGGGCGACAGGGCAAGGAGAAAGCCGTGTTTTAGAGTATATCGTCGTACATCCAGCCAATCGAGGGCGTGGTGTCGCTGAACGTTTAGTTGAAGAGGTTTGTCGTTTTGAAGAAGAGCAAGGCGTAAAGCAGTTTGAACCAGGGTGCGGTGCAATTCATCGTTGCTTATCCCATATTGGTAAAATCTAAACAGGTGGGGCGTTGTTGGCTTTGTAGCAAAATTAAACGCTAGATAGAAAAATCCGCAAATTTGCTTGACGGATTTTGACAAACATTGTTTAATACGCCCACTTTGGCGCGATAGCTCAGTCGGTAGAGCAACGGATTGAAAATCCGTGTGTCCCCAGTTCGATCCTGGGTCACGCCACCATAGATTCAAATTTCAATCCCTGATCCCATCAGGGATTTTTTTTGTCCAAAACTTTTGCAGTACACTTTTTGGATAAGAAATGGTCATTTAAATCAAAAGCTCAGGATAGTTGTTGACTATTTATCTGAGATACGGCTTAATACACGCCATTGGCGCGATAGCTCAGTCGGTAGAGCAACGGATTGAAAATCCGTGTGTCCCCAGTTCGATCCTGGGTCACGCCACCATATTCAAAAAACCCCAAACGAAAGTTTGGGGTTTTTTTATTGCTTTGACTGAATTGGAAAAATGATTTTTAACCCTTTGATTTATTTATTTTGTTGATTAATCATGTATCTTTGAGCTAATCTTCGGCTTGTATTTCGCTGAGTATGCTTATGTGAAAAGATGTGAATTCAAAAAATAATAAGCGTGCGAAATTCAAAAATTGAGTGCAACAACTCAAACGAACAAAACTTTAAATTAGATAAAATGATAAAGGTCTTAGTATGTTATCCAAAATCAAATTAGTGACTGCTGCATTATTGTTAGGTGCTTTAACGGCATGCGGAGGAGGGGATGGTGATGATTTTAACTCTTCTTTCTCTAAAACAATTACCAAAAATGGAGTGACTTATATTTGTAAATCGCAGTCTGCTGCAAATGCGTGTGAAAATAATAACGATTGTACCGCCTGTGAGACCTCGACACCGGGTGTTGTGATTACTGCGCAGTGTGTTACAGGAGCTGGCACAGTCAAAGCGACTGAAAATGGATGTATTGCAACCATTGGTAACGCGCAACAAACCAATGTCTGTTCAGGAACTGCATTGAAAATGCTAACAGGCACAGGTCATACCAAACAGAAAGTAATTGCTGAAGGCGCAACATTTAGTGCAGGTAGCGTCATATTAAATGGCATTAAAGTGAGCTGTAGCTAACTTACTAATTAAATATATTGATGAAAATTAAAGGTGACTCGTTCACCTTTAATTTTGGAGTCCATCATGGAAAAGTATTTATATATTTTGTTCTTAGTCGTTGGCTTTGGTCTAGGGTATTTGGTTGCTGATTTTAAGCAAATCGTACCTTCATCTGCGCCACTCGATAAACATGCAAAGAGTACACCGATGGTCGTCAACGATTTACAAGCAATCGTCGCTTCAGTGCCATCACCGATAACCAACAGCGCAGCATCATCAATCAAGACTTTGTCGGAGCAACAACGTGAACAAGTGTCTAAAATTATTGAACATGCATCTGAACAGCAAATCGATGAATATTTAAATAAAGCTTTTCCTAAACAGAATTTCACTGCGATCCAAAATAAAAAATTGTTTGCTCAGCGGGCTTTAGAGGAATTGAGTTCGCATAATGATCAACAGACGTTATCTGGTCGTTTAGTTTTAGGACTTACTCCTGTGATGCCGCAAATCTCTGAAGATTTAAGTCAGGTCCATTCAAATCAAAGCATTTTTGCGCATTTTGATACCTTGGGCAAGTTTCCTGCGGATGAGCAAATATTTATTCGTTGGTTAAACCGTGACACTGGCGAAGTGTTGATGTTTACGCCACGAAAGATTACCCAAGATGTTTCCCAGAACTGGGTAAGTGCTGTGCCTCCAACTGGATGGCAAATAGGTACTTATGATGTCAAGGTTTATCAAATGCGTGATCAACTTAAGCCGATTGCTCAGGCAAGTTATCGGATTGTTGAGATTTTATAAGCGTGTATCTGTTTATAGATGCAATAAACTCTAAGTTTGTTGGTTTTGTGGATGATTTCGATGGTGAATACTATCGAATAACGCTGAATACAAAAGAAGTCGCTATGTAGCGACTTCTTTATTGTAGAGGTTGTTTTTAAGCTGTTTTAGCGACTTGAGGAGCGTTGAGCATCTGTCCCGTTTCTTCAAAGTTAGCATGCCAAGACAGCGCTTCACGTAGGATGTGAGGAGTGTGACCACCTCTTGCACAAGCACGATCAAAATAGTCGTTTAATGCAGCTTGATACAATGGATGTACACAATGGTCGATAATGACACGTGCGCGCTCACGCGGTGCTAAACCACGCAAATCTGCCAATCCTTGTTCTGTCACCAAAATATCCACATCGTGCTCACAATGATCCACGTGGCTCGCCATCGGAACGATCGAAGAAATATCACCACCCTTGGCAATCGATTTGGTCACGAAGATGGCGAGATGTGCATTGCGGGCAAAATCGCCTGAACCACCGATCCCATTCATCATTTTGGTACCACAGACATGGGTTGAGTTGACGTTGCCATAAATATCAAATTCAAGCGCAGTGTTAATGCCAATAATACCTAAGCGACGTACGATCTCTGGATGATTTGAAATTTCTTGTGGACGTAATACCAGCTTGTCTTTGTATTGATCTAGATTGCCAAAAACGCGCTCGCCACATTTTGCCGATAAAGTAATGGAGCTGCCTGAGGCAAATTTCATTTTACCTGCATCGATCAATTCAAAAGTACAGTCTTGTAGCACTTCTGAATACATCACTAGATCTTCAAAATTCGAATCTTTTAAGCCAGTTAATACCGCATTGGCTATTGAACCAATCCCTGCTTGTAAAGGACCTAAATTTTTTGCTAAACGACCAGCCGCAACCTCTTGTTCAAAGAAGACAATGAGATGATTGGCAATCGCTTGTGTTTCAGCATCGGGTGCAGTTACGGTTGAAGGAGAGTCAGAGGTGTCGTTGAGTACGATCCCCACGATTTTTGCAGGATCAATCGGAATCGCCGTTGAGCCAATACGATCATTTACTTGAGTTAAGGGGAGTGGTGTTCGTGTAGGACGATAGCTTGGAATATAGATATCATGTAAGCCTTCGAAATCTTCGCTCAATGCAGTGTTGATTTCCACAATGACTTTTTCAGCAAAGATCGCAAAGCTGGCAGAGTTGCCGACGGATGTCGTTGGAACAATATGACCTTGCTCGGTTATGGCCACCGCTTCAATCACTGCAATATCCGGGCGTTTGAGCTGCTGATTACGCATTTGCTCGACGGTTTCAGATAAGTGCTGATCCACAAACATGACTTCGCCATTGTTGATGGCACGACGCAAAGTGCTATCGACTTGGAAGGGCATACGACGCGCCAAGACACCTGCTTCAGTCAATTGCTTGTCTAAATCATTACCGAGGCTTGCACCTGTAATTAATGTGATTTTTAACGGATTTTTTTTAGCGCGATTGACCAGCGCTTGTGGAACGGCTTTTGCTTCACCTGCGCGGGTGAAACCACTCATGCCAACGGTCATACCATTTTCAATAAAGCTGGAAGCCTTTTCAGCACTCATAATTTTGTCATGTAGGCTGTGAAGGCGAATGCGACTTAAAGACATCATTCATTCTCAATGTTGCTTTTTATAAGCGTTGGATTTTAGCGCTAAAATGTGAAAAGTGTATTGATTTTAGGCTAAGGTCTAACGCAAATCACAGTACATCTGATCAAAAAATGTCTCTCTAAAAATGCCCCGTTAGCGTTTGTCTAATTTTGTCGATGGTGTTGTTTTGCGGCTCATCAGTTTTTTCGCTTGGAATTGGCAATGAAATGACCACTTCTAAGCCACCTTGTTCGCGGTTGCGAATATTGATTTGCCCTTGGTGAATATCAACAATACGTTTCACGATCGCAAGCCCAAGTCCGCTCCCTTGAACGGTGCGGGCTGAATTTCCACGCACAAAGGGTTGCATCAACTCTTCGACCTGATCGGGAGGAATGCCCTCGCCATGATCAGCTACGGTAATGAGAATATGATCATCGATATGGCTGGCAGAGAGTTCAATCGGCTCAGAACCATAGCGTTTAGCGTTATTGAGCAAATTGGCGATTAAACGTTTCAGCGATAGGCTACGCGCTGGAATGATCGGTAACTCTTGTGTTTCAAACTGGATATCGAGCGGTTGAAATTGCACCACCAACTCTTGGAGTAAGGTGTTGAGATTGGTCTCTGTCAGCTCTTCATCAGAACCATCACGCATATAAGAAATGAATTGATTTAAAATCGCATCCATGTCATCCACATCGTAGATCAGGCCTTCTCGGAAAAATTCATCAGGTAGCATTTCTGCGGTTAAACGAATACGCGTCAACGGGGTGCGGAGATCATGTGAAATGCCTGCCAACATGATTTGTCGATCACGTTCCGTTTGTTCAAGGGTGTAAACCATTTGGTTAAAGGCTTGATTCACTTGACGGATCTCTAGTGGACCATGATTGGTGTCCAAGTACGGTGCTTTGCCTGTTTTACTATAGCTATTGGCGGCATTTTGTAATCGACGCAATGGTCGATTCATCTGACGAACCAAAATTAAAATAATAATTGAAGAGAGAACAGGCACACCAAACAACCATGTGGCAATCAACTCGATGCTATAGTTGTCATAGGTTTTGAGTGGTTCACGAACCCAATTGCCATTCATTTCTGGTGTTTGAATCCAGATGCGTGGAATCGGTTTAAATTTGAAGTAAACCGTCACGTCTTTCACGCCTAACTCTTTGGCGAGTTTTGCTTCAACTTGATTGGTAAATAATTCAGCGAGAAATTTATCTTCAACTTTAGGGAACTCTTTGGGATCGGTAATGTACTCGATGCCAATGCGATTCTTTAACCAGTCATCAATATCGACTTCGGTATCTTGATGTAAAATCCGAATATCGGGATTGTTGACGAGTTCAAGTTCAACTGCGAGATAACGCGCATGTTGTTGCAACTCAGGTAAATATAAGGTGCGCCAAAAGAACCACAAAGACATAAACAAACTGAAAAAGACCATGGACAGTACCAAAATTATGGTACGCATGGCGGCAGAACGCGGTTTGATTTTATCTAAAAAACGTTCCCATTTTGTTCGCGGCCTTTCAGAGTAGGCCACGAAGTCAGTAAATTCTTGCGGATCAATTGGTTCAAGTTTCAAGGTCTAATTTCCTACGCTTATTCCGCACCATCTGGAACAAAAACATAGCCTACACCCCAGACAGTTTGAATATAGCGTGCACGTGCTGGGTTGTCTTCGATTAAGCGACGTAAGCGAGAGACTTGTACATCGATTGAGCGCTCCATTGCGCCCCACTCACGACCACGTGCGAGATTCATCAGCTTGTCGCGTGTCAATGGTTCACGCGGGTGTTGTACCAGTGCTTTGAGCACAGCAAACTCACCTGTGGTCAAAGTTACAACTTGACCTTCACGGGTTAGGGTTCGGGTGGATAGATCTAAAGCCCAAGGTCCAAAACTGACCACTTCAACGTGTTGGCTCGGTGCGCCTGGTACTTCACGCACCTGACGACGTAATACTGCACGAATACGTGCCAGTAACTCATTTGGATTGAACGGTTTTGGTAGGTAATCATCTGCACCTGCCTCTAGACCCGCAATACGGTCTGAGTCACTGCCACGTGCAGTAAGCATAATGATTGGAGTGTCAATATTGGATTGACGTAAGCGACGACAGATACTTAACCCGTCTTCAACCGGTAACATAAAATCAAGGACGATGAGCGAGAACAACTCACGTTGTAGCAAACGGTCCATCTGGGTTGCGTCATGGGCAGTTTTAACTACAAAGCCTTTGTCTTCGAGGAAGCGTTGTAAAAGCGTACGCAAGCGCACATCATCATCGACCACTAAAATGCGTTCGACCCGGTCTGTTTCATGGTGAACAGTTTCCGTCGATTCGGCAGGTACAACTAAACTCATGCTGTGCTCCTTTATCGTTTATTGTCATCGTCTTTATGCAATGCTGTAGGGGCTATTTATATTTCAACCCTGCTTTGCGTTATCGGCTAAAATCTAGCACCGTATACGGCTTATGTCGCAATGAGAGCTATAGCTCGTAAGGTGAATGTGAATAGACTCTGTAGTATACGACTCATTGCACAGTCTTGGCTATGTTATAAAGCAACAAATATTGCCAATAAAATCAAGAGAAAGATACCAAATATATACAGGTAAAATTATGACAATCAATCTATTTTTCAATATTTAGGCAGAAAAAGCTTGGTATTTTAGAAACATTGCTCAATTAGCATAATCTGTAGGGTTTGTGGGGAAAGAAGTGACCCTATGCACAATATTTTAAAAAAACAATAGTGGATTTTATAGCCATGGACTTTATAATCATTGCTTTTAGACTCAACCCTTGTGGAATCAATCACGATGACTGACTTAGTTCAGCAGTTGGCAAATGAACTTGCCGTACGTCCAAACCAAGTAGAAGCTGCTATTCGTTTAATTGATGAAGGCGCTAGTGTTCCTTTTATCGCACGTTACCGTAAAGAGGTCACTCAAGGCTTAGACGATACGCAATTACGTCAACTTGACACACGTTTAACTTACTTGCGTGATTTGTACGAGCGTCGTGAGAAAGTGATCCAGTCTTTACAAGAACAAGATAAATTGAACGATGATTTATTGGGGCGTGTAAATGCTGCTGAAACTAAGAATGCGTTAGAAGAAATTTATGCGCCGTATCGCCCGAAACGTACCAGCAAATCATTTAAAGCAAAAGAAGCGGGTTTAGGTGTTATTGCTGAAAAGATTATTAATGATCAAGTTGATCCAACTGAAGCTTTAGCTGGTTTTAGTCATGAAGACTATCCAGATGTTGAAAGCCAGCTCGATGCGATTCAGCATATTTTAATTGATGATTGGGCGCAAAATATCGCCTTAACCACTGAATTAAAACAAACTTTTTCTAAAACAGCAGTATTGAAAAGTGTGGTTGCTTCTGAAGAGAAAAAAGAAGTTGGTAAAAAATTCCGTGATTATTTTGAGTTCTCAGAAAACTTAAATAAAGTCCCTTCACATCGTTTATTGGCGATGTTACGTGGTCGTCAAGAAAACGTATTGGGCTTGAAAGTGGATGGTGAAGATGATGCACCATTGGCACGTATCGAAACGGAATATAATCTTGAACAGATTCAACCGCAAACACGCCAAGATTATTTAAAACAAACTGCAAAATTATTTTGGTTGGGTAAAATTCGCCCACAAATCGAACATTCGTTATTAACAGATAAGCGTTTAACCGCAGAAGCTGAAGCAATGGATGTTTTTGCAGAAAACTTACGTCATTTATTGCTTTCTGCACCAGCAGGCAGTCGCACTACTTTAGGTGTTGATCCTGGTATTCGTACTGGTGTGAAGCTTGCCGTGGTGAGTGATGCAGGTGATGTACTTGCACATAGCACCATTTATCCATTTGCACCGAAAGAAGATAAAGCCGGTTCGATTGCTGAGCTTGCGCGTTTATGCCGAGAGTTCCACGTGGAACTTATTGCGATTGGCAATGGTACAGCGAGTCGTGAAACTGAAGCGGTGGTTGCAGAAATGATGGCAGCCAATGCTGACTTGAAACTGACACGTATCACGGTGAGTGAAGCAGGTGCATCAGTTTATTCTGCAAGTGAATTGGCTTCGCAAGAATTACCTGACCTTGACGTGTCAATTCGCGGTGCAGTCTCAATTGCCCGTCGTTTACAAGATCCATTGGCTGAGCTGGTTAAAATCGACCCGAAATCAATCGGTGTAGGTCAATACCAACATGATGTCAATCAAACAGGTCTAGCAAAAACCCTAGATGCTGTGGTTGAAGACTGTGTGAATGCGGTTGGGGTGGATGTGAATACCGCTTCTCCTGCGATTCTGGCTTATATTGCGGGTCTGAATAAATCCATTGCACAACAAATCTTTGAATATCGTAAAGAACATGGTCGCTTTGATAGTCGCCAAGCATTGAAAAAAGTACCACGTTTAGGCGAGCGTACTTTTGAGCAAGCAGCAGGGTTCTTGCGTATTCAGGATGGTACAGAACCATTGGATGCGTCAGCCGTTCACCCTGAGAGTTATGGCGTGGTTGAAAAAATCGTTGCGGCGAAAGCAACCACAGTCAAAGACATCATTGGCAATACTGAAATTATTCGTCAAGTTAAAGCAGATGAGTTTGTCGATGACAAATTTGGTTTGCCAACGATTCAGGATATTTTGGCTGAATTGGAAAAGCCTGCACGTGACCCACGTCCAGAGTTCCGTACGGCTAAATTCCGTGAAGACATTACCGAAGTTGCACAACTCACTGAAGGTTTACAGCTTGAAGGTGTGGTGACTAATGTCACGAATTTTGGTGCTTTCGTGGATGTTGGTGTGCATCAAGATGGTTTAGTGCATATCTCTGAACTTGCCAATGAATTTGTTTCTGATCCGCATAAAGTAGTGAAACCGGGTCAAATTGTACAAGTTCGTGTGATTCAAGTGGATGCAGAGCGTAATCGCGTCAACTTGAGTATGCGTGCAGAAGGTTCTGCACCAGTGAAAGCGCCACGTCAACAGCAGCGCCCACAGCAAGATCGTCCTGAACGTTCAGAGCGTAAGCCACAAGGTCAACGTCCACCGCGTAAAGAAGGTGACTTTAAACGTCCGCAAAATAACAAGCCAAAAACCGAGAAACCACAAGAGCAAAAAATTGGTGGTTTAGGTGCGTTGTTATTGCAAGCAGGGATTAAAGGCTCGAAATAAGCAAGGCTCGAAATAATTGAATTGAGTTCGTTTAAAAACCTTCCTTCGGGAAGGTTTTTTTATGCGAGTAGATGTGTGAATAAGGTTATAAGTTCGGAGAATTAGAATAAGATAGTTAAACAGCAATTTTATTCTATAAATCTGATCCCATTGCGTTAACCTGATTTGATGCAAAAATCCAAAGGAGGTCGTGATGTCACGTAGACCTCGTGAACACGTCGATTACTTACACCTCGAAGAACTCGGTGGTTTAGAAATGCTGAAAGCAAGTTATTATCAGCAGGAGTTTTCACGACATGTGCATGAAGGATTTTGTATCGGTGTGATCGAAGAAGGCGCGCAACGCTTTTATCGTACAGGCGGTAATCATGTCGCGCCACAAGGCGATATTATTTTGGTCAATGCCGATGAAGTACATACAGGTTCTTCGGCAGTGGAGACGGGTTGGCGCTATCGGGCAATTTATCCTACACCAGAAGTGTTTAATGAGCTGACACGCGATTTGACCACTGTTCATGGTACTGCACCGTGGTTTAGAGAAGCTGTATTGCATGATGAGGGTTTGGCACAACAATTCCGTTTGCTATTCGACTTATTCGAGCAACCCAGCAATACCTTACTGAAGCAAACCTTATTTCTCTCTACTATCGCTTGGCTAGTGTCGAAGTATAGTCAAACTAAGCCTCAAGTGACCGATCTGAGTAATGCCAAACAACGTATTCTTAGTATAAAAGAACTGATGGCATCGATGCCTGAACAGGAGTTTTCTTTGACGGCATTGGCTGACATGGCCAATCTAAGCCAGTGGCATTTTCTACGCCAGTTTAAAAAACATGTGGGTTTGTCACCGCATGCATGGTTGGTCCAAGCGCGTTTGCAGAAGTCACAAAAATTATTAAGACAAGGATTAAGCTTATCTGAGATTTCGCAGCAGTGTGGCTTTTCAGATCAGAGCCATTTTAGTCGGCATTTCCGTCAAACTTTTGGGATTACGCCAGGTGGCTATATTGCCTATCTCAAATAAAACAGCAATTTTATGCAATCTTGATTGATTGATTTTTGGCATAGTCAACAGTCTCTTATAAACGATTGTAATACTGATGTTGACTGAGACCATCGATGACACCTCAATGTCTGTGCCTCGGGCATTTTTAAATGGGGCAGTCAAAATACTACCGCTATGTTTTGCTGTGTTGCCTTGGGGCATCTTGGCAGGCTCAATGGCGATTCAAGCTGGGCTAACGACCATGCAAGCCATTGCAATGTCAGCATTGGTTTTTGCTGGCGCTGCTCAATTGATGACTTTAGGCTTGGTCATGGCAGGGACACCTGCACTCACCATCATCATTTCGGTATTTTTGATTACCACGCAGCATTATTTATATGCGCTGTATTTACGTGAAGATATTTCCAAGCAACCGTTAAAACATCGGTTAATGTTGGGTTTTTTACTCACAGATGAGTTGTTTGCGGTCAGTATTAAAAAACAACAGCACTATATTTACTATCTTCTCGGGGCGGGTAGTTGCTTTTATCTATGTTGGGTGTTGTTTAGTGTGTGTGGCGTGCTGCTTGCATCCTCTGTGCCGAACTTAGATCAATACCATCTCGATTTTTCGATTGTCGCGACCTTTATCGCCATCGTGATTCCATTTATTAAAAATTTAAATACTTTGGTGGGTGTGTTGGTTTCAGTGGCTTTAACCGTGGTGTTTCTAAGTTTAGGTTTTAAAAGTGCAGCCATTATGGCAGGGGTGATTGGCATGTTCGCAGCGACGTGCCTGCAAAATCTGCGGGAGCGTACAACATGACTTGGTTTGTTCTGATTATTTTGGCATTGGTGGTCTTTATGAATCGCTATATTTTGCTTGAACCGAATATTCCGCTACGTTTACCGAAATGGTTTCAACAGTCATTGCAATATTCGGCACCATGTTTATTGACTGCGATTGCCACACCGATTGTATTTATGGATGAGCAGGGTGCATTTCGTGAGACTTTATTGAACCCTTATTTTATTGCCACCATTGTAACTATTGCGATAGCGTATAAGGTTCGCCATACCTTACTGACGATTGTTCTCAGTTTGGCTTGTTTTTATGCTTTGGTATTTTGGTTCAATTAAAAAAAGCTTGGGCACATGTAAGTCATGACCCAAGCCCTTCTCATGAACATGAATTAACGCGTGGTATAACCCCCATTGGCGAAAATGGTTTGTCCAGTTATCCACCAGCCATCGGTGACTAAGAAACGAATCAAAGGTTCAATATCTTCGATTTTGGTGAGTCCGCCAAGTGCTGATGCCGATTTATGATAAGCCACCGCCTCAGGTGCTTCTTGACCATAGAAAAATGGCGTATCCATGGGACCTGGCGCGACAGCAGTCACCGAGATACCGCGTTCGCCAAACTCTTTGGAAGCCGCACGGGTATAATGTTCAACAGGGGCTTTTAATCCTTCATAAGTAGAATAAAGACCTGTGTAGGCTGCCAATAAACTGGTCACAATGCTACAGATTTTGCCGTTTGGGTTGAGATGGCGACCGGCTGATTGAATAAAGAAATAGGCAATTTTATTATTGATGTCGTTCATCACATCAAACTCTTGTTCGGTGGTGTCCAAATAGGGTTTTTTCAACACACGACCGACGGTATTAATGGCAATATCAACACCGCCAAATTCAGCTTTGGCTTGGGTAAATAAGGCTTCGATGTTTTGAATATCGGATAGATCAGCTTGAATTAAAATGGCTTTGGCACCGAGCTCTTGTACGGTTTTTAAGGTGTCTTCGGCATCGGCTTGTGTCGCTGTACTATTATAATGGATCACTAAGTTTGCACCTTGTTCAGCAAACTTACGTGAGATCAAACCACCTAAATTCTTTGCACCGCCTGCAATCAGTACTGTTTTATCTTTTAAATCATGTTGTGACATTATTTTATCCTGATTTTGTTTTGTGTGAAAATTATCATAATTGAATTTCTTTGTTTGAAATAGTTGTTAGTATTGAACTGATTGTGCAAGAAAGTTGAATAATAAATGGATAAGATCGAGCGCCTAAAAATATTTTGTTTGGTGGCAGAAAAGCAGTCTTTCGCACAAGCGGCACTGCAATTGGGGCTGCCGCGGTCCAATGTCACTTATGCGATTCAATCACTTGAAAAAGAATATGAAGTGCTGTTGTTTTACCGTACGACACGTAAGGTTGCTTTAACGCATGAGGGTAGTCTGTTTTATGAGGAGACCGTGCGGTTGGTGGCCCAGTTAAAGGAATTGAATAGTTTTAAAACTCATGTTCGCAGCCAAGAAGGCAAGATCAGTATTGGTATGCCGAAGCGGTTGGCAACACAGCTTTTGATTCCGAATTTACTCGCGTTTTATCAGCGTTATCCAAAGGTAAAAGTGTTGATTAATGGCAGTGATGATTTTTCTAATTTGATCGAACAGCAACTTGATTGTGTGGTGCGAGTTGGGCAAGTTCAAGATGAATATTTACTGATTCGACCCATTACCCAGACCAAGATTTGGACATTGGCATCACCACAGTATGTCGCTGAGTTCGGTGAACCTAAAAGTTTCGATGAGTTACAGCAGCATTTCGCCGTGGATTATCATGTGGCAAAAAATTATCGAGAAATGAGTGAGCTTGCGTTTCGTGATCACCGTATCGATATACCGTATCGCTTACTGATCGAAAACACCGAAGCTTATATTCATGCAGGTTTGGCAGGTATTGGCATGATTCAAATTCCTGAGTTCGATGCTGTACCTTATGTTCAACAAAGAAAATTGCAACGCCTATTTGTCGATATTCCCAGTCTAGAATTACCGGTCAATATTTTGCTGACAGATCGACAATACCGTCCAAAGTATTTTCAGGACTTCATCGATTGGTTGGATGATTTACTCAAAAAACGGCTTTGAGCTGTGGTTTTTTGCCAAGAACGATTGCTTTGACATTCAGCAATATTTGCAGTAAAACTTAAATTAGAGTAATTACTCTAATTTTATATGGGGATAATAATGCAGATTGGTCGACAAGCATGGATGATACAAACTTCAGGCGATTTATCTTTGAAAGATCGTATGGCTCTATTGAGTCATAGTCTATTGCCTGTACTCAAACAAAGTATAAAAATGTACGCTTTCGCATCTCAATCTAAGCGGAATGTACAGCATGATTTGAGTCTCGATGATCTGTATTTACCTGATAGTACAGATGTAAAGCAGGCATTGCAGAAGATGCAATCTTGTAGTTCTGAAGCCTTGCAAAATCATTGTTTGAGAACTTGGTGTTATGCAGTTGCATTTGCCAAGATGCAAAATTTAAAGCGCGATGATGAGCTATTGGCGGTGTCATGTTTATTGCATGATTTGGGGATGACTGAACAGCATTATCAGCACCATGAAAACTGTCGATGCTTTGCAGGACAGGGGGCTTATGCTGCTAAAGACTGGTCAATTGAGCGGGGTTGGCATGCCCCTCGTGCGGATCAACTGTTTGACGTGATCAGTATGCACATGAATCCTTATGTGGCGCTGGAGGATGGCATCGAAGCACATTTACTGCAACACGCTGCCAGTTGTGATGTGATTGGCAGTCGTGGCTTTGAATTTTCTCCACAGTTTAGACAACAATTATATGAGCAACATCCACGCTTGGATTTTAATCATAAGATGATTGAATTTAGTCAGTCAGAAGCGATCAAACGTCCAAAGTCTCGTACAGCGATGGTGGTACAGAGTGGTTTTAAGCAGCTTATAAATTTGAATCCTTATCTTAAGCTATAGCTTACCCCCTCAATTTGTGGATAAGTTTAGGTTTATTCACATCATCTGCTGTCATCATTTGGTTATATTTTATTCATTGAAATGTCATTGGGGCTTTCTAGCATGAAGGCTTCTCTTATTTAAGTATTTATGAAAAATGAAAAAAACAACATTAGCTTTAGCATTATGGACATCCGTATTTTCAATGAGTGGATGTTCCGATGGGGATAATGGTCAAAATGGGTTAAATAGCTTGATTCAACAAACGCCTTTAGCGCTTGGAAACGATGATTGTTGGAGTGCTGGAACGCGTATCGAAAGTGGTTTAGATAAAAATAAAAATGGTCAGTTAGATCCAAACGAAGTCGAGCAGCACTCGGTACAGTGTGGAATGAATTTATTTGCGCAAGGTGTTGCCTTACCATATCAAGTTCTAGGCACATATCAGCCGAATGGGACAACCATCGATCTGCCATTTTCCTTGCGTCAAGGTGGCTTTGGTTCGGATGTAGCAGCACATCCCACCAATAAAAAACAATTTTATGCCATTACTGATCGTGGACCGAATGCTGATTATGATGATGGTATTCATGGTGCTGGTAAGATTTTTCCTATCCCAGATTTTGTGCCTAAAATAGGTCTGTTTGAGGTGCAAGATGATGGTTCAGTCAAACTGATCAAAACCATTTTATTGAAAGATCGTAATGGGAAAAATATTACAGGTTTACCGAATACGGCTGCATTGGGGGGAACAGGTGAAACACCTTATGATATCGAGGGTCGAGTCATTACTGTTGATTCAAGCAAGCCTTATGATCCTGTGACGAATCCGATTAAGCTGGATGACTATGGTCTTGATAGTGAAGGTTTGGCGGCATTAAAAGATGGCACATTTTGGGTTAGTGATGAATATGGGCCTCACCTTGTGCATTATGATGCGAACGGTAAAGAAATTGGCCGTATCAATCCTTTTGCGAATGATGCTCGTAATACGCTTACCTTACCGCAAGAGTTTAGCTATCGCCGTGCCAATCGTGGGATGGAAGGATTGACGATTACACCTGACCAAAAAACATTGGTTGGCATAATGCAGTCGACCATGAATCTGCCAACCAAGGCTGTGAATAAATCGACATTGACACGCATTGTCACGATTAATTTAGAGACTGGAAAAGTGGCACAGTATCTCTATCGTCAGGAAATTGCAGCGAACTCTAACTCGGCGATTGTGGCGATTAATGATCATGAATTTTTGGTATTGGAGCGTGATGGCGCGTTTTTGAAAGATAATCCGAACATGATGAAACATGTTTATCGGATTGATTTGAAAGATGCGACTAATCTTGAAAATATTGCTGTTCAAGGGGATATTCAGCAAGATTCGAAACTTGGCTTAACCATTGCAGGTGAAACATTAGAACAATATGTCTTGGCTCAAGGATGGGAAGGATTACAGGGATTAAATATTCAGCCGGTCAGTAAAACATTGGTGTTGGATATGGGCAAACGTGTGAGTTATGCACATGACAAAATGGAAGGCTTATGGCTGATTGACCAGCAACACTTGGGAGTTCTGAATGATGATGATATGGGGCTTTGGAAAAATGCCAATGGTTTAGAACAAAAGTATTTAGATCATGCTCGTACTCGTATTGATACTCCTACGTTGTATATGGTTGATAAACTCAATCTTTTTAATCCATAACAATGAATATAAGCCCAGAAGCAGCAGCTTTTGGGCTTTTTAAATGCCACATTTTATAGAGGAACGAAAATGAAAATAAATAAACTCACGTTGATGACCTTATTCATGATTGTCACTTTGCCATCTGTCAGCTATGCCGCACCGAAAGTCACTTCACGTGAATACAAATTATTATTAGACCCCAATAATTTTAGTTATGGAAATGAAGCAAGTAACGTAAATAGCTACTTCACTCAGGCAAAAGCGGTAATTGAAAATAAAATTAGCCGTAATGTCACGGGGAGCATGAGTCTCGATACCCAACGAGAAGTTCGTTTTTATGATACTCAAGGAAGTTGCCCGCTTCATAATATGGGATATAGCTTTAGAGAGCGCATCGAAAATGGTGCTAAGGAAGTAACGTTAAAATATCGTGGTTATGATCATTATATTACTGATTTTGAAGATATGAGTAGTAATATTTCGGGTGCAAAAACTAAATT
Source organism: Acinetobacter sp. 2JN-4 (assembly GCF_003687745.1). Lineage (NCBI taxonomy): Bacteria > Pseudomonadati > Pseudomonadota > Gammaproteobacteria > Moraxellales > Moraxellaceae > Acinetobacter > Acinetobacter sp. 2JN-4. Next base: position 270,217 of record NZ_RDNY01000002.1, on the reverse strand, counting down.
TGAGGATGACATTACCCGTAAAGATAATCTCAGCTTCCTTGTCGTTGCAAGTAAGTCGACGACGGTACCTACTTCAAGAACGATTAATGATTTTGAAGACATTAATACTTTATTCACAGGTTTTACAAATAATTATACCTTTAGTAATGGTCAGAGCTTACAACAGGTCGGTGGTTTGACTATTTATGAACGTAAATATGATGGCGCAACGATTGATTTGGGTGAGTTTGATGCTGATCTGGAAATGAGCTTGTGGTATACCCAAATGCCTTATACAGGTTTAAAGCCTGCAGTAGTCGAAATTTCTTTTAAATATGCAGATGCAAATGCGAACTACACTAAGAAAGTAGTCTCCCGTGCCGCTTTAAGTTTTAGTGCTTTAAAAAGTTTAACTCAATATAGCGCACCGAGTTCGACAGCAACCAAGACCCAGTTTGTGTATCAATACCAATCGAATTTCTGTAATTAATCAAAAAAAAGAACCTCCCTTTTGGGAGGTTCTTCATGTCGATAAAGATTACCAATGTTCACCTGGGAATAAACGCGCATAGGCACGCTGCATGATGTTTAACTTTTCTTGCTGACCCACTGAAGCAGTAGAGCTTGGGAATAAGTTAAAGCCAATCGACATCAAAATATTATTGATGTCTGGCGCAACCGCATAGGTAATCGATGCTAAGCGACCTAAGTTGGTTGCGATTTTCTTCGGACGTTTTACGATTGCGTAAGCAATTAAATCTGCGGCTTCTTCAGGAGAAAGCGTCGGTACATATTTATAAATTTTAGTGGGTGCAATCATCGGTGTACGCACTAATGGCATATAAATAGAGGTAATCGCAATTTTATGCGAATGAACTTCAGCAGAGAGACAACGGCTAAATGCATCAAGTGCAGCTTTAGAAGCAACATACGCTGAGAAACGGGTTGCATTGGCCAATACACCAATCGAGCTGATGTTAATGATTTGACCATCTTTACGTTGCATCATATGCGGTAAGATATTCAAAACTAAACGTACAGCACCAAAGTAGTTAAGCTGCATAGTACGTTCAAAGTCATGGAAACGATCAACTGACTCATGCACAGCACGACGGATTGAACGCCCCGCGTTGTTGACTAAAATATCAATGTGATCAACAGAAGCTAAAATCTCTTTTGAAACAGCATCAATCGATTCCATATCGTTGAGATCGCATGGGAATACAGTGGCTTTACCGCCTTCAGCTTCGATCTCAGCTTTTACTTCATCTAATTTCTCTTTCGTACGCGCTAGCAATAAGACATGTGCACCTGCTTGAGCAAGATATTTTGAAACCGTTAAACCAATGCCACTTGATGCTCCAGTGACAATGATTGTTTTCCCGTCGACTTTTTGTTGAAAAAGTTTTTTGAGTTTTGCGTTCATGTAAGTTTCCTACATTAATCAAGCTGTTGTTTACAATGTCCTTGTGTTGCGATTAAACACTGCACTTTATTTTGTACTAATATTAACCGATTTTTTTTGTTTGTCTAGTGTAAATGTTTGAAATATAATAATATTTTTAGAGTAAAAGCTCTAAAACAAATGATTGTAATAGTTGAAAATGCAATAATATTTTTCTTCAAAAGCATAAAAAAAAGCCTCTAAAGTGAGGCTGTTGTCTTTTATTCAGTTTAAACCTGAGCGAGAGCTTGTTCGAGGTCTGCAATCAAATCATCAATATGCTCAATCCCAATAGACAAGCGGACTAGGTCTTCACTCACACCAGCAGATTTAAGTTCTTCTGCGTTGAGTTGACGATGGGTCGTCGTTGCAGGATGACATGCCAAGCTTTTTGCATCACCAATGTTGACCAGACGAGTAAATAACTGTAATGCATCAATAAAGCGAGTTCCGCCCTCTAAGCCATCCTGTACTCCAAAGGAAAGGATTGCAGAAGGTTTACCTTTCACATATTTTTGTGCCAAATGATGCTGTGGATGGTCAGTTAAACCAGCATAATTGACCCATTTTACTTTTGGGTGTTGTTTTAAATATTTTGCAACTTGAATGGCGTTTTCAGTGTGGCGCTCCATACGAAGGTTTAACGTTTCTAAACCTTGTAAAATGAGGAAGACGCTGAGTGGGCTAATGGCTGCACCTGTATTTCGTAATGGAACAACACGAGCACGAGCGATATAAGCTGCTTCACCGAGCACTTCAACGTAATTTACGCCGTGATAACTTGGGTCTGGCGTATTCAGTGCTTTAAAACGCTCTGGATATTTGCCCCAAGGAAATTTGCCACTATCGACAATAATGCCACCAATACTATTGCCATGACCGCCGATGTATTTAGTCAATGAGTGAATGACAACATCCGCACCAAATTCAAACGGCTTTAATAGGGCAGGGGTTGCAACGGTATTATCAACAATAACTGGGACACCATATTCATGGGCAATTTTTGAGATTGCTTCTAAGTCGATAATATTACCAAGCGGGTTGCCGATCGACTCAACAAAAACCAATTTAGTTTTATCATCAATCAAGTTGCGTAAGCTTTCAGGGTTTTGATAATCAAAGAAACGAACTTCGATGCCTTGTTTGGGTAGGGTATGTGCAAATAGATTATACGTTCCACCATAGAGTGTTGAAACCGAAGCAATATTGTCACCTGCTTCAGCAATGGTTTGAATCGAATAAGTGATTGCTGCCATCCCTGATGCTAAAGCTAAAGCGCCAATCCCACCCTCAAGTGCTGCAATACGTTGTTCCAGTACAGCCGTGGTTGGGTTCATGATACGGGTATAGATATTTCCCTGAACTTTTAAATCAAATAAATCTGCACCATGTTGCGTATTGTCAAAGGCATAAGAGGTGGTTTGGTAAATAGGTACAGCCACTGCTTTAGTCGTTGCCTCTGGTGAATAGCCCGCATGAATCGCTAAAGTTTCATCTTTATAAGTCATGATTACATCATCTACGTGAGTTAAATAGTGATCGAGTTTAGCTTAAAAACCGTCCAGAAAGGTGCATAATTTATGCGATTTATTGCGTTTTTATTCATATAAACAGAATCTTGGTCTCTTCCTATTTTTTTCGGCATGACTGTATCGTGAATCGTGTAACGTCTTGAAAAAGAAAATCCTTTGATTGAGGCAAACAAATATCATCTTAACTTCATGTTAATCCGGTTTTCAGCGTATAATACGTGCGATTATTTTTCGCTTTTTGCGATTTATTGGTTTTTCAATTGAGGAGTCCTGCGTGGCCCAATATATTTATACGATGAATCGAGTGTCGAAGATGGTTCCGCCTAAGCGCGAAATCCTAAAAGACATCTCTTTATCATTTTTCCCAGGCGCAAAAATTGGTGTGCTTGGTTTGAACGGTGCAGGTAAATCTACCCTACTCCGTATTATGGCTGGCGTAGATAAAGATTTCTCAGGTGAAGCGCGTGCACAACCAGGAATCAAAATCGGTTATTTAGAACAAGAGCCACCATTAGATCCAAGCAAAGATGTTCGTGGAAACGTTGAAGATGGCGTACGTGAAGCACTAGACGCTTTAGAACGTCTTGATCAAGTTTTTGCTGAATATGCTGATCCTGATGCAGATTTTGATGCACTTGCAAAAGAGCAAGAAAAATTAGAATCAATTATCCATGCTTGGGATGCACATAACCTCAATAACCAACTTGAAATTGCGGCAGGTGCTTTGAACCTACCAGCTTGGGATGCAGATGTATCTCTACTTTCAGGTGGTGAGCGTCGTCGTGTGGCACTTTGCCGTTTATTGCTGTCTAAGCCTGATATGTTACTTCTAGATGAACCGACGAACCATTTGGATGCTGAATCAGTATCTTGGTTAGAACGTTTCTTGAAAGATTTCCCAGGCACGATCGTGGCGATTACGCATGACCGTTATTTCTTGGATAACGTTGCTGAGTGGATTCTTGAACTTGACCGTGGCATGGGTATTCCATATCAAGGTAACTATACCTCTTGGCTTGAGCAGAAAAATGCTCGTTTAGAGCAAGAGAATAAACAAGAAGAATCTTTTGCTAAAGCATTGAAAAAAGAACTTGAATGGGTTCGCTCAAATGCCAAAGGTCAGCAAAAGAAAAACAAAGCACGTATGGAACGTTTTGAAGAGTTGAACTCTAAAGAATTCCAACAGCGTAATGAAACTTCTGAAATCTATATTCCACCTGGCCCACGCCTAGGAAATAAAGTTGTAGAAGTTGAAGGCATCAGTAAATCATTTGATGGTCGCCTACTTTATAAAGACTTAACATTTACAATACCGCCAACTGCGATTGTGGGTATTGTTGGTCCTAACGGTGCGGGTAAAACCACATTATTCCGTATGATGACAGGTGAACAGCAACCTGATACTGGTACGGTAACGTTGGGTGAGTCTGTTAAAGTGGCGTATGTTGGTCAGATTCGCGATACTTTAGATAACAATAAAACCGTTTGGGAAGAAGTTTCTGGCGGTTTAGATATCTTGAAAATCGGTGATTATGAAATCGCATCGCGTGCTTATATCGGCCGCTTTAACTTCAAAGGTCAAGATCAGCAAAAACGTGTTGGTGAGCTGTCAGGTGGTGAGCGTAATCGTTTACAACTGGCAAAAATCTTACAGTTAGGTGCAAACGTAATCTTACTGGATGAGCCATCAAACGACTTGGATATCGAAACTTTACGTGCGCTTGAGGATGCAATTCTTGTATTCCCAGGTACTGTGATGGTGGTATCGCATGACCGTTGGTTCTTAGACCGTATTGCAACGCATATCTTGTCTTTTGAAAATGAACAGCCAGAATTCTACACAGGTAACTATGCAGAATATGAAGCATATCGCCAGTCACGTTTAGGTGATGAAGCAGGTGCAAAGCGTTCAAAATATAAAAAGATTACGGGTTAATTCTCTGTTTCAAAAACCAGCCTAAGGGCTGGTTTTTTTATTCTCCTACAAGGATGATACTTGTAAACCCTTCGTTTAAACAGGGTGCTTCTATTGCTGCGAAAACATTTTTTAGGGCCTGCTGATTTACAATTTTATCTATAGTTCTTTTCGCATTCCTTTCTAAACAAATCGCTAAATCTGTTTTGAATAAAACAGCTATACATTGAAGATTTTTTTGAGTTGTAATCCTGAGAATCGATGCTCGTTCAACTTTTTTAACTAAAATCGCATCAAAAACAATATTATAAGGCTCCTCCTTTATTTTTTTGTCAGCCCAAGTACTTTTACCAGAAGCTTGGCAACCAATCAGGACATAAACGATTTGTACGCTAGAGTTGTTAATGACCTCATTTTCAAAATCGTGAAAGCATTTTGCCCATGCGATCTGATTTCGTTCGCTTGTGAAGACTCTACCAGAATCTGTTTCTAAATAATGATCAGGATTGATGTGCATTGGAGCCTAAGGGGGGATATATATTTATGAGAATATAGATATATTAAGCATCGAAAAATTTTAAAGTATTTACTTTTTGTTTAATGTAATTTTATTACATGCACATTGCTTGTTATAGTAAGACAAATTTTGACCAGTTGGTGAAACGTGCGACGTTGCGCTGTATTTATGACACTCTTGCTAAGTTTGTTCATATTCCAAAGTATTTGGAATGTGGCAGCAGCTTATTGCAGTCATGAAACTACAAGCAAAGCAACGATAGCCGTTACTCATTTCGGTCATCATCTTTTAGAAAACTCAAAAGATCAGGTAAGTTCTTTTACCGTTGCTGAAGTTAATACTGATTTATCAAAACCGCTAAACCTGCAAGATCATCATGATCATTTGCCAACATGTTTCCATGTCGTTGTTATCTCGACGCAGCAACAGCTCAATGAACCAATTTTACGTATACATGAATTAGAACAAAAATATCACTGGTCAAATGATTACCAGTCCCCTTATTTGTCTGGATTAAACCGACCTCCTGTACTCACCCCGCTTTAGGTGGGGTAGCCAAAAAGCCCACCAGAAATAGATCTATTTCAAAGGGTTCTTCCATGCTTGATGATGCACATTAAAAATGTAAAGCACTCTTATTAATAGAGGTCTCAATATCACATTCGAATATTTATTCTGATGTCATGTTGATCGGTACATTTGCATCAAAGTTTTGTAAATCATGATTGAGTAAAAGTCTTCTGATCAAGACCTGCTGATTATGAGTAGACCCTAAGCGAATAATTTTTATTCATTTTATTTGGGTGTGAATTTATCCACCCGATGAATTGCAATATATAAATCAGGTGAGTGTTATGTCTATTCAATTAAATACAACGTTATGTTTCATGGTTTTATTTCTTTCGGTAAGTTTGGCGAATGCCGATGGAGGTTTGATTTTTCTAGAAAAAAATCTACAGTCTCAGCAAGAAGCTAAAGTGCATTTAGAAAAGCATATTCACCACTGCGACATCAAGCAGAAGTGTAAATAACCAGATTCATATTTTAGGAAACTGCTTATTCTACTGAGCAGTTTCCTACCGTTCAGCAAAAATCTAATGATTTGCACATTCTGCATGCACAAAAGATTTTATGGCTGAATTCGCAGATGTAATTTTATTACATCGAGTTTAGTTGCTATAGTCCATCTGAGCAATTTTTGACTAAAGAGAAAAATTTGCGTCGTTCCAGTATTTTCGTGACCGTCTTGCTAAGTTTGTTCATATTCCAAAGTCTTTGGAATGTGGCAGCAGCTTATTGCGCCCATGAAAATACCAATCAGCAATCAACTTTTTCCAGCCATTTTGGGCATCATGTCCCTGATGCTATTGATGCGGCAACGACTCAGGTTCAAACTTCCAAATTAGATACAACTGATTTGCCTATGCCTGTGAGTTTGCAAGATCATCACGATCATTTGCCGTCTTGCTTTCATGTGGTTACGCCTGAAGTTCAGCAACAGCTTGATCAGCCGATGTTGCGGACGCAAAAATTAAAACAAAAATACCATTGGTCGAATTCGTATCAGTCTCCGTATCTATCCAGTCTCAATCCGCCGCCTGTTCTGACCCCGCTATTGGTGGGGTAGCCGAAAAATAGCCCACCGCAACCTTATTATTTGCGGGGCTTAACATGTCTTTAAGTTTAAATCAGCGTACCCATACGCTAAAAAATTCTGTCCATTCATCACCATTCAAGTGGTCGATATTGGGGATTGCTCTCTCGACTGTAGTTTTCGGGCAATCCATATCAGCGAAATCTGTACTCGATGTCAATCAGGCATCAGCAAGTTCAAGTGTCGTGCAGCAAAATTCTAATTTTGAACAAATTTTGCAGCAGGTTCGTGCTTATCAAAACAATCAGTCAAGCTGGCAAACACAACAACAGATGGCGAGTGTGCAGCTAAAACAAAGTGCTTTGTGGGCAAATCCGAGTATTTCGATTGAGCAAACAGGCTTTCAAAATGATCAAGACCGAGAGTTGTCCATTGGTATTTCACAGCCTTTAGATCTCTTTGGTCAGCGTAAAGCGGCGCAAAAAGTGGCTAAGCTTTCCGCCAATCAAGTTGACTTGGAACAGCAACGCTACGACGCAGAACTCGAATTGATCGTGCAATATGTTTGGGCACAAGTGGCTTTATTACAACTCGAAAAATCAGTGATTGCTGAGCAATTACAAGTCAGCCAGCAAAACTTGGATGCCTCTCAAAGACGTTATCAGGCAGGCAGCATTGCCCAAGTCGATGTGGAGCGGGTTCGTATCGCACATTTGGAAAATCAGCGGCTCTTTCAACAAGCGGATTTACAACTGCAACTGGCACAAAAGCAATTGGCGAGCCTTGCAGGAGAAAGCGTAAATCAATTTTCAATTTCTGCAAGCACGGCTGAATTATGGACCAAAGCGACGCAGATCAAGGCAGTGACTGAGCAAAATGAGAATTTATTTGAGCGAGGTTTGCAGTTAGAAACGCAGCGTCAACAAGCGCAAATTGACCAACTCAAAGCCAAGTCACGTCCACAGCCGATCATGACGTTTGGTGTCAATCGCACCCGTTCAGCTGATCAATATAGCGAAAACCAAATTCGTTTAGGCATTGAAATTCCACTCAATATTTTTAACTCCCAAAAATATGGGGTTCAAATTGCCCAAGCCAAACAAAGCCTTATTCAGCAGCAACAACGGACCTATCGTCAGCAGAATCAGATGGATATTGATATTCGTCTGGCTGAATTGAAGGGCTTACAAGCGCAATTTAAGCAGCTCGACGATCAGCAAATTCCACTGGCGAATCAAGTTCAGCAAAAAACCTTGCAGGGCTTTCGTTTAGGCAAATTTTCAGTCACCGATGTGCAACAAGCCACTATGCAGCTACAGGATGTGCGTTTACGTAAAGTGCAATTGCTAAAGCAAGCATGGCAACTCAGTACCGAAGTGCAAAGTGCGCGTATGGGACTGTCAACCGAACAAATCACCGCCAAAGATGCCTTGATGCAACTGAATCAGCGTATATGGCAACAAAGTAATGCCTTCCCAAACCAAGTTGGAGAATAACGAGATGAAGATTAAAGCAAAAATGCGTTCTCAATGGGTTTGGATTGCCATTATTGTCATTGCAACGACGCTTGTGGCTGCCGTGTTGTTGTGGAGTGGTCAGCGCAAAAGCAGCGAAAGCGCGGAACATGGCGAACAAGGGCATTCGCATCAGGAAAATGAAAAAGATCAGCATGCGGACACAGGAGAGGAGCATGAGTCAGAGGAAAGCTTAAGTCTAAGTGCCGAACAGATGCAGCAGTATAGTGTCAAGCTTGCTCAAGTCGCGCTCGGTGAAGTCAATCAAGTGCAAACTTTCCCTGCGAAACTGACAGTCAATACCGATCGTCAGGCACACGTTTCCCCAAGCTTTGCGGGGCGAGTTGAGTCCGTATATGTGGAGTTGGGGCAACAAGTCAAACAAGGACAAGCATTGGCAAATTTGCTCGTGCCTGACTTGGTTGATCAACAAGCCAATCTGCAAATTGCGCAAACCAATTTAGACTTGGCTAAACAAGATTATGAGCGTGAACGTAGTCTTTGGTCACAAGGTATTTCTGCCAAACAAGAATATCAACGCGCCTATAACGCCTATCGCCAAGCCCAAATCCAAGTACAAGCAGCGCGCTCACGTTTAACTGCATTTGGAGCAGCTTCAGGGTCAAATGGACGCTATCGCTTAACTGCACCGATTAGTGGTGTGATCAGCAATAAAGATATTGTGATTGGTGAAAATGTTCAGCTTGCAGATCAACTATTTACCATTGATCAATTAGACCAACTTTGGCTGGAGTTTGTATTGCCGACCATGGTCAATATCAATGTGCAGCCGAATCAGCAAATTCGTTTTAAATCGCTGCAAACAGGCAATCAATTTAATGCGCAAGTCCAGAGCTTGACCTCTGAAGCAGATGCACAAACTGGTCGCTTACAAGTACGTGCCAAAGTTTTATCGAACGCGGCTGAGCTACGTCCAAATTTGATGGTCAATGTTGAATTACAAGCAGGTTCACAGCCATCGGTGATGCGAGTCAGTGCCGAAGCGATTCAACAGGTTGAAGGCAAAGATGTGGTTTTTGTGGCGAAGTCGAATCCGAAAAAAGGTTTCGATTTTAGTGCAGTTCCAGTACAGATCGGACAGCGTAGCCAAGATGGGCAATGGGTTGAAATTACTCAGGGTCTAACAGCAGGTCAATCTTATGTCGCAGTAGGCAGTTTCTTGTTGAAGTCTGAACTTGAAAAAGGAGAGGCTGAGCATGGACACTAATTCTTCTCAATTGCCAAAACCTGAAGGCTTATTTGATCGCCTGATTCAGTTTGCGATTAAAAATGCCATTTGGGTCATGCTGTTTGTGATGACGTGGATTGCGATTGGGGTGTGGAGTTATCAGAAACTACCGATTGATGCCGTTCCCGATATTACTAATACGCAGGTACAGATTAATACCCAAGCCAATGGCTATACCGCTTTAGAAGTTGAACAGCGAATTACCTATCCGATCGAAACTGCAATGGCGGGGATTCCTGACTTAGAACAAACCCGTTCGATTTCGCGTTATGGTTTATCGCAAGTCACCATTATTTTTAAAGATGGCACTGATATTTATTGGGCCAGACAGTTGATCAATCAACGTTTGCAAGAAGCGGATGGACAATTGCCTGATGCGGTTGATCCTGTGATGTCACCTGTTTCGACAGGTTTAGGCGAAATATATCAGTGGGTAGTCAAAGCCAAAGCTGGTGCGAAAAAAGAGGATGGTACGCCCTATAGCGCAATGGATTTACGTGAAATCCAAGACTGGATCGTGCGCCCACAATTGCAGCGCGTCAAAGGTGTGGCTGAAATCAACAGTATTGGGGGTTACAACAAAACCTATATCGTTTCGCCTGACTTAAAACGCCTACAACAGTTACAGATTTCACTCACTGAATTTCAAACTGCATTGCAGGAAAATAATGAAAACCGTGGCTCAGGTTTCATTGAGGAGAATGGTCAGCAGCTGACGGTTCGTGTGCCGGGTATGTTGAGTACCATCGAAGATATTCAGAACATCACTGTCAGTATTAAAAATGGTTCACCGATTCGTGTGTCAGATGTTGCAACGGTTGCAATCGGGCATGACTTGCGTACTGGTGCGGCAACCTATAATGGTGAAGAGACTGTTCTCGGCATCGCCATGATGATGATGGGCGAAAACAGTCGTACTGTTGCGCAAGCGGTGGATGCAAAGATCCAAGAAATTCAATCGACGCTCCCGAAAGGTGTAGAAATTGAAACGGTGTATGACCGAACGACATTGGTCAACAAAGCCATCAAAACGGTGCAGAAGAACTTGGTCGAAGGCGCGATTTTGGTGATCGTGATTCTGTTTATTTTCTTAGGTAATTTCCGTGCGGCTTTAATCACGGCCTGTGTGATTCCACTTTCCATGCTGTTCACCTTGACGGGCATGGCACAGCAGAATATCAGTGCCAACTTGATGAGTTTGGGTGCATTGGACTTCGGGATCATTGTCGATGGTGCGGTGGTGATTGTTGAAAACTGTATTCGACGGCTTGCAGAGGCACAGCATCATGCGGGGCGATTATTAACCCGACAAGAACGCTTTAAAGAAGTCTTTCTTGCAGCAAAACAAGCACGTAAACCGTTATTGTTTGGGCAAGCCATTATTATGGTGGTGTATTTACCGATTTTTGCACTGACAGGTGTAGAAGCGAAAATGTTCCATCCGATGGCGATGACAGTGGTGATGGCATTGCTGGGTGCGATGATTCTGTCGGTGACTTTTGTGCCTGCCGCAGTTGCATTATTCATTACGGGTGAAGTCAAAGAAAAAGAATCACGTTGGATGCAGACCTTAAAAGGGAAGTATCAACAGATCTTAGATTGGGCTTATCAATTCAAAATGGTGGTTGTGACATTTGCTATCAGTATCTTGGTTTTGACTGGGGTGTTAACCACTCAAATCGGCAGTGAATTTGCCCCACAACTGAGTGAAGGTGATTTTGCAGTACAACAAATGCGGTCGCCAAGTACAGGTTTAGAACAGTCTTTGCGGATGCAAGAAAATACTGAAAAGTTAATTCTGAAAAACTTTCCAGAGGTGAAGGCGGTATTTGCTCGTACAGGTACGGCTGAAGTGGCGACTGATGTCATGCCACCCAATATTTCTGATGCAGTTATTCTATTGAAACCTAAAGATCAATGGAAAAACCCAAAAGAAAGCATTGATGCATTGCGTACCCGCATGCAAGCATTTTTAGAAACCATTCCAGGTAATAACAGTGAGTTTTCTCAACCGATTGAATTGCGTTTTAATGAGTTAATTTCAGGAATACGCAGTGATGTGGGAATTAAAGTATTTGGCGATGATATGAATGTGCTCGATACACAAGCACAAGCCATTGCTCAAAAAATACAAAAGATTTCAGGTGCGACAGCAGTCAAAGTTGAACAGACCAGTGGTTTGCCTGTATTAAATGTGGATATTAACAATGCGCTTGCGGCGCAATATGGTTTGTCGGTGAAAACGATTCAAGATGTGGTTGCGGCCAGTGTCGGTGGTCAAAATGTCGGTCAGATTTTACAAGGTGACCGTCGTTTTGATTTTGAAATTCGTCTACCTGACGATCAACGCACCGCACAAAACTTGGCGCAGCTCCCGATCCAATTACCCAATGGTGGTCTGATTCAATTACAAGATGTCGCCAAAGTCGAAACCATCTCAGGCATGAGCCAAGTTGGACGTGAAAATGGTAAACGTCGTGTCATTGTGACGGCAAATGTAGAAGGACGAGACCTTGGTTCATTTGTGCAAGAGTTGCAAACGACCCTGAAGCAGCAACCTTTACCCGCAGGCTATTGGTTGGAATATGGTGGGCAGTTTGAAAACTTGGCATCTGCGGCAGCACGTATGCAGATTGTGATTCCATTGGCATTGATTGCGATTTTTACTTTATTGATGGCGGTATTCCATAACTTTAAAGAAAGCTTGCTGGTATTTAGTGGCGTGCCATTTGCCTTGTCTGGTGGACTGGTTGCATTGTGGTTGCGAGATATTCCATTGTCGATGTCTGCGGGCGTGGGTTTTATTGCGCTTTCGGGTGTTGCAGTATTGAATGGTTTGGTGATGCTGAGTTTTATTAAAGAACTACGTGAGCAGTTCGATCTGCATATTGCCACATGGCAAGGAGCAATCTTACGTTTGCGTCCTGTTCTGATGACAGCTTTTGTGGCATCACTTGGTTTTATTCCGATGGCAATCGCGACTGGAACGGGTGCAGAGGTACAGCGTCCATTGGCAACAGTGGTGATTGGTGGGATTATTTCATCGACTTTACTGACTTTGGTGATTTTGCCTGTGGTGTATCGCTGGATGAATGAGAGGGATTGTTGACCCTTGTATTTCATGGCGGAGTCTTACTGTGATGAGCTTGATCTCATCCGTTAACTCCGTTACTTTTTTAAAAAAGTAACCAAAAACTTTGTCATCCACAAAACCTGTTCACTTTCTGCATTTCATAAACAGCGTCGCAGAAACGGTATATAGCGGATAGCACGCAGGTTGTGGATGACGTCTAGCACGAGTAAATGACAGTGAAAATAGGCGGTTTTTGTTTTTCACGCAAATGAGGAGTCCAACATGAGTGGACATCAAGGTCATGACCATAGTCATGCAGCGGTGACTGAAGGCAATGTCAAAAAATTAACCATTGCCCTGATACTCACATCGACATTTTTGGTCGTCGAGGTTATTGCGGGTTTAATGACCCAAAGTTTGGCATTACTCTCCGATGCGGCACATATGTTTACCGATGCGGCTGCACTTGCGATTGCATTGGCAGCTATTCAAATTTCCAAGCGACCAGCAGATAACAAGCGTACTTTTGGTTATCAACGTTTTGAAATTTTGGCGGCATTATTTAATGCTTCTATGCTGTTCTTTGTAGCGATGTACATTTTGTACGAAGCGTATCAACGCTTTACCCAACCCCCAGAAATTCATAGCTTGGGGATGCTGATTGTGGCAACACTGGGTTTGGTGATTAATTTGATTTCAATGAAGATGCTGATGTCCAGCGCTTCAGAAAGTTTAAATATCAAAGGCGCGTATCTAGAAGTGCTGAGTGATGCTTTGGGTTCCGTTGGTGTGATCATTGGTGCGATTGTAATTTATTACACCAATTGGTATTGGGTAGATACGATTATTGCGGTCGCTATTGGTTTTTGGGTATTACCAAGAACGTGGATCTTATTAAAGCAGAGTATCAATATTCTATTGGAAGGCGTGCCAGACGAAGTTGATATTGAAAAGTTAAGAAATGACTTATTGGCGTTAGAGGGTGTTGAGAGTATTCATCAATTGAAAGTTTGGGCGATTAGCTCGAAGAATATTCATTTAACTGTACATTTGTTTGCGCCGAATGCTGATCGGAAACAATTGCATCGTGCCGCAACAGAAATGTTGACACACCAACATGATATTGCTGAAGTGACCTTACAGATTGAGGATGATGCTGAGATGAATTGTCAGCATACTCATTCACATGCTGAACCAGTAAAACAAGATCAGCCACATCAGCACTAAGCTGATGTGGAGGCGCGAGATTTTATGATCAGTGTATTAGTTTTGCCATTCGTGATTGCAGTCACGGCATTTCCAATGTTTTTGTGCCTGCATAAAGGCTTGCATTGAAATTTTGAAATCGGGTAGATCACGCCAAAATAAGCCACCTGCAATCACACAGACAGCAAATACAACAACAGTTGCAATTTGTAGACCTTGACCTGCGCCATTGCCAAAAAGCCACAGTGCAATGCTAATCAGCACCAAAATTAATAAAATAAAAATTGCTGGAACAAGTAGCACCAAACTTTTCGGTACGTTTGGACGAGGGCTATTTGCACCTTGACTGACAGGCATCACTTTTACGCTTTGGCACTTAGGGCAACGGTATTGCATAGATTTTTCCTATTCTGTTTTGGCTATTTTAGCGAAAAAAGCACAAAAGCTAAAACCGAGAATGATGCAAATTCAAAAATTTACACGATTGCACCTCATATTGGGGCTGAGCATCGAGGTAGCGCTTGGCATGCATCTCGTCTAAAGCTATTCGCTAAAGTATTCACAGTCATGATAAGTTGATCGAAGAATTGAGCGAATAATACGCAAGGAAATACATGCTTCCTACTAAAATTTTAAAATTGCGTTTAGCACGGATTGCAAAAGCCAAGGGGCATCTGTCCACACAAGATAAATTGATATTGGTCAGTATGGAAAGTCCAGACCTTAGCGCCAATTTCTTTTTGCGTTTATTTAAAGTCTCTTTACCGAAGCAATGGAAATTCAAGCATGAGACAGATGAAGATATTCTCTATACAACCCAGTTGATTCAACTGATTGAAGATGAATTGATCCCTGCATATGAGTTTCATGCACGGAAATATGCATGGTATGAGCAATGCGTGACCTACCAACTGAACTATGTCGTTCAGCAGCCGACATCACAGCAAATTAATGGCTACGTGCGTCAGCTTGAGTCATGTCTCGATCAACAGCCTAAAATTGATTTACTCAGTTATTTTCAACAGCACGATCCGAGTGTGGCACATGCCATTGCTTTAGCGAAAGCGTATGCTGGTGCAGCACAATACAGCCAAGCGATAGAACAATATGAGTGGGCTGCGCAGCATTCGCCACAACGCAATGAAGTCGCCTTTTATGCTTATATCGATTGTTTACTGCATCGCAATGAGCCTGACTATCAGCCGCATGTCAGTGATGTTGAGTATGCCATTGCTTTACTGTGTCAGTACAGCAAAGCAATTGATCAGAAAACCTATTCGAAAATCTTGCATAACGCTGTGAGCACTCTACTTCCTAGAGAAATTTTGCAAACACGAGGATCAGAAACCAATATTTTGATGGATGTTGGTCGTGGTTTAAATTCACTGGGAAAATCTTTGGGTGGAATACTGGGTGGGCGAGAATCTCAACTTGCTTATAGTAAAGAGGTGATTGCCAGTGCACCGCAATTATTAATCGATTCTCATGTGTTAGAAAGTATCGCGCAGTCGAGTTCGATGCAACATGCCTTGCAACGTAAATTGATGCAGACTAAAGATCGAATTGAGCAGCAAAGCGCCGAATCGCTACTGGCGAACTTGTGGCGATCTATACAAAAAGACGCTGATACTTGTTTAACTTTGCTGATAGATCAAGAACAGCATGAGCAACTCACACATCTGCTTACTCGACTCGTATTGGTCGATAGGAAAAAATTAGATTTAGGGGGAATTCATACGATTTTGGAGCATGGTCTCCTTCATTATTTAGGCGATATTCGTCTGGATAAACAACATGCTGAGCGAAATAGCTTGTATGAGCAACGAGATGTTATTGTCGCTGAAATGACAGCATTGGCTGTATGGTTCCAACAAGGAATTCTCAATAGTTATTTGCAGCAACAAAGTCATCAATTGCAGCAAATCAAAACGTTGTTGTGCAGTCAATTCGATGATATGGCACTCTCCAGCGGTTTGTTTGCCTATCAATTTGAAATACAAAAACGTGCGCAAGATTTATCGGATTGGTTGCAACAGAAATTAGAGAAAGGCAATGATTTTGATAAGATGCAAGCAGCGTGGGTCACGCTACGCGAGCTCGTTCATTTTGATCATGATGATGGACAAGAGAAAATAAATCAGATTCAACAAAATTTAGAAAAATACAAAACGATGCGTTTAAATCAAATCTTATTACGTCCAGATAGAAATGAAATATCGCAGCAGAAACAAGATGAAAAGTAACCAGTTTTGAGTGTAAATTAATCAGATATACGCATGGAAAATTTGAGGATATGCAACAAAAATACGCAAATTGCGCTGCGTTGCGTGCTAATCTAGAAAAAACGTTCGACCAGTTCGGAAAGTGGACTATAGCTCAGAAGCAGTGAGCGAATAAGTAAGAAAGGGAAGAGGGAGAGCATCTTGAATCGACAAGATGATAAAAAGGCAATGTTCGATATTATGCCAGCAGATACAGCATCTGATAATAAACCATCATTATCACGTCGGCTCATCAATAAGACATTGCAACATGCACAAGATGCAGTTGAGTTTGCCAGTGATACTTCTCGTAATATTGCGGGTGTGGCAGATGCGGCATTAGATGCTTTAGATCATGTTACCCATCATACCAAGCGCGGTGTCGAGGGGGTACGGAACTCTGTGCGAGATATTGTCACAGAAACCAGTGAAGCTGCACGTCAAGTGGCACTCAGTATGGCTAGAGCCTCTTTGGGGAAGAGCAGCTTAACTTTGTATTTGCCGGAAATGTTGCTCAATAATCAGATAAGAAAACGGATAGATCGTACTGAAATTGATGACATTAAAGTTGAATGTGGCAATGATCGTTTTCATATCGAATTAGACGGACACTATCGCCGTTTTCTTTATCGCCTTTCATTAGAATTTAATGTCTTAGAATGTCGTATTGGACAGGAAAAATATTTACGTCTGCGTCAGGTAGATGAACATTTAGACCTTCAGGTCCGTCATGGCGGAACTTTGACCAATTGGGCGGCGCGTCGAGTGGGTAGTGTCAGTTTTGACGTGATTAATTCTTTGCCTATCCCTTTCTTGATTAATCATTTGATTCGGGATGTACCGGGTATTCAAAAAGAAGGGCATCGCATTTGGTATATTGATCTCGAGGAGGCTGGTTTTATTGATTTTATTAATAACCGCTCTTGGATGGTGGATAAGCTGTTAAGTTTGACTGATTTTAGTATTCTGCCTGGTTTGAATATTTTGCAGGAAAGCCGAGAGTTGGTTCAACAGCTGGTTGATCAATTTGAGATTCGAGGCCTGCGTGTACAATCTGGACGTTTAGAGGTTCAGGTTGGCATTGGGTGAAATGTAGAGGCGAACTGTGTTCGCCTTATATAAAGAACATCCACCCATAAAAAAAGCCACTGTCAATGCAGTGGCTTTTTTAGAATTTGGCGTCCCTACGGGGATTCGAACCCCGGTTACCGCCGTGAAAGGGCGATGTCCTAGGCCTCTAGACGATAGGGACTTATATTGAGGCATACATCTGAAACATTAATGGCGTCCCTACGGGGATTCGAACCCCGGTTACCGCCGTGAAAGGGCGATGTCCTAGGCCTCTAGACGATAGGGACGTTTCAGAGGTGGGCGTATATTAGGTTGAATTAGATAATGTGTCAAACGCTTTTCAGGCTAAAAGTTAAAAAAAGCGAACAAGTGGATAAAATTACATCAAAATCAAAAAAATGCAGCTTGGGTAAGCTAAAACAATTGAAGTTTTAGCGAACACAAGTGCATTTTCACTGAAATTTATTTATTTTTGATCACGATAGAAGACATAGTGACTTAAGTAACATGCCGCGATAAAAATTAAACAAACAATGAGGCCAGCATGCATTTCTGGATCATATGCCATACTAAGACCTGTGATCAGACAGAACACAAAACCTAAGATCGGTACGATAGGATACAGTGGCGCAGCAAATTTCAAATCCTTTACAGTATAGCCAGCTTTATACCACTGACGTCTAAAGTTGAATTGGCTCAAGCAAATACTCATCCACACGATCACCATGGTGAATGCAGCCACGCCTAACAAATTCTTAAAGATGGTTTCTGGGGCAAAATGCTCAGATAACAGTCCAGGAATCGCACCAAACATCGTCACCACAAGCGCAATAATCGGTGTACCACTTTTCGAAAGTCGAGAGAAAAGACTTGGAAGTTGGCGTTGATCCGACAGAGACCACATCATTCGAGAGGCGGCATATAAGCCTGAGTTTGCAGCAGAGAGCAACGCGGTGATAATCACAAAGCGGATGATGTCATCTGCATAAGGAATGCCAATGTAATTAAATACCGTAACAAAAGGACTGCTGCTGACCCCTTCGCCGCCTAAACCTGCGATTTCGAAAGGCAATAAAGCACTGATGACAATGATGGTTCCAACAAAGAAAATCAGTAAGCGCCAAATGGCTGCATTAATGGCTTTCGGTACGTTTACTGCTGGATCTTTGGTTTCACCTGCGGCAACACCAATCAACTCAGTACCAGAGAAGGCAAAGTTTACAATCAGCATGGTGGTAAAAATCGGAATCAAACCTTGAGGGAACCATCCATGCGTAGTCAAGTTGTGGAACAGCGGTGCTGATTCGGCACCATCAAATGGAATTAAGCCAAAAATTGCCAATAAACCTAGTAAAATAAACACAATAACGGTTACGACTTTCACTAAGGCCAGCCAAAATTCTGACTCAGCAAAAATACGTGTGGAACTCAAGTTGAGTGCAAAAATGGTGAGTGCAAAGATAATAGTCCAAATCCACATCGAAATATGGGGGAACCATTCCTGCATCAATAAAGCTGCGGCGGTAAATTCTGTTCCTAGCGTGGCGGTCCATGTGAGCCAATAGACCCAAGAGATCATGTAACCTGTGCCTGGACCAATGTATTTTTGCGCGTATGCACCAAAAGCTCCTGCCACAGGCATGTGTACAGCGAGCTCACCGAGACATAACATCACCATATAGGCGATCAAACCACCTAGGATATAGGCGATAATTGCGCCTACAGGACCAGTTTGGGCAATAACTTCGCCAGAACCTAGAAATAAACCTGTACCGATTGCGCCACCGAGAGAGAGCATCACCAAATGGCGAGTACTCATAGCACGTTTTAATGTTTTTGGTGCATTTGGGTCTTGATGGGTATTTGAGTTGGAAGATTGCATACGACAATTTGTCCAAGCATAGAGAAGCGGCTATTTTATGGAAAAATCGAAAATGTGCAATCTGATTTAATGGAAAGATTGTGAGAAAAATATAATTATTAGATAAACAGAATATGGCGTCCCTACGGGGATTCGAACCCCGGTTACCGCCGTGAAAGGGCGATGTCCTAGGCCTCTAGACGATAGGGACAGATGAGGCATTTGTGTGCAACAAAATATTGCAAACTTTTAAACTGAGCTTGCCTGCGCACAGCGGAGCTGTTTGCTTAAATTTTAAGGAAAAGTTTTACTTTTCTAATCTTAAAATTTGGTGGAGCCAAGCGGGATCGAACCGCTGACCTCTACAATGCCATTGTAGCGCTCTACCAACTGAGCTATGGCCCCAGTTTGTGTGAGGCAATATTAGGAGGATTGCACTCACACGTCAATGATTATGTTGGATTAACTTTCACTATTTGCATCATTTTTCGGCAATTTTAGCGATTCATTTAATTTTTCCCACACTTTAAGTTCTTTCTTGCTTGGCGAACCTACAATTTCTAAAGCATGGCGTAAACGCGCAAAAGTTAAATCAGGACCAATCGTCACCATCGCTTGCATCACAGGGGTTGAGCTGGTTGAACCTGCAATGGCAATAAAAAAGGCAGGCATGAAATCACGCAATTTAATTTCCATTTGATTTGCCAAGTCCATCAGTGTTTGGCTCACCGTGTCGTTGTTCCATGTGAACTGGCTTTCTAAGCGCCAAATCGCGAACTGTAAGCTTTGACGAACTTGTTCTTCAGTCAATTTTTTGCTTTCAAATTGTTCTTTGCTGATTTGTGGCATGTGATTGAAGTAAAAACCTGCCCAATTCACAGCTTCTGACAACAAGTTGATTCGCGGTTGAATCGCAGCAGCAATCTCTTCTAAAGTCTTTGGATCATTTTTCCATGTCAATAAACGTTCTAATAATTTTGCAGGTGTGAGTGCCTTAATCCATTGACCATTCAACCAATTCAGTTTTTCAACATCAAAGATTGGACCACCCAGTGAAACACGTTGTACGTCAAAGTTGTCCACCATGTCTTGCAGCGTGAATACTTCACGCTCGTCAGGCATCGACCAACCCATACGACCTAAATAGTTCAATAGAGCTTCAGGCAAGACCCCAATATCACGATAGTAGTTGATCGAGGTTGGGTTTTTACGTTTTGAAAGTTTTGATTTGTCTGGGTTCCGCAATAAAGGCATATGGCACAGCGCAGGCATATCCCAGCCAAAATATTGATACAATAACTGGTGTTTCGGTGCAGAAGGGAGCCATTCTTCGCCGCGTAACACGTGGGTGATTTCCATCAAATGATCATCCACGACGTTTGCAAGGTGATAGGTTGGCAAGCCATCTGTTTTTAGCAAAACTTGCATATCGACTTGTGCCCATGGAATTTCGACTTCGCCACGTAACATATCATTGATTTTACAAATACCTTGTTCAGGCACTTTCATGCGGATGACATGTGGTTCACCTGCTGCAAGACGACGTTGAACTTCTTCTTGTGAGAGTTTTAAACCACGGCCGTCATATTTTGGTGTTTCACCACGTGCTTGTTGTTCTGCACGCATTTGATCGAGTTCTTCTGCGGTTGCAAAACAGTAGAACGCATGACCTTTTTCAACCAATTCAAGTGCATATTGCTTATAAATGCCCATACGTTCAGATTGGCGATATGGGGCATGTGGGCCACCCACATCTGGGCCTTCTGACCAATTTAAGCCTAACCAGCGTAAAGAATCTAAAATCATCTTTTCAGATTCAGGTGTTGAACGAAGCTGATCCGTATCTTCGATACGTAAAATGAATTCACCACCGTGCTGTTTAGCAAAACATAAATTAAATAATGCAATATAGGCAGTGCCTACATGAGGAAAGCCTGTAGGAGAGGGCGCAATGCGAGTACGAACTGTCATAAGTGATCGGCGTTTAAATTAGAATTTGAACTATTATAACGAAAAAGCCTAGTCACGGTATGACTAGGCTCATTTAAACATGAGATGAATTACGTATTTAATCGTTAAGAACTATGTGGTTGGAATATGGTTTGCACAAAACGAGAAAAACGTTCATGTTGACTGGCAAAAAAAGTTTGAGTCGGTGTTGTACGAATACTATTCAACATTTTTAATTCATCATCTGTTGCAGATAATGATAATGAAGTATTGCGTTTTTGCTGATCGAGCGCTTTAACGATCGGTGAAGTCGTCTTGTCTAGCGTTTTTAAACTGTTATTTTCTTTAATCGCAGCTGCATGCCCAACAGATATAGAACAAGTTAAAAATAAACTTAGGCATAGTGCTTTTTTCAACTCTAATGCTCGCATTGCTCACATCCCCTTTTGATTTCTGGTCTATCAAGGCCAACCAAATAACTAATAATTTGCTTTATAGATACAATTTAAACATAAAAAATAATAAAAAAGTAGAACTGCGTCACACTTTTTACAAAAAATCTAAAATTTAGCCACGCCGTTATATATGTTTATAACAGTGTTGCTGCTTTGTACACAATACAAATTTAGCAAGCAAATGTGTAGAAAGCGTGGAGGCCCTCACTTTTCAAATGTTAGCTCACAATGCCTCATTGTACATTTATAGAGCAATAGATATCTTGTGGCGGTATATCTTAAAAGCAGAATAACAATCTACTTATTAATATAACTACATGATTGTAAAGGTATTTGATACTAAATATAGTGCTTATAAATGGGGTCTGATGAGTAAGAAATAAATGAAAATAGTAATAACAACTTTTTTGCTGTTGGGTTTAACCAGCGTAGCCCAAGCAGCGACAGCCTTTCTAAATGTATCTTATGATCCAACGCGTGAGTTTTATCAAGAATATAATCAGGCATTTGGACAGTACTGGAAGCAAAGAACAGGTCAAGACGTTAATTTTAAACAGTCGCATGGTGGGTCGGGTAAGCAAGCTCGATCCGTGATCGATGGTCTACAAGCAGATGTAGTGACTTTAGCACTTGCCAATGATATCGATGAAATAGCGAATGCTGGTTTAATTCGAAAAGATTGGCAAAAACAATTTAAAAATAATTCTGCACCTTATACTTCAACGATTGTCTTTTTAGTTCGCAAAGGCAATCCAAAGCATATTCGTGATTGGAATGACTTAACTAAAGATGGCGTTGAAATTATTACTCCAAATCCTAAAACAGGCGGTGCGCCGCGTTGGATTTATTTATCTGCTTGGGGGTATGCATTAAAACAACCCGCTGGAAATGATGCAAAAGCGCGTGAGTTAGTCAAAAAACTTTACCATAACGTCAAAGTTCTAGACTCAGGTGCACGTGGTTCCTTAACGACTTTTGCTGAACGTGGTATTGGTGATGTGCTGTTATCTTGGGAAAATGAAGCGTTATTGGCAACTCAAGGTTTGGGAAAAGATAAATTTGAAATCATTTATCCCTCTATTTCGATTTTGGCAGAGCCTTCTGTTGCAGTCGTCGATAAAACAGTAGATAAAAATGGAAATCGTCATTTAGCGCGTGGCTACTTAAACTTCCTTTATTCCCCTTTGGGACAAGAGCTTGCGGCGAAACATTACTTCCGCCCACGTCATCCGCAAGTCGCAGCAAAATATGCAGCGCAATTTCCGAAGATTCAATTGTTCAATATTAATCAGGTGTTTGGTGGATGGGAAAAAGCGCAAAAAACACATTTTGTGAATGGTGCAGTTTTTGACCAAATATATTCTCAAAAGCGATAGAACTAAGCGTCGCCACTTTGAACGGCTTAAGTGCAAAAGCAAATACGCGAGGTATTTGCTTTTTTATTGAATGGAAAATGAGAAGAAAACGGTTTTACCTATGAAAAGTTAAGAATTCTCTACAAAAAGTCGTTTGGTACTGGCATAAAACAAGGTGATAATGTGCAGTTACATTTTTAGCTGTTGATTTATCTACTATGTCGCATATTTCTGTCTTACTTCACGAAACCATTGATGGCGTTTTGGCAGGTCGCGACTCCGGTGTTTTTGTTGATGCTACCTTTGGGCGTGGCGGTCATACCAAATTATTGCTCTCAAAATTAGATCAAAATGCACGTGTTTACGGATTTGATAAAGATCCTCAAGCGCTTGAAGTCGCAGCACAATTAGAACAAGAAGATCCTCGATTTAAAATTATTCATGCTAGTTTTGCAGATATACAATCTGAACTAGCCAAGATCGGTATTACTGAAGTCGATGGCATCATGGCCGATTTAGGCGTGTCTTCACCACAGCTTGATCAAGCAGAGCGTGGTTTTAGTTTTATGAAGGATGGACCATTGGATATGCGGATGGACAATTCGCAAGGTCCAACTGCGGCAGAATGGTTGTTGAAAATTGAAGAAGAACAACTCGCCAATATTATCTATCAATACGGTGAAGAGCGTTATAGTCGCCGTATTGCCAAAGCGATTAAAGCAGCAGGTGAAATTACCACTACTGCGCAGCTCGCAGAAATTGTTAAAGTTGCCCATCCAAAATGGGAAAAGCATAAACACGCTGCCACGCGAACCTTTCAGGCGATTCGCATTGCCTTAAATAAAGAGCTGGATGATATTGAGGTATTTTTACCGCAAGCGGTAGAATTGTTGAAAGCTCAAGGGCAATTAGCTGTGATCAGTTTCCATTCTTTAGAAGATCGTCTAATTAAGCAGTTTATTCAAAAAGAATCGACTCTAGCTGAAGATCATGGCTGGGGCATGCCGCAACAACGCGTTGATACGCGACGCTTAAAGAAAGTGTCTCGGATTCGTGCGAGTGAAGCTGAAGTGAAAGAAAATCCTCGCTCTCGTAGTGCATGGCTGCGCGTTGCAGAGCGTATAGAGCAAAAAGGCAAATAATGAACAATAAAAATGATGACGAGGTTCTACCAAACAGCAAAAATGGACTGAAAAAAGTCGTTGTTTATGCTGTACTTGTTGCACTGGTCTTCACGAGTGCAATGATGGTGGTGTTTCAAGTATTTGAATATCGTCATGACTATCGTGACTTGAGTGCATATATGCGTGAAAGAGATGATTTAAATGCTGAATGGGGGCGTCTGCTTATTGAGCAGCAAACCTTTGGTGCAACGGCACAGATTGGTTCACGTGCGGTTACGCAACTCCGCATGTTCTCACCACCCGCGGCACAAACCGTTGTGATTTCTTTACCTACGACCTCGAAGCAAGATAAATAAGGCATGCTGTATGGCAGATAAGCGAAGTAAACCGATACGAAGAAAACAGCAGTCTATTTCGGCAAAACCAACACTTGCTTTGGATATGTGGCGGTTTTATTTGCTTTGGGGTGTGGTACTGCTTTGTTTTGTGGTTCTGGTGGCACGTGCATTTTATGTGCAAGTGGTCAATAAAGACTTTTTGCAAAACAAGGCCAATGCCAATATTTTACGGACTGAACGTCTAGAAGCGATGCGTGGTGTGATTAGTGATCGTCACGGTGTGCCGCTGGCAATCAGTACGCCGATTATGAAAATCGTGATTGACCCAAGAGATTATTGGGATGCCAAAAAACAATTTAATGAAATTACTGAAGAACTCAAAAAAGATCCAACCAATCGCCGCCTAAAACGTCAATTGCCCAATAAAAACTTAAACTTAGATGAATTGGCTGATGCGGTTGGGATTGACCGTAAAGTTTTAAAGCAACAAATGAATGATCGGGCTCGTTCACGTTATTTGGTATTGCAAAAAGAGATTCCACCGCAACAAGCAGATTTAATTTTAAAGCGCAATTTTCAGGGTGTTTATACTGAGAAAAGTTATAAACGTTATTACCCTCAGCCTCAAGCAAATGCACAAATTATTGGTTTGACCAATAGTGAAGGCACGGGTATCGAAGGCTTAGAAATGCAGTTGAATACACGACTGGCAGGGGTTGATGGCGAACAGAAGATTATCCGTGATAAAAAAGGCAATCGCCTCAAAGTTTCTGAAGTGATCAAAGAGGTCGAATCAGGCGAAAACATCACCCTGAGTATCGATTCACGATTGCAATATATTATGTATCGCGAGTTGACTGCCGCGGGTGTTGCAAACAATGCACGTTCAGCCACAGCGATTGCTGTCGATGTCAAAACGGGTGAAATCTTGGCGATGACCAGTTGGCCATCTTATAACCCAAATGATAAGGGCGGGCTTTCAAATAAAGATGCCATGCGTAACCGTGGTGCGATTGATATGTTTGAACCGGGTTCAACCATGAAGCCATTTACCGTTGCTGCTGCATTAGAAAGCGGTCAATACACACCGAATTCAATTATCAATACCGCACCAGGATCGATGCGTTTGGGTTGGCATACCATTCGTGATACCCATAACTATGGTGCGCTGACATTGACAGGCGTGATTGTTAAATCATCAAATGTGGGTTCAGCGAAACTTGCCTTGTCTTTGCCTAAAGATGCTTTGCCGTCCTTTTTCCGTCGTGTCGGTTTTGGTCAGCGTTCGGATGTGAGATTTCCCGGTGAGAGTGCAGGTTTACTCTACTCTGGAGATAAGCTCAACTCTTCACAACTCGGAACGATGGCTTACGGTTATGGTTTGAATGCCACGATTTTACAGCTTGCACAAGGTTATGCGATGTTGGCGAATCATGGCATGGAAATGCCGTTGAGTTTGCATAAGCTAGAACATGCACCCGAAGGCAAACAGGTGCTTGACCCTAAAATTGCAGATCAAGTTTTGATGATGTTAGAACAGGTCACTTTACCGGGCGGAACTGCAAAACAAGCGGTGATTCCTGGTTATCGTGTTGGGGGTAAAACGGGGACAGCGCACAAACTTCGCGCTGACCGTAAGGGTTATTCAAATAATGAATACCGTGCTTTATTTGCGGGTGTTGCGCCTGTGAGTGATCCTCGTTTGGCAATGATCGTTGTCGTAGAAAATCCGCAGGGTCGCTACTATGGTGGTTTGGTCGCAGCGCCTGTTTTTGCCAAAATTATGCAAGAGTCCTTACGCTTACTCAATGTGCCTTTGGATAGACCACTAGATACTTCACCAACTCCAGTGCGCAGGTAAAAAATGTCGATTTTTTTTCAACAGATACACCCGATCAACATCGATGCAGCTTGGTCTGCGCAGCCTTTTAACGGTTTTTGTTTGGATAGCCGTAAGCTTGAAGCAGGGCAAATCTTTATTGCGTTGAATAGTTTTAGCCAAGCTGAGAAAACCCGCCAATTTGCCCAAAATGCATTGGATGCAGGTGCATTGGTGGTGATTAGTGAAACTGTGCTAGGTTTAGAAAAAGAGTGGACCTGCCCAACAGTCCGTCAGTTATTGGGCGAATGGCAAAAGCAATATTTGCAGCATGTTGATCCAATATCGATCTTACGCGGTATTGCAGTCACAGGCACCAATGGCAAAACCACAATTTCTCGTTTAATCGCGGAATTGGTGAGTTCACAAGGACAAGGCTGTGCGGTGATGGGGACCACGGGCAATGGTATTTTGCCGAATTTGACACCCTCCAGTCATACGACTTTAGATGCATTACAATTACAAAATGCACTGCATGCTTATGCCAAGCAGGGTGCAGCATTTGTTGCGTTAGAAGCAAGTTCTCATGGCTTGGAGCAAGGTCGTTTAAACGGCTGTGAGATTGAAATCGCGGTCTATAGTAATTTAAGTCGTGACCATTTGGATTATCACGGTACTTTAGAGGCTTATGCTGAAGCAAAAGCCTTGTTATTTAGATTTACCACCTTAAAAGCCGTGGTGATTAATGTAGACGATGCATATGCTGCCTTGATGTTAGATGCCGCCAAGGCCAATCCATCGCAACCTAAAATCTTGACCTATTCATTGACTCAAGCGAGCGCAGATTACCATATTGCTGATTTGCACTATCAATTGAGTGGTGCTCGTTTTACGCTGATTGCGCCAACTGGTTTATATTCAGTTCAAAGTCCATTGCTGGGACATTTTAATGTCGAGAATTTATTGGCAAGCTTAATTGCTGCGGAATATGCAGGTTTTGCTTTGGCTGATTTAGTACAGTTTGTTCCACAATTACAGGGTGCACCAGGTCGCATGCAAGTGATTCAGCATGCTGAGCGTTTATTCGTGGTCGATTATGCACATACTCCTGACGCTTTGATTCAAGTGTTGACGACTTTAAAGCGCCATGTCGCGGGTCAGCTTTGGGCGGTATTTGGTTGTGGGGGGGATCGTGATCGTGGTAAACGTCCATTGATGACGCAAGCGGCACTTGATCATGCCAATCCTGTAGTTTTGACTTCAGATAATCCACGGACTGAAAATCCAGAACAGATTTTTGCTGATATGAAGCAAGATATTGACTTTGCTGATCATGCGACGCATGAAATTCATGATCGCCGTGAAGCGATTAGATTTGTGGTTGAGCATGCACAAGCAGGAGATATTGTGGTGATCGCAGGAAAAGGACATGAAAACTATCAGGAAGTTGATGGCGTTCGTCATTGGTTTGATGATGTAGTAGAGGTGCAATCAGCAATTACTGCACAGCCACATTCGATACACTCAGCATATCCTGCGCAATAAGAGTCAAAAGGTAAATAACAAGTATGCACACCTCAACCACCAGTACAGTTCCATTAGAACCTTGGACAGCAGAACAATTACAACAAGCGACACAGGGTGAGTGGTATAACGCAAAACCTCTACAAGGTGAAATCAAGCGAATTTTGACAGACTCACGCCATGCTGAAGCAGGTGATGTTTTTCTTGCCTTGAAAGGTGAGCGTTTCGATGCACATGATTTTGTGGCACAAGTTGCGTCGCAGGGATGTCAAATGGCGATTGTTGAACGTCCAGTCGATGCTGATATTGTGCAGCTTGTGGTCAAAGATACGCGCTTGGCTTTGGGACATTTGGGGGCTTATCGTCGTCAACAGAACCCGCAACTTAAAGTGATTGCATTGACGGGCAGCAGTGGTAAAACCACGACTAAAGAGATGTTAGGCAGCATTCTGTCTCGTTTAGCGCCGACGTTGATTACCCGAGGTAACCTCAACAATGATTTAGGGGTGCCGATGATGTTGCTTGAATTGCGTCAAGAACATCGCTATGCCGTAATGGAGCTTGGGGCGAGTCATCAAGGTGAGATTGATTACACCTCAAATCTAGTGCAACCGCATGTGGCTGGCATTCTAAATATTGGAACAGCGCACTTAGGTGAGTTTGGTGGGCGAGAGGGTATTTGTCGCGCGAAGTCAGAAATTTATGCGCACATTTTGCCTCAAGGCACTGCGATCGTTCCTGCAAAGGATGATTATGCGGCAAGCATTCGTGAGAGTGCTCAAAAGCATCCAATTTTAAGTTTTGGTGAAGGTGGAGATATCTTTGTCACTGATGTTGAACTTCACCCTCAATTTTCACAGTTCCGTTTGCATACACCGCATGGTGTTCGCGCTGTGAATCTACCCTTTGCAGGTGCGCATAATGTGGAAAATGCAGCAGCAGCCACCGCATTTGCGTTGGCGATTGGGGTTGAACTCGATGATATTGTGCATGGCTTAGAACACGCACAAGGTGCAAAAGGTCGTTTGAATTTTATTCAACATCAACAGCACCTATTTATTGACGATACTTATAATGCTAATCCAACCTCAATGCGTGCAGCTGCGAATGTCCTATTGCAGCAGCAAGGTTTGAAAGTCATGGTCATGGGCGACATTGGTGAGCTTGGAGAATCAAGTTGGCAAGAACATCATGATTTAGGCCGAGATTTAACCAATTTGCCTTTAGATGCATTGGTTGTGGTCGGAGAGTTTGCTGAAGCAGCACAGCAGGGCTCGGCGAATGCCAAAACATTACATGCATTTGCCACACAAGCAGAGGCATTACCGTTTTTAATTAATTTAGTGCAAAGACATCAACCCCAGTCGATGAGTTTCCTCTTCAAAGGGTCCCGTTTCACCCACATGGAAACGTTGATGGCTGATTTGATGGAGAAAATTTAAATGTTGTTATGGTTATTTGAACAATTGGCGGGGTATAACAGCTCGTTCCAAGTTGTTCGTTATTTAACATTGCGTTCATTATTGAGTCTACTGACCGCGTTGGCAATTGGATTGGTTTTAGGACCGATCATGATTCGCAAATTACAAGCATTAAAATATGGTCAAGCGGTGAGCTCTTTTGCACCTGAAAATCATGCTAAGAAGATGGGAACGCCGACCATGGGGGGGATTCTCATTCTGCTCTCTATTGGTATTAGTACCCTGTTGTGGGCAGACCTATCCAACCCGTATGTTTGGATTGTTCTGGGGGTTATGGTGGTATTTGGGGCAGTCGGTTGGGCTGATGATTGGATTAAAGTCCGTTATAAAGACAATGCGGGTTTACCTGCTCGTAAAAAGTTTTTTTGGACTTCAGTTGCTTCATTAGGCGCTGGTATTGCCTTATATGTAATTGCAAAACAGCAAGATAGCGCTTTGCATACCGCGAATATGTTGGACTTATTGATTCCATTCTTTAAGAATCTTTCCATTCCACTTTCAGCGGTTCCACTTGGTTTAGCCTTTATTGCCTTTACTTATTTGGTGATCAATGGTGCATCTAACGCAGTCAATCTAACCGATGGTTTGGATGGTTTGGCGATTATGCCGATTGTGATGGTCGCGGCAGGTTTGGGTGTGTTTGCCTATTTGTCTGGTGATATTCGTTTTGCCAATTATCTACATATTCCCTATGTGAAATATACCTCAGAGCTTGTGGTGATTTGCTCAGCGATGATCGGTGCTGGTTTGGCCTTCCTTTGGTACAATGCCCACCCTGCTCAAGTATTTATGGGTGATGTCGGTGCTTTGGCGTTGGGTGCGATGCTCGGTACGATTGCAGTCATGGTTAGACAGGAAATTGTATTTGCGATTATGGGTGGTGTATTTGTTATGGAGGCCATCTCGGTATTCTTGCAGATTGGCTCATTGCGGATGCGAAACAAACGTGTATTCCTGATGGCGCCTCTACATCATCATTATGAAAAACAAGGCTGGAAGGAAACTCAAGTGGTGATTCGCTTCTGGATTATTACGATTTTCTTGGTGGTTTTAGGGTTAATGACGTTAAAATTACGTTAAGCCACGATTTAAAAAAGAAGCTGGTGAATACCAGCTTTTTTTATGCTTGGAGAAAAATAGATGAATTTGTTGATGTGTCCTGTTTGTCGCCAATCATTAAATTTGGTTGAAAATGCATGGCGATGTGATAATGGACATCATTATGATGTGGCGAAACAAGGCTATGTAAATCTGCATGTGGTGCAGCATAAGCATAGTAAAACGCCAGGGGATACGGCAGAGTCTGTGTTGGCACGCCGAGACTTCTTGCAAGCAGGTTTTTATCAGCCCTTACAACAAGCTGTGGTCGAGTTGCTACAACAGTTAAAACCAAAAGCTATTCTGGATATTGGCTGCGGCGAAGGCTACTACACCAGTGCTATGCAGCGTCATACTGAATACTGTATCGGTGTGGATATTGCCAAAACAGCAGTACAACGTGCGGCAAAATTAAATTCTGACGTGACTTGGGTGGTGGGGACTGGGGCAACTTTGCCTGTACGAGATTATTCGATTGATGTGTGTAGTAGTTTATTTAGCCCGATTCCACAAAATGAAATCGTGCGAGTGTTGAGTGATCAAGGTTATTTGATTGTGGTGACACCTGCACCTAAGCATCTATTCGCATTGCGTGAGGCGTTGTTCGAGCGGGTCAACTTGCATGAACCACAGAAGTTTATTGAACAGCTTGAGTCTCAACTTGAGCTGAAACAGCAGCGAGTTGTTGAAACCACAATGCAGTTAGATCAGCTCGCGCTCAGCAACTTAATTGCGATGACGCCCTATGCGTATAAAGCCAATCCAGAGCGACGGAAAGCACTTGAGCAACAACAGCAGTTCACCGTCAGCGCCGCCTTTCAGATTTATCTATTTCAGAAAAACAAACAGCCATCAAATTGATGGCTGTTTGGGCGTCGATGAACGATTATTGGATTTGATTAATTAAATTTTCAATTCCATCTCGCTCTCTTTGGCTATTTGGGTTTTGAGGGGGTGAATCCATCGTTGGTGGTTGTTTTCTCTCGGGTGTGATGGTGTTTTCACCGTTTTGAGTGGTACCAGATAAGTCAGAAAAATCACTTTGCGCTGAGCGCGTAGGTGCAGGTGGTGCAGGACGGTAAAGTGGGCGTGCGAGTGGTGGAGAAGCACGATATTCTTTGCGATCTTCGCTTTGCTGGATCTGTAATTGATCATGAGAAATAGGATCTTTTGCATCTTTATCCAATCGAACCCATGCAGATGGTGTATCTTTTAAAGCTTTGGCCATAAAGTTGGACCAAATTGGCAGTGCAGCAACGCCGCCATATTCTCGACGACCTAGTGTACGAGGCTGATCAAAACCGACCCATGTGATCGTAACCAACTTACCGTTAAAGCCTGCGAACCAAGCGTCTTTTGCATTATTGGTGGTTCCTGTTTTCCCACCTAAATCATCACGACCAATTTTAAGTGCAGCACGACCTGTACCATGTTGAATCACATCACGTAAAATATTGGCCATGTCATACGCCGAACTTGATTTTAAAATACGTTGCGCTTGACGATAATCACTATTGGTCTTGAACGGTTTCTCAGAGTTATTGGCGGTAAGCTGAGCTTCAGAAGTGGCATTAATATTGTCTAAGCTTTGGTTGGTGATTTCTGTCACCTGGGTGTTATTTGTATTTGATTGTGGGTCGCTCGCCTTTGCGTTGCCAATACAAGGAATGCACGCATATTCAGGCTTGGCACTATAAATCACTTTGCCATAAGCATCTTCTATTCGCTTAATAAAATGAGGCTGAACACGATAACCGCCATTTGCGAAGGTTGCATAACCCGTTGCCATCTGTACCGGCAAGACCTGTGGGGTTCCTAATGCAATGGTATAGTTGCGAGGAATCTGGTCATCCTGCAAACCAAAATCCATAAAGAGTTGGCGTGTCCGCTCGATCCCCACATTTTGTAGCAATCGTACCGATACGGTATTTCTGGATAAATATAAAGCACGACGTAAAGGAATCATACCTAAATAACGGCCATCTGAGTTTCTAGGCGACCATTTCCCAATAGTAATCGGGCTGTCATTGACCATACTATAAGGCGTCATGCCGCGCTCTAGGGCCAATGCATAGACAAAAGGCTTAATGGTCGAACCTGGTTGTCTCCACCCTTGAGTCGCACGGTTAAACTTCGATTGATAGAAATTATAACCACCGACAACAGCTTCGATCGCGCCATCATTTGGATTTATGGCAATGAGCTGCCCTTGTACTTTAGGGACTTGAACTAAAGACCAAACAGTTTTTTCTTTGTTGGGGCGTAAGCGGATAATATCTTTCACTTTGACGATTTGTGAGGCATTAGAGGGGGCGCCACCGACACTATTGGCATTGCGATATGGACGAATCCATGACATACCTGACCAGTTGACGGTCACAGTCGAGCCATCCTGCATGAGCGCATCAAAGGAATTGTTATTTACTTTTACCACTTGAGCTGGATAGGTGTTGGCATAAGCCATGAATTGATTGAGAGGTTGATCATGCGCTTCAGGGCCACGCCATCCATGACGACGGTCATAAGCTTCTAAACCATCTTGAAGAGCTTGCTCAGCATAACGTTGGCGATTGCTATCAATGGTGGTGTACACCTTGTAGCCTGAATCAATCGCTTGATCACCAAACTGTTTAACCAATTCTGAACGTACCATTTCACCTACGTATGGGAACACATTGCTGACTGAGCGGTCCACCATATTTAGATTGATCGGTTCTGCGACCGCTTTTTGATACTGAGCTTGATTGATATAGCCGAGCTGAAGCATGCGCCCTAAAATCCAATTACGGCGTTCAAGTGCACGTTGCGGGTTAGCAACAGGATTATATTTTGAAGGTGCTTTAGGTAAACCTGCAATCATTGCCATCTGTGCAATGCTGAGTTCATCGATATTTTTGTTGTAATAGATACGTGCAGCAGCAGCGATGCCATAGGAATTTTTACCTAAGAAGATCTTATTGACATAAGAACTTAAAATTTCTTGTTTGCTTAGATTTTGTTCAATTTTTCGTGCAAGAAAGACTTCAGTGAGTTTGCGTCTTAATGTTCGCTCAGGACTTAAATAATAATTCTTTGCCACTTGCATAGTAATGGTTGAGCCCCCAGTTTGGACATCAGATCCAGTTACAGATTCGGTTATCGCTCGCCCCAAACCTTTAAAACTAATCCCACTATGCTCGAAAAAGGAAGAATCTTCAGCGGCCAAAAAAGCATGAATAAATGTCGGTGGAATTTGCTCATATTCGACAGGAATGGAAAGTTTACCGCCATATTCTGCAATCAGCTTATTATCTGCCGTATAGACCTGCAATGGTTTTAACAGTGGTGCCTTTTTTAATGAACTCATATCTGGCAGTGATGGCGCGAGATAGAGATACATGCCATAAAATCCCATTGGAAGTGAGACTAAGATAATAATAATGATCAAAAAAAATGGGCGAACAATACCAGAACTGGATAGCTTTTTCATAATAAGTAAGTTTTAATAAGAGCGAATGACAAACTAATTGTGGTCAGTATATCCTTTAGACATACGGATTGTTAGATGGGTTATTGTATCCGTATTAATTAAAGACCAAAACAAATTAGTGTGTTGTATTTTTGGGGATAAAAAAATAAATAGGAAAATACTGTGCTCAGGTTATATCGTAAACCAAATAAGGGGTTAGTGGGTGTCGATATTAGTTCGACAACTGTTAAATTATTGGAACTTTCTGTAAAGAACGGTAGATATTGGGTTGAAAGTTATGCCGTGATGCCATTGCCTGAAAATAGCGTGGTGGAAAAAAGCATTTTGAACCCAGAGGCGGTCGGTGATGCTCTTGAGAGAGTGGTGAACCTCGCCAATCCACATACCAGCAATGTGGCAATTGCGGTACCTACTTCTATGGTTATTAATAAAATCATAGAGATGGATGCGGATATGACGGATGAAGAGCGTGAAGTTCAAATTCGTATGGATGCTGAGCAATATATTCCGTTCCCATTAGATGAAGTGAGTCTTGATTTTGAAGTTTTACCTGATCGATTAGCCAATCCGAATCGGGTAAATGTCCTTCTCGTTGCTACACGTACTGAGAATGTTGATACGCGTGTAGAAGTGCTAGAGCTTGCCGGATTAAATGCCAAAACAGCTGATGTTGAAAGCTATGCGATGGAGCGTGCTTTTAGTGTGTTTTCGGATACACTGCCGATGGGGGCAAACACCGTTGGCATCTTAGATATCGGGCATACCATGACCACGCTATCAGTGATGCAAAAGGGCAAAATCATTTATACACGTGAACAAGTTTTTGGTGGGCGACAGCTGACCCAAGATGTTCAAAGTCGCTATGGTTTGTCATTTGAAGAAGCAGGACGCGCCAAAAAAGAAAGAACGCTTCCAGATGACTATGACATCGAGGTGCTGGAGCCATTCTTGGATGCTGTGGTGCAACAAGCAGCGCGTTCACTACAATTCTTTTTTTCATCCTCTCAATTCAACGAGATCGATCATATTTTGCTGGCTGGGGGGAATGCCAATATTCCAGGCCTTGCAAAGTTATTACAACAAAAATTGGGTTACCGAGTAACGATTGCCAATCCATTTCTACAAATGGGTTTTTCTCCACAAATCGATATTAAAAAAATTGAAAATGATGCTTCCTCATTGATGGTTGCATGTGGTTTGGCATTGAGGAGTTTTGATTAATGGCAAAGATTAACTTACTCCCTTGGCGCGATGAGCTAAGAGAACAAAGAAAGAAACAATTTGTCGCATTTTGTGTTGGGGTGGCTGCATTAGGAATTGCATCTGTATTTACAGCTTGGATGTATTTTGATCACAAATTGAATGATCAAGAGCAAGCCAATCAGTTTATTGTCAGTACCAATCAAAGTTTGGATGTACAGCTCAAGTCTTTAGAGGGTTTGCAAGAACGCCGTAATGCCATTATTGAGCGAATGAAGTTGATTCAGGGTTTACAAGGACAACGCCCAGTGATTGTGCGGTTAGTTGATGAGTTAGTCCGTGTGACTCCACCAACCATGTACATCACTAAATTTACGCGAACTGGCGATAAATTCAGTATTGAAGGTAAGGCAGAAAGCCCAAATACCGTTGCTGAATTACTACGTAATTTAGAAGCATCTCCTTGGTACCGCAATGCCTTTATGAATTCATTTTTGGCAGCAGAAGAGAAAAAAGATAAAACGGTAAGCTCTTTGGTTCCTCGTGTCGAAGAGAATTATGGAAGTTTTGTCGTTACTGTAGATTTGGGTGAAATCGGTACCACCGTTGTAGCCGACCCAGCTTCAGAGACAGCAACATTAGGGACAGCGGGGGTGACACAATGAGTCAAGATGAACTAAATGATCTTAATCAAGATAGTGTTGCTGTAAAGAAGAAAAAAATGACAGTAGAGCAATTCTTCCAACAATTTAATACCTTGGATATGAATAACTATGGCAGTTGGCCGCTCTCTGTCAAAGTCACTTGTTGGATTTTTATTCTTTTAGCAGTTGCTGCATTGGGTTATTTTGTGGTGGTTCAAAAGCAATTGGAAACCATTGCCAATGCGCAAGCACGAGAGCAAAGCTTACTGAATGAGTTCAAAGAAAAAGAATCCAAGTTGCGTAATTTGCAGCAGTACCAAACGCAATTACAAGAGATGGAAGCGAATTTTAATCAGCAACTGGAGCAGTTGCCGAAAGAAACAGAAATTCCAAGTTTGGTTGAGGATATGAACTTAACGGGCGTAAATTCAGGTCTGAAGTTTAAAAATATCCGTTTAGAAAAAGAAATTAAACAAGAGTTCTTTATTGAGCAGCCTATCAGTATGGAAGCAACGGGTGATTATCATGCTTTCGGCGCTTTTGCGACAGGTATTGCAGCATTACCGCGCATTGTGACTTTGCATGATTTTACGGTGGAAGCAAAAGCAGATACCCAGAAAAAATCCGATATTCCAGTGGTTAGCTATACTGTGAAAGCAAAAACCTATCGTTATGTTGGTGTGGATGATCAGGCCGCTATTGATGCGGGTGCGACAGCTCCATCTGCTCAAGGAGGACAGCGCTAATGAATCATTATAAGTTAATACTGGGTTTGTTTATTGGTTTTGGGTTGGTGGGTTGTGATTCTCGTATTGATGCGGTGAGTCAAAAAATGGCAGAAATTCGTAATCAACCACCTTTACCTATTGAGCCTGCACCTATATTTACCCCAGTGCCTTTATTTAATTATTCAGCGCATCAGCTCAAGAGTCCTTTTATGCCAAGCTCTTTGGCGGCTGAATTAAAGATTATGGCAGGTAAGCGTGTTTATCCAAACTTCAATCGTCAACCACAGCCTTTAGAAAGCTATGCGTTGGAATCTCTGAATATGAAAGGAAGCATGCGTGGTCGAGTAAATCAGACCATTGCATTAATCCAAACACCTGATGGGCAGATTGAGCGCGTACAAGTCGGCAGTTATTTGGGGATGAATCAGGGGCGTATTATTAAAATTAGCCCGACTCAGATCGACTTGGTTGAAATTGTACCTGATGGACGAGAAGGTTATGTTGAAAGACCGAGAACACTCGTTTTAATTGGACCAGCGCCGTAAGATTAAGGGAATAACAATGAAAAAACAGTTTAAAGATTCTTTATTTGGGGAAGCGAAGACCATGAATCATGCATTCCGTCAATTTTCTATGGGTGCTGTCGCTATAGCAGTGATGCAGGTTGCATCAGCACAAGTCAGTATGACCAATATTGTGCCAATGAGCTTAGCTGATCAGGGAACTGAAATCCGTGTCATGTTTAATGGTTTGCCGCCGCAACCGCAGGCTTATCAGCTCGAGCAACCTTCACGTCTGATTTTAGATTTTGATAAAGCACAACAGTCTTTAAAGCAGACATCGATTCCTGTATCGACCAAAGAAGCCAGTTCCATCGAAGTTGCTGCTGACGATCAGCGTTCTCGTGTGATTGTAAATTTGAAAGATGCAGGGGCGTTTACAACACGTGTTGAAGGCAATACTTTTGTTTTAAAAATAAATTCGGCACGGCCATCTGTGGCAAGCTCAGCGCCCGTTGTGGCTCGTCAGGCACAGCAAGGTGTTTCCAATATTGGCTTTCAGCGTGGAAAACAAGGTGAAGGTTTGGTTGTGATTGATTTATTGGGGAGTAATACCCCAGTAGATGTACAACAACAAGGCAGTAAAATCGTGGTGCGAACCATGGGGAATAAGATTCCAACCCATCTCACACGTCGCTTAAACACCAATGATTTTGCTACGCCTGTCGCCGGAGTTGATGCATATAACGATAAAGGCAATGGGGTGATCACTATTCAGTCTGTGGGCAGCTATGAATACATGGCTTATCAAGCAGAGAATAAACTCACGATTAGCCTAAAGCGTCCTGAAGATAAATCACCATTGAGAGCAAAATCACAAGCCTATACAGGCAATAAGATTTCTTTGGATTTCCAAGATATCGAAGTGCGTCGCGTACTACAGTTGCTGGCTGATTTCACCAATATTAATATGGTCGCTGCGGATACGGTACAGGGTAATATCACCCTGCGTTTGAAAGATGTTCCATGGGATCAAGCGCTCGATATCGTGTTGAAAACCAAAAATCTGGATAAACGCCGTAATGGAAATGTGATCTGGATTGCGCCTGTTTCAGAGTTGATCAAAGCGGAAGAAGAAGAAGCGAAAGCTATTGCGCAAAGTGTGAAGCTTGCGCCGATTCAATCCGAATATATTAAACTCAGTTATGCCAAAGCTGCAGATATTTTAAAGTTAATCGAAGAGTCTCGTGATGGTAAGGGTGGAGTCTCAAACCGTACTACGAACTCTGACTCATTGGCTTTGGAGAGTTTGCTCAGTTCTCGTGGCAGTGCAGTCGCAGATGTGCGTACCAATACCTTGATCGTCAATGATACTGCGCTCAATATTGACAAAATTCGTAAGATGGTGGATTTGTTAGATGTATCTGTCAAACAAGTCATGATCGAAGCACGTATCGTCAGAGCAAGTACAGACTTTACTCGAGAGATGGGGGTGAAGTGGGGAATCTTGTCACAAGGCGTCACACGAAATAGTGATTTGCTGGTTGGTGGAAGTGATACCACGCTTTGGAATTTACGAGAACCGACGAAAGATGGTGATACAGGTGGTTGGAAATATGAGATTGAACGTCCAGATAACTTGAATGTAGATTTAGGTGCGGTTACACCAGGTGCAAGTCGTATTGCTTTTGGTCTAATTAGCCTCTCTGATTTTATGCTGGATCTCGAACTTTCAGCTGTTCAGGCAGATGGTTATGGTGAGGTGATTTCGACACCAAAAGTTATGACTGCCGATAAGCAACCCGCAAAAATTGAATCAGGTACACAAATTCCTTACTCTTCTTCTTCTGGGGGCGGTGCGAATGCTGTGCCTAAAACAGAGTTTATTAATGCGACATTGAGCTTAGATGTGACACCGAGTATTACCCCAGAAGGTAAAGTCATGATGAAGCTCAACATCACTAAAGATGCGCCTGGTGCACCAACCCCGACAGGTCAATTAACGATTAGTAAGAATTCGATTGATACCAATGTCTTGGTTGATAACGGCGAAACTGTTGTTCTTGGTGGGATTTTTGAACAAGAAAATATTAGTTCACAAATCAAAGTTCCATTCTTGGGTGATTTACCCTACGTCGGTCGTCTTTTCCGTCGTGATTTAAAAACCGACAATAAACGTGAACTGCTTATTTTTGTGACGCCGAGAATTGTTAATGACACTTTGACGAGAAATCATTAATATATTTTCAATAATTGCAATTAATATAGGTGGCGCATTGCCAAGCAAAGCGTTTGAAACCCTACCAAATATTTATTTGGTAGGGCCAATGGGGGCAGGGAAAACAACGGTTGGTCGACATTTAGCAGAGCTGTTAGGGCGTGATTTTATTGATAGTGATCATGAGATTGAGCGTAAGACAGGAGCTACTATTCCATGGATATTCGAAAAAGAAGGTGAAGTGGGATTTCGTTTACGCGAAACCAATGTCTTGAACGATCTCACTGCCCGTTCTGCACTTGTGTTAGCGACAGGTGGCGGTGTGGTCACACAACCGAGCAATCGAGAATTTTTAAAACAACGCGGCATTGTTGTTTATTTATATACGCCTGTAGAACTTCAACTACAGCGAACCTATCGCGATAAAAATCGTCCATTACTACAAGTAGACAATCCCGAACAAAAACTGCGAGATTTATTGACCTTGCGGGATCCTTTGTATCGTGAGGTTGCAGACTATATCATTGAGACAAATCAAGGCGCAGCAAGAGATTTAGCGCAGCGGATTCTACAGGTTATTTTATCTAAACAAATTAAGTAATTCTCGAGTTGGTTTTAATTATGCAAACGTTATATGTTGAGTTAGGTGATCGTCGCTATCCAATTTTTATTGGAAGTCATTTGGACCCTAAACAATTACTTGAACCTTATCTACATGGGCGGCAAGTAATGTTGGTGTCAAATACCACGGTGGCGCCGCTTTATTTGCAGCATTATGCTAATGCATTAACCCAACTCGATAAGCAAGTTGCACAATGCATCTTGCCTGATGGTGAGCAATACAAAGATATTCAACATTTAAATTTAATTTTTGATGCCTTGTTAGAAGCGGGTTTTAACCGTGATTGTACGGTTTTAGCATTGGGTGGTGGTGTCGTAGGGGATATGGCAGGTTTTGCTTCAGCGTGTTTTCAGCGTGGGGTGAATTTTGTACAGGTTCCGACCACCTTATTGTCACAAGTTGATTCGAGTGTCGGCGGGAAAACAGGGATCAATCATCCCTTGGGCAAGAACATGTTAGGTGCTTTCCAGCAACCTCAAGTGGTGTTGGCTGATATGGCACAGCTAGATAGCTTACCCGATCGAGAACTTTCAGCAGGCCTTGCTGAAGTAATTAAATATGCTTTATTGGGCGATGTGGATTTCTTATCGTGGTTAGAGCAAAACATGGATGCTTTGGTTGCCAGAGATGCAAATTTACTTGCAGAGGCGGTTTATCGCTCATGTGCGCATAAAGCCAGAATTGTCGCCAATGACGAAAAAGAACAAGGCGAACGAGCATTACTTAATTTAGGTCATACCTTTGGCCATGCCATTGAATCGTATTTGGGTTATGGCGTGTGGTTGCATGGAGAGGCGGTTGCGACGGGTATGGTGATGGCGGCAGACCTATCTCATCGTCTCGGTTGGATTTCGGCTGAAGATTTGCAACGTACAAAAAAAATCATTCAACGTGCTCATTTACCGATATTATGTCCGAAAATTCCACTGGATGAATTTTTGGCTTACATGTCGCATGACAAAAAAGTCTTAAATGGCCAACTGCGCTTAGTTTTGCTTGAAAAATTAGGGCAAGCCATAATTACAAAAGATTTTGATGTTGAGCTTATGAAGCAAGCTATTTTAGCAAATCAATCTGCATAATGAATTACGAAAGGAAAGTATCGCTGTGTCACGATCAATTTGGCAAAATATTCAACAATATAGCTGGCTAGTTTTCGCACTGGCTTGTTTAATTGCCGCATTGATATTTTGGGGGGTTACTGATAGTGATGCCTTGGTGGAAGTCGAGCAACCATCTAAAATTGAAGTACCCGTTCAGATACAGCCTGAGAAAGTTGCTGCGACAACGCATTTGGGCGCACTTGCAGATGCGGTCCGACCTTTAGATCTCACCGCTCGAGTTGTTGTAACCAATGAACATACCCCAGAGTTTCGGGGCACTAAATTTGTCAAAGACAATCAGCGTCAGTGGGTGATGGAGATTTTCCGTAGTTCAAACGAGGCGATCATCAAAAACTTTTTGTTGAATCGTGCTGATCGCAAAAAGTTCATTTATTTTCGTTTGAGTGGTCAGGATCAAGTCGAGCAATATGTTTTGGCTTATGGAGTGTTCTCTAGTGCAGAGGATGCAAATCGCCAGTTTTCTCAATTGAACTTGGCACTTCCTGAGTCTATTCAACCCAAGGCTCAGCGCCTTTCGATCTATGCCGATTTGGTCAATGATTTAGGTGCTGATGAAATGAAATTGGCGACCAATCAGCTTTATGCAATTCAGTTAAAACCTGCTGCGTTGCCTCGGGTTGATGAGTCTTTATTGATGGGCAGTTCATCAGCAACGACGCCATCGGTGAATAGTGGCGCAGCCAATGCATCTACAACAGTTAAAACAACGGTGACCCAACGTGATGCACAAGGCAATGTGGTCAATGTTCAGCAAAATCATTCTACGGCTCCAGTACCTTCAAATGCTGAAAAAATAAAAGAAAATTCAGATACTTCAAGACGAGAAATCAGCGACCCATTTAATTGAGTTCGCACCATAATGATGCTTTATGATTCTTTTTGTGGCATTTGGCTTCTTTATGGTGCAATTATGCTCATTGTGTGATCACTCTTCACCATTATAATTTAAACTTATTTTAATTTTTTTAATGATTTAGTAAATTTATGCTTAATTGGCATGTTTTTTGCTATTTTGTGGTGCTATTTTGTCTACTCCTCATCTTTCTTTGTGCTAAATGGTTCATTAATTTAGTGAAATGGAAAGTTTTCTGCTTTACAAAGCCTTGCTAAGGTGTAATAACTGAAAACACTTTATATGGTAAATGCGCTGATTCTTGGAAAAGAAAGGCGTATATTGCAAATCCGCCAGTAAAAATGTTTTCGCGAAGCATTGAACTTTATGTGAGTTAATCGGCAATATCGCAGAAAATGAATTGATTGTTTGTTGCTCGAAAGAGCCATGTTTAAAGAAGGGTACGCTATGCACATGCCATCGCCTAATACTGTAGCTCCCGCTCAAGGTTTATATCAACCTGATGAGTTTAAGGATAACTGTGGTTTCGGTTTGATCGCCCACATGAAAGGTGAATCAAGCCATCATTTAGTTGAAACCGCGATTCACAGTTTAAGTTGCATGACGCACCGTGGTGGTATTGCCGCTGATGGTAAGACAGGAGATGGGTGCGGATTGTTATTGGCTATGCCGAAACAATTTTTCCGTGATGAAGCGCTGAAACTCGGGGTAAACCTAACAGAGATTTTTGCTGCGGGTACCGTATTTTTAAATATTGATCCTGCGCTTGCTCAGAATGCAAAGAATATTCTCAATAAAGAAATTGAAGCGGAAGGTTTAAAGGTCGCAACATGGCGTGTTGTGCCAACCAATAACGATGCTTTAGGTGAAATTGCATTGCAGTCTTTACCTGTTTTTGAACAGATTCTCGTGAACTGTCCAATGGGTGTAACTGAAGTT
Organism: Acinetobacter sp. 2JN-4; assembly: GCF_003687745.1. Taxonomy (NCBI): domain Bacteria; kingdom Pseudomonadati; phylum Pseudomonadota; class Gammaproteobacteria; order Moraxellales; family Moraxellaceae; genus Acinetobacter; species Acinetobacter sp. 2JN-4. The sequence goes on along the minus strand of NZ_RDNY01000002.1, from coordinate 227,560 downwards.
GAATTTAACCGTAAGCTTTTTTTAGCACGTCGTCGTGCAGAACAACAATTACATAATGATCCATTATTTTATGTCACCACATTGGCGACAACGGTGATTACTTATAAAGGTCTGATGATGCCAGCAGCGATTGCTGACTTCTATACCGACTTGGCTGATGAGCGTTTGACTTCACACATTGTGGTGTTCCATCAGCGTTTCTCGACCAATACTTTGCCGCGTTGGCCATTAGCTCAACCGTTCCGTTATCTTGCGCATAATGGTGAGATCAACACGATTACCGCGAATCGTAACTGGGCATTGGCACGTACTCCAAAATTTGAAAATCCATTATTGCCGGGTTTAACTGAATTGAATCCGATTGTGAACCGTACAGGTTCGGATTCTTCAAGCCTAGACAATATGCTAGAAATCTTGGTGGGCGGTGGCATGGATTTATTCCGTGCACTGCGTATGCTTGTACCACCAGCATGGCAAAACGTTGAAACTTTAGATGCTGATTTACGTGCCTTCTATGAGTTTAACTCGAAACATATGGAAGCATGGGATGGTCCAGCAGGTTTAGTGGTTCAAGATGGTCGTCATGCGATCTGTATGCTAGATCGTAATGGCTTACGTCCAGCGCGTTGGGTGATCACTAAAAATGATTACATCACCTTGGCGTCTGAAATTGGTGTATGGGATTATCAACCTGAAGATGTTGTGTCGAAAGGTCGTGTCGGTCCAGGTCAAATCCTCGTTGTCGATACCTTGACAGGTAAAGTCCTTGACACTAAAGATGTCAGCAACCACCTGAAAAATATGCGTCCATACCGTGAGTGGTTGCGTGATCATTCTATTCGTTTGAAAGCAAATCCAGAGCTTGAAGAACAGCTTATTGATCAAGGCTTAACAGGTGATGCATTAAAAACAGCGCAAAAAATGTTTATGGTGACATTTGAAGAGCGCGATCAATTGTTACGCCCAATCGCAGAAAGTGGTCAAGAAGCTGTCGGCTCAATGGGCGATGATACCCCAATGGCGGTATTGTCACGTCAAGTACGTCATGTCTCTGATTACTTCCGCCAACAGTTTGCGCAAGTGACCAATCCACCAATCGATCCATTACGTGAATCAATTGTGATGTCATTGGAAACGTGTATTGGTCGTGAACAAAATGTGTTTGAACAAGGACCTGAGCATGCTGACCGTATCATCATCGCTAGTCCTGTATTATCAAACGCGAAGATGCAATTGCTACGTGATGTTGAAAAAGAACGTGACGGCTACGCAGTTGTAGATATTGATCTGAACTATGCTGAAACTGAAGGTTTGCAAGCGGCGATTACGCGTATTTGTGAAGAAGCTGCTCAAGCAGTGCGTGACGGTAAAACGCTGATTGTATTATCGGATAAAAACTTCCGTGAAGGTTTCTTACCTGCAAACTCTGCATTGGCAACAGGTGCGGTACATCATCATTTAATCAAGACTGGTTTACGTACTGACGCGAATATCTTGGTTGAAACAGGTTATGCACGTGATCCACATCAATTTGCAGTGTTGCTTGGTTTTGGCGCAACCGCGATTTATCCATATTTAGCTTATGACGTGATCAATGACTTGATCGCCAAAGGTGAGTTGTTGGGTGATCCAATCTATGCGCAAGCAAATTTCCGTAAGGGAATCGAGAAAGGTTTACTGAAAGTTCTTTCTAAAATGGGAATTTCGACCGTTGCTTCTTATCGTGGTGGCCAATTGTTTGAAGCAGTTGGATTATCTTCAGAAGTGGTGGATCAGTGTTTCCTTGGTGTACCAAGCCGTATTCAGGGTGCAACGTTTACAGATTTAGAGAAAGACCAGAAAAAATTGGCGATCACTGCTTGGCAACATCGCAAGCCAATTGATCAAGGCGGTTTGCTGAAATTTGTATTTGGTAAGGAATACCATGCCTTTAACCCAGATGTCATTAACACCTTACACAAAGCAGTTCGTTCAGGTCAGTATCAAGACTTTAAAGAATATGCAGAATTGGTCAACAATCGTCCAATTGCAACGATTCGTGATTTATTTAAATTAAAAACCACCAATCCAATTGCGTTAGATCAAGTTGAAAGCATTGAGGAAATTCTGCCACGCTTTGATTCTGCAGGTATGTCTTTAGGTGCATTATCACCAGAAGCACATGAAGCGATTGCGATTGCAATGAATACCATTGGTGGTCGTTCAAACTCAGGTGAAGGCGGTGAAGATCCTGCGCGTTATGGCACGATTCGTAACTCGAAAATCAAACAAATTGCATCAGGTCGTTTCGGTGTTACACCAGCCTATTTAACCTCTGCGGAAGTGTTGCAGATCAAAGTGGCACAAGGTGCAAAACCGGGTGAAGGTGGTCAGTTACCAGGTGGTAAAGTGAATGGCTTAATTGCGCGTTTACGTTACTCAGTTCCGGGCGTGACTTTGATTTCACCACCACCGCATCACGATATTTATTCGATCGAAGATTTATCACAATTGATCTTTGACTTGAAACAAGTCAATCCACAAGCAATGGTATCGGTGAAACTGGTTTCTGAACCGGGTGTTGGTACGATTGCGGCGGGTGTAGCAAAAGCATATGCCGACTTTATTACCATTTCAGGTTATGACGGTGGTACTGCAGCATCGCCACTTTCATCCATTCATCATGCGGGTTCGCCATGGGAATTGGGTTTAAGTGAAGCGCATCAGGCCCTTCGTGTAAATGACCTACGTGGTAAAGTCCGTGTGCAAACCGATGGTGGTTTGAAAACTGGTCTTGATGTGATTAAAGCTGCAATTTTAGGTGCGGAAAGTTTTGGTTTTGGTTCTACGCCAATGATCGCCCTTGGTTGTAAATACCTACGTATTTGTCATTTAAATAACTGTGCGACTGGTGTTGCTACTCAGCAAGATCATTTGCGTGAAGAGCATTACATTGGCGAGCCACAAATGCTGATTAACTTCTTCAAGTTTATTGCTGAAGAAACACGTGAATTGTTGGCTGCTTTGGGTGTTGCGTCACTGAAAGATTTGATTGGGCGTGTTGATTTACTTGAAGTTATTTCGGGTGATACTGAAAAGCATGCGCATTTGGATTTGAGTGCACTATTAACCTCACATCCATCGGCTGAAGGCAAGGCACAATATTGCCAAGTTCAAGGCAATGCACCGTTTGATAAAGGTTTATTGGCAGAACAAATGGTGGCAGAGATGTTGCCAGCGATTGAAGCAGGTACTGGTGGTTCATTTAACTTCAAAGTCGGTAACTGTGATCGCTCGATTGGTGCACGTATTTCGGGTGAAATTGCTCGTCGTTACGGCAACTTGAGCATGGAAAGTAGCCCAGTGGTGATGAATCTTGTCGGTACGGCGGGTCAGTCATTGGGTGTCTGGAATGCGGGTGGTTTGCATATCAAGCTTGAAGGTGATGCCAACGACTATGTCGGTAAAGGTATGGCTGGTGGTTGTGTGTCGATCTTCCCACCAAAAGGTTCACCGTTCCAAACACAAAATACGGCGATTATTGGTAACACCTGTTTATATGGTGCGACTGGCGGTAAAGTCTTTGCTGCAGGTACTGCAGGTGAGCGTTTCGCAGTGCGTAACTCAGGCGCTTTTGCGGTGATTGAAGGTGCTGGCGACCATTGCTGTGAATACATGACTGGTGGTGTCGTGACTGTACTGGGTAAAGTGGGTCATAACTTCGGTGCAGGTATGACGGGTGGCTTTGCTTATGTACTCGACCTTGATAATGACTTTGTTGACTACTACAACCATGAACTCATTGACCTAAATCGTATTTCGACTGAGGCGATGGAAGATCATAAAGAATATTTATTGCGTATTCTTGATGAGCATATCCAAGAGACAGGCAGTGCTTGGGCCTACAAGATCCGTAATGAGTTCGACTTCTATAGTCGTAAATTCTGGCTGGTCAAACCAAAAGCTGCTAATTTGCAAACGCTTTTGATAAAGACTCAAGCCGATCCACAATAATTCTACGACTGCAAAGACATAGGCAGGTGCAAGCGGTGAATGACATCGCTGCGCCTACCCACGGAGAGAGACATGGCAGAACGCCTCAATAATGACTTTCAATTTCTGGATGTAGCACGCCAAGATCCAGAGAAAAAAGATATTACTGTCCGCAAAGCAGAGTTTGTGGAAATTTATAAGCCTTTTACTGCGGATGTGGCTGCGAATCAATCACATCGTTGTTTAGGTTGTGGTAATCCCTATTGTGAATGGAAATGTCCAGTACATAACTACATTCCAAACTGGTTGAAGCTGATTGCGGAAGGTCAAATTTTCCAAGCGGCTGAACTTTGCCATCAAACCAATACCTTGCCAGAAGTTTGTGGTCGTGTATGTCCACAAGACCGTCTGTGTGAAGGTGCATGTACCCTAAATGATGGCTTTGGTGCAGTAACCATTGGGAATGCTGAGAAATATATCAACGATACGGCATTTGCTTTAGGCTGGCGTCCAGATATGTCTGGGGTTAAGCCAACGGGTAAAAAAGTTGCGATTATTGGTGCTGGTCCAGCAGGCTTAGGTTGTGCAGATATTCTTGCACGCGGTGGTGTTAAACCTGTGGTATTTGATAAACGCCCTGAAATCGGTGGTCTTCTTACCTTCGGTATTCCAGAATTTAAAATGGAAAAAGATGTCATGAAGCGTCGCCGTGAAATCTTTACGGGGATGGGCATCGAATTCCGTTTAAATACGGAGATTGGTACAGACGTTACCATTGAACAGTTATTAGCTGAATATGATGCTGTATTCATGGGAATGGGCACCTATACCTATATGAAAGGTGGTTTCCCAGGTGAAGATCTCGATGGCGTTTATGATGCATTGGATTTCTTGATCGCTAACGTGAATCGTTGTCAAGGTTGGGAAAAAGATCCAAGCGAATACATTAACCTAGACGGTAAAAAAGTGATCGTACTTGGTGGTGGTGATACCGCGATGGACTGTAATCGTACCTCACTACGCCAAGGTGCTCATGACGTGACCTGTGCTTATCGTCGTGATGAAAGCAACATGCCGGGTTCTGCTCGTGAAGTGAAAAATGCCTACGAAGAGGGTGTGAAATTCCTATTCAATCGTCAGCCGATTGAAATCGTGGGCGAAAATGGTCAAGTGACTGGCGTTAAGTTCGTAACGACTCAGTTAGGTGAGCCTGATAGCCGTGGTCGTCGTAGCCCTGAACCAATTCCGGGTTCTGAAGAAGTATTGCCAGCAGATGCGGTACTACTTGCTTTTGGTTTCCGTCCAAGCCCAGCCGATTGGTTTGGTAGCGCAAAGGTAAATCTAGATGGTTCAGGCCGTGTGGTTGCGGCTGAACAGCAAGAGTTCAAATTCCAAACGTCTAACCCGAAGATTTTCGCGGGTGGTGATATGGTGCGTGGTTCTGATCTTGTTGTGACCGCAATCTGGGAAGGTCGTGAGGCCGCAGAAGGTATCTTGGATTACCTCGGCGTGTAATTCAGAACTGTTTAAACAAGACACCTATAAAGCCTGCTATATGCAGGCTTTATTTTTTCACTTTATCTTTTTGGTCTTTTTTGCCAGTTCAATAAGCTTTTTTGCCCTGTCCTTAGGGTTATATCCAGCGTATTACTGAATGTCAGTATGGAAATAGTGCAGGCAATCAAAATGGCTCTTGCAAAGACTACCACAGAAAAGAATTATCTAAATCGTCCCAAAGCATTAGGGATTACCGTACGACGTTTGCAGTTTAATCCTAAAAAAATTAAGCGACATTATTTTGCGAATTCACCTGTGATGTCGCATCTCTTGACTGCTCTTTCCTCAACGTTCCCGATCGGTGAACAGTTTTTTGTCAACAGTGTTCGCAATGTTCGAGACAAAGTTCAAGATCCACAATTACAAGCGCAGATCGCTGCATTTATTGGGCAGGAAGCAATGCATTCCAAAGCACATACCGAGTTTAATGATGCATGGCGGCGTGATGATTATAATCTTGATCGTTTTCAAACTTGGATTGCCAAACAGGATGAATCATTAAGAAAAGCGCATCCAAAACTTCAACTTGCTTTGACCTGTGCTTTTGAACATTTCACTGCAATGTTAGGGGGCTACATTCTTAAACATCCTGAGGTTTTAAGCACTTTGGATGAGGATGCAATGAAGCTATGGGTATGGCATGCAATTGAGGAAATCGAGCATCGTTCAGTGGCATTTAATGTTTATGAAGAGGTGTATGGGGATGATCGAATTCGACGTTTGCTGATGCGTAGTGTCACCACTGGTTTTGCGAGTTTGGTTTTTTATGGAACAACACGTTTGATCTGGCAAGATAAGTGGAAAAGTTTACCGAAAGTCGGTGGGAATTTATTTGGACTATACCTGTTGAGCAAAATGCTGATTCAATTGATTCCTGAATATTTATCATACTATCAAGCTGATTTTCATCCAGCCAAACATGATTACACGCGACTGGTAAACGATTGGAAAATACGTATGGCAGATGAATATGGCATGATTAGTTTTCAAGAAGAGACTGCTTCTAAAATTTATAGTTAACAGGTACAACTTTACCTACAAATAAGAATAAAATTTTAGACATGCAGATTTAAACACTTTGCTTAGCGAGGCATTACATCTAGACATTGATGTAATGCCATTTTTATTTAAAGAGAAATAAAACAACTTTAATAAACTTTACACAGCGCACAAAAAATCACACTACAATGAATTATCGTGAAAAATATAAAGAAAAACTTGAGGATAAACTTTATGAAAGCTATGAAACAAACCGCCCTAGCAACCGTATTGGCAAGCAGTTTATTGTTTACAGGTTGTGGTTATAACACCTTGCAAGTCAAAGATGAAGCTGTCATCGCATCTTGGTCCGAAGTGCAAAACCAATACCAACGACGTGCTGACCTTGTTCCAAACCTAGTCAATGTAGTGAAAGGTTATGCCAAACACGAAGAACAAGTTTTAGTGGAAGTGACTCAAGCACGCTCTAACGTGGCGGGTTTAAAAGTAGATAAAGAAGTCTTAGAAGACCCAGCCTTGTTTGAAAAATACCAACAAGCGCAAAGCCAACTTACAGGTGCATTATCACGTTTAATCGCTGTTTCAGAAAACTATCCTGATCTCAAAGCCAATGAAAACTTTCGAGATCTACAAGCACAGCTCGAAGGAACGGAAAACCGTATCGCGGTGGCGCGTAATCGTTATATTACGACTGTTCAAGATTACAATGCCTATGCACGTCAATTCCCGCAAGTGATGACAGCGAAAGTGATCGGGATGAAAACCAAAGAAAACTTCAAGGCAGAAGCATCTGCTGAGCAAGCGCCAACTGTTTCTTTTAACTAAATTGGCATTGTGGGGAGTTACTGTATGATGAAAACGTCAAAGCAAGCATGGACGCAGCGAATTTACGCTGTTTTCATCCTTCTTTTTACAACACTTTGTTTTCAACATACGGTGTGGGCGGAGCAAGCAACGGCAACAGATCAAAGTGATGTGTTGATTGCTGGAAAAATTATTCAGGAACAACAAAAAAATCAATCCACTGCACCTGCCAACAGTAATGATCCTGCTCCAGTCCTACCCAAGGTTGCAGATGATATGGTGGAGGGGGAGTCTATACGTGGCTTACCCACTTTAAATCAGCCAGTCATTGATCAAGCCAATATATTGAGTGCTGCTGAAACGCAGCAATTGAACCAAAAAATTCTCAGTCTTTATCAGCAGGGTAAGGCACAAATCGGTGTGATTATTGTGCCAACTACAGGACAGGAAGCGATTTTTGACTTTGCTTTAAGGACAGGTGAAAAATGGCAACTGGGTTCTGCTAAACGCGATAATGGCTTGCTCATCGCCATTGCGATTAATGATCGGAACATTCAAATCCTCACGGGCTATGGCTTGGAAGGGGTTTTACCTGATGTGGTGCTGAGTCGAATTATTCGTAATCAGATCACGCCTGCATTTAAACAAGGTCAGTATGCGCAAGGCATTGCGGCTGGTTTGGATGAGATTACCCGAATCGTCAATTTAGATCCAGAAGTCGCACAACAAGCTGCACAGGAATTAAAAGAGCGTCATGAACAAGCATTACATCAGCAACAAGCCAAAGAAAATAGTCTTTCAATGGCACTCTTTATCTTGATTGCTGGCGTTGTGGGCTCATTGATTGTGGGTAAACGTTTAAGTGCATCTACTGCGGGGGTTGCAGCAGTCGTGGCTGGTTTGGTCAATGGGGCTGGCGTATTGATGAGCTTGTTGCTAGGTATTGGTGTGTTCTTTTTATTGATTACCTCACTGGCACAACTGATTTTCCAAGCCTTTTTATCAGGCGGTGGACGTGGCGGTGGTGGTTTTGGGGGCGGAAGTGGTGGTGGATATCGTGGTGGTGGCGGTGGTTTTGGCGGCGGAGGTGCATCAGGCTCATGGTAACTAAGACAGATACAACACAGATTATTACCCAGCCTAAACTGGATGAGCGTGTCCAACCGAGCTTGAAACGTTGGTTTAAGCATTTTTTATATATTTCTGCCACGCATCGCTATTTTAGTAAGCAAGATCGTTTAGAGATTGCTCAGACGGTACAGCAAGCTGAGCATGGACATGTTGGTGAGATACAGGTGGTGATAGAGGGGCATATCCCTTGTTCACAAGCTTATCATCAGGATACACGCTTACGTGCGCAACAGCTCTTTGCTGAGTTGGGGGTATGGGATACCGAGTTGAATAGTGGTGTGTTGCTTTACCTAAATCTATGCGAGCGCAAAGTTGAAATTGTGATTGATCGGGGGTTAAAGAATGCAACAGATACTGAAACTTGGCAGCAGATTTGTCAGTTGATCATCGAAAAACTAAAACAGCAACAATATCAACAAGGTGTTTTGGGGGGTATTCAGGAAATCGGTCAGGTGTTGGCGATGTATTATGATCAGCCAATTTCCGATCAAACCAATGAGTTGCCTAATGAGCCGATTATTTTGAATTAATAGAGCTTGTACAGTTCTAAATATTTCACCTTTGGCTGATGAATGAGAATGTTAGAAATTCAATGTTGGGGCGGATTTGCTCATATTTGATTGTGTCGTTTAATTAAGGGATATATCGCCTAGTGATAAACGGATGTTATTTGGCGATGAGTGGTAAGGTCAGTTACAATATTTTTTATGTGACCTACTTCGCTCAATTTTAAAACAATAAGAGCATCATCAAAATTGACTTTAAAATCCAAGACGGGTAATGAGAGAAAGCTGACATTATTTGTCATTTATCCTCGTAAAATGTCCAAACTGCATCAATTGTGAACAGGCGTAATATTGTTTTAAGTCTCTGTTTTTTTAAGTTAAAATTGGCTAAGCTAGGAGCTGGCATGAAACATGCTGAATACAAAGTAGCTGAATAAAGCTTATAAAAAATTTATACATTGGAGAAATGTTATGAACACAATGCAAAAGGGTTTTACCTTAATTGAATTAATGATCGTTGTTGCGATCATCGGTATTTTGGCTGCAGTTGCGATTCCTGCTTATCAAGATTATACAGTTCGTGCGAAAATCTCTGAAGTGATTGCAGCAGGTGCTTCTGCTAAATCTGCAATTTCTGAAGGTTTCCAAACCAATGGTATGGTTGGTGTTGATTCTGCTGCTACTGGAGTGGAAAAGGGGACTCGTGGTGTAGTTCCAACTCAGAGTGTAAGTAAGTATTTACAGTCGATTACAGCGGATAATGCTACTGGTACTCTTACACTCCAAACTACAGTAGATGATAGCTTACCAACAAGCTCAAGAACTAAAGATATCGTTATGGCACCTTATATTCTTGATGCTGCGGGAGCTGCTACAGCATTGGCTGATGGGCTTGAAGGTTCAGTACAATGGTCATGTATGAGTGAAACCACAGCTCAAGCAACTGCACGTGGATTTGCTACGGGTGCTCCTGCCGCAGCTGATGCTCTACCTGCTAAATTTGCACCTTCAGAATGTCGTTAATTTCTGATTAAAAACAATTATAAGAGAGTGCTTCGGCACTCTTTTTTAGGTTTGAATACTACAAAAAATGTCATAATTCGCCATAACTTGTTTTGTGCTAATGCCTAATTATATGATTTTGTTTAACTTAATGTTTGGCATGCTTCTTGATATATAAAATATATATGCTCAAGGAATAGCACAATGCAAAAGAGTCAGGGTTTTACTTTAATCGAGTTAATGATCGTGGTGGCGATTATCGGTATTTTAGCGGCAGTCGCTATTCCTGCGTATCAATACCAAGCGACACGAGCAAAAGTAAGTGAGGCATTGGTGATCGCAAGTGCAACTAAAACATTGGTCAGTGAAGCTTATTTGGTGGGTGGTATTGCTACGCTTGCGAGTACAGCAGCAGATTATAATGCGATTCCAGCAGCCAGCAAACAAACCCAATATGTGTCAAACATTCAAGTTTTAAATGATGGTGTGATTACACTGACTTTAACCAATAATACCAATGTGGGGCTTATAAGTGATGTTTTGGGAAAAACTTTGGTTTTAACACCGAATATAGATAAAGCAAAACTGATAGGAACATCTGAAGGTAGTATTGATTGGGCATGTGCGACGACAACTTCTACGAATGCAGTGGCAAAAGGCTTGGTTGCAGATTTAGGGACATTGCCAGCAGAATATGCGCCGTCAGAATGTCGTTAGGTATTACTTCAAATATATTTTTTTGGGGCTTAATCATTAAAAGTGTTTAGTCGCTTATATTTTTTATGTGGTTGAAAATGTCGAAACGTTTAAAATTTTTTCTAAGCCATTTATTTATTTCAGCAATGATTGCTTTAATCGTCGTAGGGCTTGTTTTCTTTGTTTGGTATCCAATGCCACTCGCCGAGGCGGTTGGGGTAACTGATATTTTTCTTATGCTGTTGGCGATTGATGTCATCGTCGGACCAGTGTTGGGGTGGGTCGTCTATAAAGAAGGCAAGAAAACCTTAAAAATGGATTTAAGCATTATTATTCTACTGCAACTCTCAGCTTTACTCTACGGCATCTATAGCATCGGTCAAGGTCGTCCAGTATGGCTGGCTTATAATGTTGATCGTTTTGAAGTTGTACGAAAAAATGAAATTATTGAGGATCATATTGAAAAAGCACGACCACAATATCAACAACCTTCATGGCTAAAACCACAGTTTGTTGGCGTTGCTTTCGCAAAAGACAATAACGTGCGTAGTGATGAAATGTTCCAAGAGTTATTTGCTGGTATTTCAATTGCACAAAAACCTGAACGATATGTACCGCTGATCGAAGTCAAAAAACAAATTCAACAACGCGCACAAAGTTTAGGGCAATTAAATTTGTTTAATAATAAAGTAGCTGTACAAAAAACTTTAGCCAAATACCCACAAGCCAATGCTTTCGTGCCACTCAAAGCCACAGCAGTCGATATGACAGTTCTTATCAATAAAGAAACAGGTGACGTAGTTAAAATCGTAGACCTAAGACCCTGGAAATAATTGAAAAGGGCGCTCCTATTGAGTTCATTGATCAAACGATGTGGGTAGACTTGATCATTCTCATCAATTAAAAAATGTAGTTTTTAATGCTGAATTGAGATCAATAAATGGCTTCGTTATATACTAGCGCGAAGCCTTATTTTTATTTAACCTTATGCATGCTCTATGTTTTCTTCTCGCCAGTGTTTTACTTGGCTTTGCGTGGCTATCGCCATTCCATACATACCCATGGGTGACTTTTTCTAGTGATCTCGCTGGTTTTGCTGCGGGTATTGCGCTCTTTACGCTGGCCTTAAATAAAAATATAAAAGTGCCTAAAGCGCAGTTATGGATGCTGCCTATCATTGTGATTCCAATATTACAATGGAGTTTAGGCTTAATTGGAGATCTGAGTGTTGCGTTACTGAGTTCATTTTACCTATTTACGTTTTGGTTAATGATTTTGCTCGGTTTTAACCTGTCGCTACAGCAACCAAACCGCCGTGAACAGTTGATGCAAGGGTTTAGTTATCTCGTGCTTGCAACGGCTCTGATCACCAGTTTAATGGCAATCATGCAATGGTTGAAATTGGAGTCTCATTTCAGCTTTATTAATCAATTGAGAGGCAATAGACCTTTTGCCAATTTTGGGCAACCAAACAATATGGCGACCTTTCTGATCGTAGGATTGTTTGGTGGGCTTTATCTTTATGAAAAACAAAAAGCAGCCTTATGGCTGCTGATTCCATCGAGTTTCTTAATTTTATTTGCGATTAGTTTAAGTCAGTCTAGAACGTCGTGGATGGTACTCATTTTTGTTTTTATTTATTGGATCTATAAACAACATAGAAATAGCCCCCGTCTGAATTTTCCTAAGCTGATTTTTTGGTGTGCAACTTTTGTATTGATGTCAGGTTACCTTTTACCGCTGTTGACGCAATGGATCGCAGCGGAACAGCTTACCGAAGTGGCCAAGACTGCCTCTATTGTTGATCGGGCGAGCCGAGGACATGAGCGTTTAGGAATGTGGATGCAAATCCTTCATGCGATCGCAGAACAGCCGTGGTGGGGCTATGGATGGAATCAAACCAGTGTGGCAGTGGTGGAGAGTCTTCAGTTCAATACGGTACAGGTTTGGTTTAATAGCTCGCATAATATTTTATTGGACTTACTGGTTTGGAATGGGATTCCACTTGGACTCTTGATCATTGGTTATATTGGACTGTGGTTGTTTTGGTTAAATCAACGAAGCAACGAGACTGTTTCGATTATTGCGATGTTGATGGTCGTTGCGATTCTGATTCATGCCATGCTTGAGTTTCCGCAACGTTACGCTTATTTCTTATTGCCATTGGGCTTCTTATTGGGTCTGATTCAGTCGCAAACACCGAATTTAAAAGGCATCGAAATACATAAGAATATTATTCGTTGTGTCTGGGTGTTGAGTCTTATTGTGCTTCTGCTTATTTGGCGGGACTATAAGCTCTATCAAGATAATAGCCGTTTGGCTTTTGCGAAAAAGCCACCGACTGCTCATATTTTGGGTAGTTCAGAAATTCTATTATTAACTCAGTTTGAGTGGCGTCTCAATTGGATTGCACTCTCACCCAATACAGTGATGTCTGAGCATGAATTAATGATGATCGGCAAAATGGTGAAGAATAAAGCAACCCCGTTTAATCTGAAAAAATATGCGCAGTTGCTGGCATATAATGGTAGAGAGGCTGAAGCACAGCAATATATTGAGATTTGGAATCGATTTTATAAAAAGCAACTGACTTTAGAGCAAGTGATCGGTCAGTCCAAAAAGTAAAACCAATCCACTCCTCCCTTTCTAAAAGGGAGGCTGGGAGGGATTTAAAATTTGTTAAATTTGACTTTGAATATAGTTTTCGATGCCAACTTTTTCGACTAAATCAAGTTGAGTATCGAGCCAGTCTAGATATTCTTCTTCTTTCTCTAAGATTTCTTGGACTAAATCGCGTGTTACATAATCCTGCTCAACCTCAGCAAGCTCAACTGCTTGCTGAATCGTCGCGATATTTTCTTTAACTTTGCGAATATCACAATTCAACACTTCTTCGGTGTGCTGACCGATATACAATTTGCCGAGATGTTGCAGATTCGGTAAACCTTCTAAAAATAAAACACGTTCAATGATTTTATCGGCATGTTTCATTTGGCGAATAGATTCTTTGTATTCTGCTGAACCGAGCTGTTCGATGCCCCAATCATTAAACATACGAGAATGTAAAAAATATTGGTTAATTGCAGTTAAATGATGATAAAGCACCTGATTCAGCTGATTGATCACTTCACGATTGCCTTTCATTGCGCTTGCTCCATAAAACACCAAGTTGATGCCGTAATAGGGTCTGCTGGCATTTCAACCATGCATTGCGTTATAAGATAAAACAATACAAACAAGGCATGAAACGTAGGCAATGGCGATTCCCTTGTCAAGTTTCATAACGAAGTTTGGAGCAGTTTTAGCTATAACCCTTTGGGACAGGGGTATTTTTTGCCGTTACTTCGTTATGCTTTACTTATTTAGAATGGCTAAATTGCGTAAATCATGCCTTGTACCGTCAGAAAAATACCCACTGTCGCAAGCATCTGTGAAATACCAACAGACCCTTATTAAGGCAATTTATATGATTTTAATCAACAAACAGGGTTATGGCGAGTAATTTATAGAACGGCAAATGAAAATCACAATCATGAGGAGTTCGACGCTCAGAGGGGTGATGATAGCGACCTAAGAAAATGGAAGTCTTGCAAGAACATTATTTTTTTATAAAAAAACCGCTTAGATGAAGAGGGGTTAAGGTTCGACAAGAAGCGGTGGAGTCGTAAACACGAATGGAATTTGTTTTAAGGTCTAAATAAGTCAGGCTGCAACAGAGATGCGTGCTGCGATTTCAGCGAGTTCTTCACTGATAATAGCACGTGCTTCAGGAACACAACGTCCACAGCAAGTTCCTAAGCCAAGTTGTTCGCGGATTTCACGATAGCTCTCTGTACCGTTAGCAACGGCATCTTTGATATCTTGATCGGTGATTCCACGACATAAACAGACATACATGGCAGACTATTCACAAATATAAATGCGATAATTGATATTATTGATAATTGTTATCGTTTGTCAATGAATTTCATTCGAATAGCGGATAGATTCTTATTGGGAATTTGAATAAAAAAACACCACTTTATCGGTGGTGTCTATGTTTTTTATTTATGCTATTGAAAAATATGAATTAAAAATTATGGAATAATCACAATACCATCCATTTCCACCAGTGCATTTTTAGGTAAGCTTGCAACGCCAAGTGCGGCACGTGCAGGGTAGGGCTGAGCGAAGTATTCACCCATAATCTGATTGACCAGCTGGAAGTGAGACAGGTCGGTGAGGAAAATGTTGAGTTTGGCGATGTCTGCTAAGCTACCACCAGCAGCAGTACATACAGCTTTTAGATTGTCAAAAACCCGACGAATCTGAGCCTCAATGCCATCCACGAGTTCCATACTGTATGGGTCTAAGCCAATTTGACCTGAAAGATAGAGTGTATTGCCAACAAGAATTGCTTGAGAATATGTTCCGATCGCAGCAGGGGCGTGTTCAGTATGAATAACTTGACGTGACATTAAGCTCTCCTATGTCATTATTTTCTATCTTAAGCAAAGCGACTTTAACACAAAAGCATAGCTGCGAAACGACTGAGTACTGCCGAGTCGTTTTCAGATAGTTTTAAACCACTTTAGCGACTTCTGGCTGGACGATCGGTATATTTAAGCGTTCAATGCGCGGGAAATTCAGATGCATACGCAAGTCACGAATAATTTGTGCAAGTTGTTTTCGATTGTTCACCACGATATTGACGTAGGTCTTTTGATCTTGTGAGTGAACCATTTCGACCCCGGTCTTTGCCTTACGACATTGGTAGATCAGATCAGAAATTTGTTCATCGTTCATGGCCATGTGAATACATAAATAAGCACTAAAACGAACATCATCGATTTCTTCTGATTGCCAGTATAAAGGCATGATATTTTCAGGGTGTTGGTTTTGTTCGTGCAGCAAATTACGACAGCGTGAGCGATGTACGATTAAACCGCGACGTGACAAATGACCTTGGATCGGATCACCCAATACTGGGTTACAACAATGCGCATATTTTACATCGACGCCTTCAGTACCGAGAATTAAGCGATCTGAGCTTTCATGAACATGTGAATATTGATCTTGAGCGAATAGGTGATTTGCCACCAATTGAGGTAGTAGGTCGCCGACAGCGATCTGTTCAAATAAGGTATCTTTACTGCTTAAATGTCGCCACTCTAAAACATTGATCCAATCATTTTGAGAAAGATCGTTGATTGAACGATGGAATAATTTTAAGGCTCGATTCAGTGCTTGTTGACCGACTAAACGTTGCTCATCAATATCTTGATCTCTAAGCATGTTTTGCAATGCACGACGTGCTTTTTGCGTGTTAATAAAGCTCAGCCAATCTGGATTTGGCGTGGCCAATACATCGGTAATGATCTCAACCACTTGACCGCTATGTAGTGGCGTGGATAAGGGGCGAATTTCACCATCCACTTTGGCACCCACAGCATGGTTACCTAGAAACAAGCTGGCCGAATAAGCGAAGTCGACTACAGTTGCGCCTTGCGGCAGTTCATGTAACTGTCCATGCGGAGTGTATACCCAAATTTTTTCTTGATGTAAATAATCAAGTAAATCGCTAAATGTGGTTTTGGCACAATCACTGTCGATTAAGGTGTTCAAGTTTTGCATAGACGCTTGAATCGCTGATCGACAAGCCTGAGGTGCATTTTCACCCAACACCACACCAAAGCGTGCGGCTTTACGCATCAATTCAGTTTGAATGGTGAGCGACAGTGTGGTTTTTTCGCCTTTAAGCTTAATCATTAGCGACTGATTGCCGCCAGGTAAAGGGCGGCGAATATGGTCTCGATATTGTAAGACTTGAAAATTATCTTTCAGTGCAGTGACCAGACGGTCGCAATCCGCAATGCTTTGTAAAACGATTTCAAAGGCGTGGCTATGACTCAGTTCATTTAAATCAATTTCATTTTTTACAAAGTGACGTAGCAATTCGATATTATTATTTTTCTTTTTAATTCGACCTTTTATCTTATGGTTTTCTAATAAATCGGATAATTTTTGTTCCCAAATGGTTTGATATTCACAGCGTTTAGGTTTGGTTTCTAATAGTGCGGTTTGTATGTCATTGAACATGTCGAGATCAAGATTTTGATAACATAGATGTTCTAGGTTATCTGCCATCTCATTCATGCCCACAAGACGTGCCATAGGCACAAAGATATCAAACGTCTCTTGTGCAATCCGAGCACGTTTGTCTGGGCGCAGCGCGCCTAGCGTGGTCATATTATGATAGCGATCTGCAAGTTTAATAATAATGACACGAGGATCTTGTAAGGTGGCTTGCAGGATTTTTCGGAAGGATGCGGCTTTGTTATATTCTTTATCACTGGAGTGGCTGAGTTTGGTCACACCATCGACAAGTTCGGCGACGACCAAGCCAAATTTTTCTCCAATCTCATCTTTGCTAAATTCAGTGTCTTCAATCACATCATGTAATAGTGCAGCCATAAGCGTATCTGCATCGAGACGCATATGTGCCAAGATACAGCTTACCGCAATAGGGTGTAAGACATAGGGTTCGCCACTTTTACGGGTAATACCGCTATGTGCTAAATCGGCAAAATCACAGGCAGCAAGCACACGCAGGACATCGCTATCTTTGAGATAGGCATCAATAATTACTTTTAACTGTTGCTTGGCTTGGCTGACCTCTTCGCCTGGCATAGAAAAACACCTTTTATAACATGAATTCGAGAATGATAACGTCTATGGATATTTGCTTTAGCTTCTAATGAAAAGCATATTGCCAAACTTGTCAATTTGTTCAGAAGAAAAAAACGAAAATTTTTCCAATCAAGGAAATTGCTTTTATCAATATAGAACAGGATCTACTGACATTTCAACAAACAAAAAAGCCCAGTGTCTTCACAATGGGCTTCTATGCAAAGTAAATTCGACTTAGAAAGAAAAACCTTCTAAGTTTAATGAATTTGTAGACAATACCATATCAAGATTTGACGTTTGGTAGTCTTGATCGCGTTGTTTCAAAATGTCTTTAGTCACATGACCCATCGCAATTTCGCGTAAAGCAACGACGGTTGGTTTGTCATTATCCCATTCTACAGTGGGTTCCATTCCTTGACGTGCGAGTTGACGTGCACGTTTACTCGCCACCAGTACCAACTCAAAACGGTTATCTACGTGGTCTAAACAATCTTCAACGGTTACACGTGCCATAAGTAGTCTCGTTTGAACAATACATCTGAAATGACTAAGTAGTATAAAAGGCTTTTGAGTAAGACTCAAGCTATTCGCGATGGAGCGTAATTAAATTCTCGATCAATTGTTGATGACGATTACTTTGCTGCAATGTTACTAAACGGTTGGCGCTGATAATCGATTCTAGATCATGTACAGCTTTATTGAAGTCATCATTGATAATCACGTAGTCAAAACTAGCAAAATGACGCATATCTTCCACGGCACAACTGAGACGATGCTTAATCACTTCAACTGAATCTGTGCCACGGTTGGACAGGCGTTGTCTTAAATCGTACTGTGTTGGAGGCAGAATAAAGATTTGTTTTGATTCTGGAAAAAGTCGACGAACTTGCTCAGCACCTTGCCAGTCAATCTCTAATAATACATCGTGACCTTGTTGTAGTTGTGCTTTGACGGTGGCTTGGGAAGTCCCATAATAATTGCCAAAGACTTCTGCATATTCAATAAATCCACCCTGTTCAACTTGGGCTAAAAAATCTTCTTTAGTGGTAAAATGATAGTGAACACCATCTAATTCGCCAGGACGTTGGTCGCGAGTTGTGTGCGAGACTGAAACATGAAGGTTGCTGACTCGATCGAGTAGGGCTTTCACTAAAGATGTTTTGCCTGTTCCTGAGGCCGCAGAAACGACAAACAATAGACCCGACATGATACTTTCCTGATATGATAAAATATCTTGGCTATTGTAGTGTAGCGTGCTGCTAAACGAAATAGTTTGGTATAAATATTCAGATGCTTAGAGTGAGGATGTTATGGAAATCGTGTTAGCCAATCCACGGGGTTTTTGTGCTGGTGTTGACCGTGCTATAGCAATCGTCAATCGCGCACTCGAATGTTTTAATCCACCGATTTATGTACGCCACGAAGTAGTACACAATAAATTTGTGGTCGATGATTTACGTCAGCGCGGTGCAGTTTTTGTCGATGAACTTGATCAAGTGCCTGATGATTCGATCGTGATTTTTAGCGCGCATGGTGTTTCAAAGGCCGTACAGATAGAAGCTGAACAGCGTGGTTTAAAGGTATTTGATGCAACTTGCCCATTAGTGACTAAAGTCCATATAGAAGTCACTCGCTATGCGCGTGAAGGGGTAGAAGCGATCCTGATTGGGCATGAAGGTCATCCAGAAGTTGAAGGCACGATGGGACAATATGATATGTCCAAAGGTGGCGCGATCTATTTGGTTGAAGATGAGCAAGATGTTGAAGCATTGATGGTGAAACATCCTGAAAAAGTTGCTTTTGTTACGCAAACCACGCTGTCAATCGACGATACAGCAAAGGTGATTGATGCTTTGCGGCTTAAGTTTCCACAGATTCAAGGCCCGCGTAAGGATGATATTTGTTATGCCACTCAGAACCGTCAGGATGCAGTGCGGGATTTAGCTGAGCAATGTGATGTGGTGCTAGTGGTTGGTTCTCCGAATTCTTCTAATTCTAATCGTTTACGCGAGTTGGCTGAACGTATGGGGAAATCTGCTTATTTGGTTGATAACGCGGATCAGCTTGAGCAAGTTTGGTTTAAAGCGGACAGCAAAATTGGTGTGACGGCTGGTGCATCAGCGCCTGAAATTTTAATTAAACAAGTGATCCAACGCTTACAAGATTGGGGTGCAACACCGCCTAAAGAGTTACAAGGTACAGAAGAAAATATTACCTTTAGTCTGCCAAAAGAGCTGCGTATACAGGTGATACAAGCCTAATTTTATTAGAAAAATGTGAACTAGGAACGGATGGATTACACTCCATCCGTTTTTTTTTGGTTCTCATCTGCTTTGTATTGGTTCTGTAAAAATAAAATTTAATATAGAGCTAATAAATTTAAAAAAAATTGGTACAAAGTAATGGGGAAAGGTCGGGGATTCACCTTAATCGAGTTGATGGTGACGATTGCTGTTTTGGCGATTGTCGCGATGATGGCTGTGCCTAGTTTTGGCAATATGGTGGCGAGACAAAAATTAAATGCAGCAACTCGTGAACTCACACTTGCGATTAATCAAGCAAAATCACAAGCAGCTTTGATGAAAACAACGGTAGCCGTATGTCTAAACCGAATCAATACGGATGATGACTTTAATAAAGATAAATGTGCGACAGCTCTGATTCCAGGTTATGCAGCATTGGCAAACGCAGATCAACAAGAAGTTCGGAACACGCGAGTTATTTCCGTACAGATCGACCCTCAAGTTGCGATTGAATCTACCAGTGCAGAGATGATTTTGTTCAATGATGTCGGAAGTGCAACTACCGCTGAAACATTTAGTTTCTGTAAGTCAGCTCAAAACAGAACAATAGAAGTAACAAGATTAGGCAATGTTCGACAAGTTGCAGGGGCGTGTTAATGAATATTAATAAACATCAACAAGGTGTGGGGCTGGTAGAAGTACTGGTTGCTTTGTTGTTATTAGCAGTTGGGGTTCTAGGGTATACCATTTTGCAACTTCGCGCGGTAGATGCATCTAGTGAGGCATTAGCTCGTTCTCAAGGAATGCTCATTTTACGTGGGTTGGCTGAAAATATGCGTGCAAACCCCGATGCACAAACGAATTATCCTGCGGCTGTGAGAGCTTATACCAATATTACGGCAACACCGACATCACCTAGTAACGCGTGTTTCAATCCCACCTCTGCCTGTACTCCTACGCAAATGGCAACTTATGACGCTTTTATGGCTGCACGAACAGCATTTGAAATTGGTATGAATATTACGATGGATACCTGTCCAGGTGTGATAGCTGCACCTGTACAACGGCAATGTTTATTTGCTGCATGGGGAGATACAGAGCTTAGCGCAACCAATACAGCTGCGGATGTAAGTGAGTGTATGGGAGCAACAGGTGTGTATGTGAATCGCTCAAGTTGCTTAATGATGGAGGTGTATTAATGAAAACTCCACATTATGTTGATTCGAAGCCGATACAACAGCAGGGTTTTACGCTTATTGAATTGATGGTGGCGTTGGCGTTGGGTTTGCTTGTGACTGCCGCTGCGGTGCAGCTTTTTACGGGTGGATTTCTTGCTTCTCGTATGCAAGAAGCAAATGCTGAACTGCAAAATAGTGGTGTCTTTGGTTTAGATTATGTCGCACGTGATATTCGTTTGGCGAATTATATAAATACAGCTTTCCCAGAGTTGAATGACCAAACGCCATGGGGCGGAATTGTATTGACCGCTATAGATGCAACAACCTCTAATGCAAACTTACCTATTCCTGCCACAGCACCTTTTATTTCAAAGGGTCTATTAAGTCACAGTATTGGGACTGGCGATACACTTAGTACAACTTTACATGAATGGCAAGGTTTGTCGAACGTTGATGTCGAAAGTGATCAATTAACTATTCAGTTTGTTGCACCGAATGCGATGGTGAATTGTGAAGGGGAAAATGTACAAGCAGGTGATTACGTCATTCAGCGATATTTTTTAAGACGTGCAAATGCGGCTTTAACGACGGGCACGGATTACGGATTGGCTTGTGATGCAAATAGACCAACGCCAGCAGGTACAGCAGCCGTTGCAAAACCGACATCCATTACAGGGTTCGGTGGGGCAGGTGAGTTAATTATGCCTCGAGTTGATCATTTCGTGGTGCAGGTTGGGACTAAGGACTCAACAGGTAATATGGCGTATTACACAATTAATCAATACCGTACGATGGCCGCTGCTGCTCATGCGGCAGCTATACCCACTGTCCCACCTCGAATTGTTTCAGTCAAATTAGCAGTATTGGTACGTTCAACAGATAACACTCGGAATAACGCAATTGATTTGTCTAGACGAATTGATCTGTTAAACCAAAATGTCGCACTCACTGACACTAATACTCGTTTTGCTCGCCGTGTATATAGCACTGTTGTCACATTTAGAAATGGGTTGGGAGAAAAATGATGAGCTTAAAACAACCCTATCGCCAACAACGTGGTGCAACACTGATCGTTGTCTTAATCATCTTGCTTGTTGTGACGATTATTGGCGTCGTCGCAATACGTGTAGCTATGACTTCACTGAATATTGCAACCAACAGTCAAATAGGACAGTTACTATTACAAACCAGTGATACGCCGACTAACTATTTCTTAAATCGAACCAATTATAAGGATATTACCTCGGTTATGAATGTTGTGGGTAAGGTGATCGATGATCAAAAAGATCCTTTGAGTCATGGGCGGGAATATATTTTCTGTTATCGCCCGACTGAGGCTCTACAAGTCGGCAGTATCCTAGATGTAACAGTTTTAGTTCCACCAGAGACAACTGACCCTGATGAAACAAAAGCAACGATAGGCCCAACTGAAAGTAATCGTAGTGGTTTTTGTGATTTAGAGCAGGACTTTGGCAGTGCGCGTGAAGCTGTCGTGACACAAGTTGCGGTGAAATATATCAATGCCGCAAATGATACGACGCCTGGTGCAGATTTAGCTCGAAATACGGATACCAGTAAAGATGCCAATGTTCAACAAGGTAAAGTAGATGGTCGTGTTCGCATCACATCAACCGCAATTTTACCCAATTATTCCAGTATGAACTTGGCAGATGTACAAGAAGATTGCATCGGCAATGCAAGTGATGTCGGGTATATCAACGACAATGTCGATGATGGTTTACAAACTAAGCGAACAGTTGCGGATTGTTTGCGTGATTATGGTATTCCCGTAAATACACAGGTTCAAGAGATTGATCTGATGACACGCTACGTCGAAGAAACTGCACCAGAATAAATAAATGGGAGAATGATGATGAAAAGACAAAAAAATAGATTAGATTTCCAGCATTATGCTCGCCATTTTTCGTATGGTGCATCGTTTGTTTGGGCATTTACAGGGACAATGTTGGTTGCGGCATCAGTTGCCCAAGCCAGTGATATGCAGATCTATGCTGTACCAACGGCAGGTAAAAAAACCATTGTGATGATGTTGGATACATCAGGGTCGATGGGGCCAAGTAGTCAAAATACTTATAGTTTTAATGATTATGGTATTAACTCTAATTATGATTCAGATTGTAATCAGACACCTGCTAATGGAAATTCACTTTCATCTTTTGTTAACAAAAAAAATTATTATGTTGGTTCTGACCCAACCGTATCTAGTCCTTATGATTATAAGCGTAATTTTTGCTATTTTTCGACAAGTGGAGCAACGGCGACAATCAAAAAGACTCCAGAAAATGGTGGATGTGAAGCGCAAAAAAATTCAAGTGGAACAATTACAGGCTATCGTTGCTACGATCGTTTAACTCGTCTGAAAGATGGTATGTTTGCATTTTTAGATAGTAATAGTAACGACAAGCTTCCTACGGCAAGAGTTGGGCTTGGGCATTATTCTATTAATAGCGGTAAGGCAGGCAAAATATTGGTGGCTGCTGAGGCGTTAGGTGCGGTTGGATCGAGTCAGCGTAATCTTTTAAAAGCGAAGGTTGCGGGCTTAAGTGCGAGCAGTAGTACGCCTACAGCAAATGCTTTTGCAGAAGCAGCGGCTTATCTGATGGGAACATCAACTGTTGCACCTGTTGAGATACAGGTCGATGTTTATAAAAAGGAAACAGTCACTTACGAATGTACTAATAGAAGTTATCCATATTTAGATGTATCTCGGGGGCGTTGTTGGGATGATCGTCGTATGAGGAGCTGGGATGAGTATATTTCAGCGACTTACTATAATCCTCCAAGAATAACTTATTACCGTTGTGACAGTTTGAGTAGTACCAATTTTACCACTAGTACACAACCTTGTAGTACTGGTGGTTGGGCTTCTTTGGGGCCGACCCCACCATCTGATTTGGGAGATTATACGAATAACGGTGCTGATGTTTTTTATAAGACTGAACCACAAGTGGGTACTAATGATTACAGTGGTTTTAGTGCTGCCGATGACGCATTAAAAAATGCAACTAAAACGGCATATAAATCACCGTTACCAGCAGCGGCAGATCGAGTCAGTTGCGATGGTCAGGGGATCTATATTCTATCTGATGGTATTCCTACAAATAATGCTCAGTCTAATATCTTGGCCACAGCATTACAAGAAAGCTCTTTTAGTGCTTCAGGAGGGTTAAGTGGTGGTACTAACTGGGATTATATGAGTAACTTTGCTAAGGCATTATTTAATGGTGGTAACATTAAAGCTGACCCTAGTAATGCAACTAATCCAGTCAATGTACCGATTCAAACGGCATTTGTCGGGTTTGGTGCTGTATTAAATAGCTTGGGTTCAGATGATGCAAAAAATGCTTGTAAAATGACTTCTCGAACTCAAGCAGATCGCGACGGTGATGATGCTTGTTCTCCGAATCAAGCAACGAATGCAGTTGCTTCACCTGGTTATGGAAATGGCGGGTTTTTTCCAGTACAAACTGCTGAAGGGGTTACAAAAAGTGTAATTACCTTTCTTGCTAATTTAGGTAAAGCACCGCTTGAACCGTTAACTACAGGTGCAATCTCTGTACCTGCGGATGCACTCAGCCCATCGGGATTACAGCCTTATGGTTATTTGCGTGCTTTAGAGCCAAACCCACAAAGTAATAACATGGTTTGGGCAGGTAATTTAAAACGTTATAAAGTCGTGTTGACTGGTGCAAATGCAGGGGCATTTGCTGGTGAAAACGGTACATCCTTGGTGTATAACTCGTCAGGTGCATTTAACACAGGCACAAAAGATTTATGGAACAGTAGTGCTGTCTATGATGGGAGAAGTTATACAGATGGCGGTATTATCAGCTTGGGTGGAGCGTCTTCTCGTGTGCCGATGCCGATTTTAGGTCAGGCTGAAGACTTAACCAAAGTGCCAAAACAATATGCGTTTAAAGCCAATGAAAATGCCTTAAGACGTTTATTTACAAATGTCACTATGAATAGTAGTGATGAATTAATAAGTAAAGATAATAAGGGTGATTTACTGAGTATCCCTATTGGTGATGCTGAAAATGAGATCCCGACAACAGGTATTGCTGCCTATGTACTGGAAAAGTTTAATGAACAAGAGGTTCTTAAAGCGTTTTCGATCTTGGAAAAACAAAAACTTTTAAATTATCTGGGTTTTAGTGTTGCGTTGAATGAGAGTGATACAGCTTTGCCTGAAACTTTGAACACACCTGCTGTACCGCATTTGGCAATGGGTGGCAGTGTGCATTCATTTCCTGTGCAGTTAACTTACTCGGGTACATTGGATGCTTCAGGTCAACTCACTAGTACCCGTCAACAGTCAATTTTATACGGTACGATGGATGGTGGGTTGCATCTTGTGGATCATGAAACAGGCGTTGAACAAATGGTGTTTGTTCCTTCAGAGTTCATAAGAAATCCTGTTAGCTCTAAAGCCTTGGTTAAAGGAGCAAGTGATGACATTGCACCTATACATGGTGTTGATGGTGCATGGGTAGCAGATGCATTATACAAATCTCAGAAAGCAACAAATGCGACAGATGCCCATAAAGTACAAGCACGCCAGATGAATGTGTATGGTGGATTGCGTATGGGAGGGGAGAGTTATTATGGCTTGGATGTTTTAAACCCTAAAAAACCTAAACTCCTATTTAGAATAGGGCGTGATCAAAGTGATTTTAGCCGTATGGGGCAATCTTGGTCTAAACCTGTGATTGCAAATATTCGTTATGATGATGAAATTCGCCGTGTCATGATTGTGGGTGGTGGCTACGATATGCGCTATGAAAGCCCAACCTTTGCTTTAACAGGAGAAGATACTGCCCAAGGTAATGCAATTTATATTGTTGATGCCAAAACAGGTGAGCGTTTATGGTGGGCAAGCAGTACAGGGGCAAATACCAATAACAGTGATATGAAACATAGTATCGTGAGTCGTGTCAGTGCGATTGATCGAAATGCAGATGGATTAATTGATCATCTTTATTTTGGTGATTTGGGCGGTCAGGTTTTCCGTGCAGATTTAAATAATGCAGTTGGAACAACAACAGCAAACTTCGGTAAACGAGTGGCACGTTTGGCAAATCTTGCGACGACTACAACAGGAACTGCTTTGACTGGTGGTAAAAATCCACGATTCTATCAAGCTCCAACAGTAACGATTCATGATCAAGGTGCTGAGACTTTTATGTTGATTGGTCTCGCATCAGGCAATCGCAGCACACCATTAGATGTTTATCCATTACGAGGACGTGATGGTATGTCACCAGCGAGTGCGCTCAATGATCGTTTAGTCAATAATGTGTATGGTGTCATTGACCGTGATTTTATTAAGACAAACCTCATTAGTGGTACACCAACATTAGATACAGAGGATTTAAATCTCTCTAATTTAGAAGAAAATCCACAATTGTTGACAACGAATATTATTGGTACATTTGTGGGTACATCTGCCACACGAGATGGTTGGTATCGCTCGTTGTCTAGTAATAGCAAAGGTGAAGAACGAGCTGATAATAGTTTCCGTATAGCAGGTGGTATGAAATCCTTTGAAGAACCAATTGCATTGACAGGTAACTTGATTGTTCCTGTTTACGACCCACAAGGTACGGGTATTGCACAACAAGACCCATGTAAACCTCGTGTGATTGGTGAAACAGATAGTCAACGCTTTTGCTTACCTTATGGTGTTTGTCTTAAGTCAGATGGTACCGTGAATCTCGCACGAGAAGGTGGTACTGGCTTTCAAACGACAACGGAAGACTGCCCGCCTAATGTCACTGAGTGTAATAAAAATGTGATCGGCGGGGGAATTGTTGGCTTGGCACCAGTGCCAATTAAAGAACCAACATCAACAAATCCATGTCCAGATTTCTCTATTGCTGGGAACGAAAAGGGGAATGGAATTTGGAATTGTATTCCGACGATTAATCCAACTCGATGGTATGAAAGATGGAAAAAATAACGCAAGGAAATACAAAATTCTTTCAATCGACGGGAACGTTTCGTCGGTTGAAAGAGGGGGCTACTAAAGGGTTTACTCTAATTGAGTTGATGATCGTTGTTGTTATCGTTGCGATATTTGCTGCAATAGCAATTCCGAGTTATCAGGAATATGTGAGAAGAGCTAATGTCGCTATGGCGCAACAAGAAATGCAAAAGATTGCAGAACAATTAGAGCGCCATAAGGCAAAAAACTTTACTTATCGAAGCTTTGACCCGAATTTTATTTATAACGTCGTGGGGCCAATGAATTCAGTGACTTTGCCAAGAGGAGCAGTGAGTTCGGCGATTAAATATACAATTACAATCACAGATGCAGAAGCACCAACAAGATTGTTAACGGATACTACCGCTCCCGCGATTAGAGCCCGTAATTGGGTTATGATTGCGAGAACGAACGACGTTAGAAACTATGATTTGTTAATGACTAGTGCTGGAGTACGTTGTAAAAATAAAACAAAATTAAATGTTACAGATGCAGGGTGTGGTACAGAAGCAACAGGAAGGGAGGACTGGTAATCGTGCATAAAAATGGTTTTACCCTCATTGAGCTTATGATTGTTGTTGCGATTATTGGCGTATTGGCAGCGATCGCTTATCCAGCATATACAGGCTATAAAGTTCGAGTACAGCGTACAGATGCACAGGCTGAAATGTTGCAAATAGCACGTAATTTGGCAACATTTAAAATGGCAAATAATAGCTATGCAGGACGAACAGCAACAAATATTTATGGTGCAACGACGATACCCAGAGCAC
Source organism: Acinetobacter sp. 2JN-4 (assembly GCF_003687745.1). Taxonomy (NCBI): domain Bacteria; kingdom Pseudomonadati; phylum Pseudomonadota; class Gammaproteobacteria; order Moraxellales; family Moraxellaceae; genus Acinetobacter; species Acinetobacter sp. 2JN-4. Next base: position 200,026 of record NZ_RDNY01000002.1, on the reverse strand, counting down.
AGCCGCTATATGATATCGTATTGACTGATACGGATGGTGTAGCGCTTACTGCAACCTCTGCAAGAGTGAGAACTTGGTTGCTAATTGCAACACCTAAAGCAGGAACATTACAAGCTGGTAATGGTGTAATTTGCTTAAATGATCAAGGACAAAAATATTGGGAGAAAGCGGCAACAGTATGCGCACTATCCGCAACTTCTAATTGGGATGGTCGTTAACTCCCTCATAAAGTATCTTATCTTCAAGAAAAGCAAATATCGAAAGGTGTTTGCTTTTCTGCTTTCTAAAGTTTGGATAAGATTAATTTTTTAATATTTTGATTGTTTTTTATACTAAAAATAAGCTTAATTTTGTGTCATGTTTATCTTTATTTTAATAAATGTAGATTCATATTTAATATTTTTGCAGTTATCTGACAATATCTACCTTTCATCCATAAAAAATAGATTTCATGGTGTTTTGGTAGGAAATTGATAATTAAACATTAGAACATAAATCAAAACTATAAAAATTGTGCATATGGAGGGCGATATGCAACAAGTATATCATTCCAAGCTTAACGCTTCGCCTCATACTCGAAGCATAGCTATTGGGTCGAGCCATGCTCGATGTAAACCATGTCACTTCGAGCATAGCTCTCCGTCTTGCGCTCAGACAAAGTTGCACTTTGTTTATCCTCATACTCAAAGCACAGCTTTTCGTCTTTCTTGCGAGGCAGTGCCTCTCAGACCGAGCGTCGCTCGGTTTTATCGGGTCTCAGGATTTACGTTATTTGAACTGATCGTGACAATTACAATTATTGTAATTCTTGCTGTGATGGCTGCACCCTCTTTTGCAAGTATGTATTCACGTCAAAAACTAGAATCTTCAGCACGTGACGTGGCGATGAAAGTATCTGAGGCTAGGGCCCAAGCCGTGATGCTTCGAGAGTCAACTGGTGTTTGTCTAAGCTCGTTATCAGAAGCCAATTGTTCAACAGCACTTACGATCACGGATACCAATAAAAATAGGATCTTTGTGTCTCATTTAGAAAAAGGAGTCACAGTTGATAGTCGTTCAGAAACTTATCTTAAATTTAGAAACAATGGCAGTGTAGCTGCTGCTACCAATTTTATTTTACTGCGGAATGGCTTTTCTTATTGTATTGCTGTTGGGATAACGGGTGATACAACAATAAAAGAGGGAGCTTGCACATGAATTATAACAAACAAAAAGGTGTAGGTTTAGTTGAAGTTTTAGTTGCGCTATTACTTCTAGCAATTGCTGTACTAGGTTTTGCTGCCTTACAGTTGAAAGCGGTTGATGCCAGTTTGGAAGCGAGTAAGCAAGTGATTGGATTGACGATTGCTCGTGATTTGGCTGAACGGATGAGAGCAAACCCTCAAGCTGTTAGAGATGGAAATTATAATGTTGGTGCGTTAACCATTCCGACAGAAGATGTTGCAACAACGGCAGGCGATGCTGCAAGTATTGCAGAACAAGATTTAAATAATGCGGCTGTACAAGCGAAGAATAATGGAATGAATCTATCGATTGCTGACTGTCCAACTGGAAATACACGGCAGTGTATTTATGTCGCATGGGAAGAGACCACTTTGGCAGACAGTCAAGGGGTAGAGTCATGTATCAAAGACGGTGTGTATGTAAAAGGGTCACACTGTTTGTTTTTGGAGGCTTATTAAAATGAAAAGAAGTCTCTTAAAACATGCTGAGCACAGCTCGCTGCATTACATCGCTAGCCCTCGTACTCGAAGCAAGGCTCCTCGTCTTGCGCCATCGGGTCACTTCGAGCATAGCTCTCCGTCTTCTTGCGAGACGGAGTCTCTCAGGACAAAGTTTCACTTTGTTAACTCTCGCTCAGGATTTACCTTGATCGAACTCATGATTTCACTTGCGTTAGGTCTGATTATTGTTGCCGCCGCAATCCAGCTTTTTATTACAGGGGTAACGAGCTATAAGCTGCAAAAAGCGATGTCACATATTCAGGACAGTGCAAGTTTTGGCTTGAACTTTATTATTGATGATGTTCGTAAAGCCAATTTAAGCTCTCCAATCCCCGCTGTTAACGATCAAATTGCTTATTCTGGAATTATCCTGACATCGAATAATGTAGGGTCAAAAATCAATCTAAACTGTGCAACCTGTTTTTCTGATAATAAGTTAACGAGTTTTGGCAACGCGAATGTAGCAGGGTTAACCAATGACCAACTCCTAATTCGTTATCAGGCACCACAAGGGGGCTTTGATTGTTCTGGAAATACATTAGCAAAAGATACATTTGTGGTGCAAAGGTATTATGTGGGTTCAACTTCAACGGATTTGCGTCAATCGTTGCGCTGTCAGGCGGCCCAATATACACAAGCGCAACTTGATCTCCTCAGTGAAACAGATCCGCCGTTATCATTAGACTGGCAAGATAGTCAGGTTATTTTGCCGAATGTTGATTTTTTTCAGGTTCGTTTAGGTTATATCGATGGCGAACTGGATAATGCCGATAGCATACTCGCTTATACAGATATCAAAAACTATATGGCTTTGAGTGCTAAAAATAAAAATATTGATGGTGTAATGCAGCCTGTACGTCCACATGTTCATGCGATTCAGCTTGGTGTATTGGTCCAATCAGCAGATAGCGCTGGTAGTCAAAACATTATTAAAGAAAGAAATAAAGAACCATTTCAGGTGCTCGGTACCAAAGTAACACTCACACCCACATATCAAGATACTCGTTTACGCCAAGTGGTTGATCAAACAGTCTCGCTTAGAAATGCGATGGGTTGGGTGACTGAAGGTTGCGATAGTAGTGCAGGGTCAACATGTACAGGGGGGGCTTGAATATGATTCAGTATGAAAAAGGTTCAACGCTTATCATTGTGTTGATGATCGTATTGATGATTACGATTATAGGAACGCTTGCGATTCGTCAGAGTATTAGCTCATTGAAATTGGTGAGTAATAATCAAATGCAAACGTTGTTATTGCAAAACTCTGATGCTGCTCTGATGGCTTTTCAGGACCCTGCATTTCGACCGCATATTACCGCTACAAATGGAATCGTTGGATTTTTTAGAAATGAAAATCATCGAGAAGCTGAATTGGTATTTTGTTTTTCGGGGGCTGAGCCATTTCAATTAAGTAATGCAAGTTATCGGCTAAATAGCTCATCTTTCTTAAACATGACAACGGGTGGTGGAGCCTGTAATAACGATTCAGTATCTGGTGGCCGTTCGGCAGTAGTAACGCAGGTTTATATTAAACGAGAGACAGACGATGTATCAGTACCATTTGCTGACCTTGCTCGAGGGACTGAAAGCTTAGGAGCAAAAACTGAAAATAACATCCGTTTACGTGTCTATGTGGTATCGGTAATGAAGGGGCTGTTGTTCGATCCAAATAAGACGCTCTTTTTGGGGAGCACGGATACTAAACAGGGCTGTTTAACCAAAAGTATAGATAATGACGGCACAAATGAAGTGGCTGACTGTTTAAAGAATAATGAAGAAAGCCTTTTGTATAATATGCAAGTAGCAGAATATCGCTTCTTATCTGACTTTGAGCCATCAGGTTCATAAGGGAGAAAGGGTCATGAATAATAATAAAATGAAAAAACTAACAAAACGTGAGCGTAAGCAAAAAAATAGAACAAGAGGCTTGTTGTTGAGTTGCACGGTATTGTCGAGTTTTTTAGTGCTATCTTCAGTTGCATCTGCAAGCGATATTGAGATTTATCAGCAAAATAATAGTAGTAATACGATTATGTTGATGGTGGATTTATCCCAAAGTATGGGAGCGGATCCAATTGCAGATTTACAGCGTGACTATCCATTGTGTTTAAGTGGCAGTCTACTTGGCAATGTCACCAGTTTATTGGGCAGTATCGCAACGGTTGATCTTAATTTATTAGGCTTAGTGAAGTTAGATACTGGTGCGCCAACAGACCCACATTCTTGTTACATTCCTTCATTGCTGGTAACGCAAATTTTAGAAGGTGTTGATGGTATTACCAATCCTATTTTAGGTGCAGATTTACTCGGGTTGAGAGGGTCTGTGCAGTATATTAAAGACAGTTGTGAGCTGGTTGAGAATCCACCGTTGGCAATTGCAGGCCCAGCTTATCGTTGTTACAACCGTTTGTACCGTGTTAAACAAGCAATCCATGATGTGATTGACGGTAATTCAGGAAAAGGGATTGATGCTTTGCCTGATAACGTTTCTGTAGGTCTGTCTGTTTTTCCAGCTATGAATCAATCAGGCACTGGAAAAAATGAGTTGGCAGGTATGATTGCAGTTGAAGCAAAGCCGCTTGATGCCGCACAACGTGCCAAAATTAAAGCAAAAATAAGTGAAGTGAGTAGTGTTGATCCCGCGGCTAGTATTACCACAAAAGTGAATGAGCTGGTCGGAAAACTCTTGGCGCTTGATCTTGTTGGCTTGATTGTTGGTGCTTTAGGTACGATTCCGACTTTAATTAATGATTTAAAAAACCTAGCTGGCTTAAGTACACCGACAGCCACAGCCTATGCTGAAACGGGCGCTTATTTACTCAGTAACACCACTAAAGGTACTGGGATTGTTGAAGTTGGTCGTGCAAGAAAAATAGAAATAAGCCTTTTAGGTATTGGATTGATAAAATTAGGGGAGTATCAAGAATGTAGTACACTTGATGAGGTAGGAAAGTGTGTTAACTGGTCGGCTCCTTTTAGGGATAGTAGTTTATTAGGTCTAGGCGGAAATGCGCCTGGTTGGTATAAAAATCAATGTACATTAACAAATAGTACAAATTGCCATGATTTACCTACGACTGGTACATCTTTGATTGGTTTAGAACTCAATCAATGGAAATCTTTCTATCGTTATAATGGAAATCTTCAGTATGCATCTGCATATAGTGGTTTCCCTGTATCTACCTCTGCTAGTAAATCTGGCAATCGTTATGTCGGACCTCCAGCAACGAGTGCTGAGTGTAGTGCTAAAGGTTTGTATGTTTTGACAGGTAGTGTCCCAGATTTAAATCCAAATTTACTTGATGGATTATTAGGAGGGGCAACAAGAGAGCCATTTAACGCCAGCAATAATCCTGTTCGTAAATTAATGAGTCGATCATTAGACCCATCCAGTAATACCGTTTTTAATTGTGGCACTGTTCCGAGTGGCTGGACAAATGGTTCAACATCTGCGACATGGTCTTGTATTGCAAACTATGCAGGTATTCTAAAAGAAGGTACTTATAATAATGGTGTTGGTATAAAAACAGGTGTTGGCGGGATTGGTCGCGACTTTGCTCATATTCCAAATGCCAAAACCTCAGAGGAATTAGGGACGATTCAAGCACCGAAAACCGTTTTATCAAGCCTACTACAACCTGTAGCAAATATTGTAAAAGCATTAAACCCCGTTCTATCGTTGCTTGGTTTAGGGGATTTAATTGAAAAGCTTAATAAAATACTCAATAACGTACTGCCTGTACCTTTAGATCAAGCTGCTTATAATGCAGATGTTGCAAACTTGGCGCGTTGGGGAGTGCATGGCGGCGGCGGTTGGTATCAACTATCTAGTGCTCAAAGTATTGCTGAGGGGATTTTGGATTTTAACCAAAGCCTTGTCGAAATGGAGTCCGATCCAATTGGTTTGCAAACGCTTCCTGCTGATCCGCTTACCCCATATCGTATGACCAATGATGTTTATAAAAGTATGTTTGAACCGACCGAAAAAGCCAGTTGGTTGGGGAACTTCAAAAAATATTACACCCAAGATGATAATTCTGTTTATAAGCTTAAAGATGCGTGGAGTACAAGTGCACCTAGTTATGATGTCAAAGATTGGAATAAAGGTGGTCTGCTCGCCAAACTTGAGGATTTAAGTACCACTGAAAATACGACTGGACGTACCTTATTGATTAACCGTGATTGTGAAAATGATGGTCAGGGTAATATTCGATTTACTGCTACACGTCAACTTAAAGCCATTGATAATCATTATTTAGATACTTCAAATCAAAGTCGCTGTGTGCTTGATCCAAATAAGCGAGATAATGTGAAGGATGAAGATTATTATCTTATGAGTTTATTGGGTTACAAGTTAGAGAAGGGTGCGACCGCAAATGATCTAACTGAAGCCAATCGTAGTAATTGGCAAGTGGGCATGAATCTACATTCTACGCCAATAAAATTGACCCAAGAAGCGACTTTTGACGCAAATGGTGATGTTGTAGAGGATACTCGAAAAGATTATATGTTGTTTGGTACAACACAAGGTTTACTTCATGTAGTTGATGCTGAAACTGGAAAAGAGCAGTTTGCTTTTGTTCCAAATGAAATGCTTGAAAATAGCCGACAAAGGAATGCCTTCTTAAAAGAAAAAACAGGCTTAAAAGCCAATATGGCATACGGCATAGATGGGGCTTGGACCTTATATAGTGAATATGTTTATGGCATGAAAAAAGCGAGTAACGGGAGCAGTAAAGTTATAGCTACCGTTGGTTCAATAGACTCATCAAATAGTAAAGCGCCAAAGGGAAAACAAATTGCTTATGGTGGTTTACGTATGGGGGGGCGGAGTTACTATGCACTTGACTTGGTGAGTTTAAATACTCCGAAACTTAAATTTCATATTGATCCTGAGCATAGACGTATTATTAATCAAGATACGATTATAATAGATGACACGAATACACAAACAGCTTTAAGTCAAATGGGGCAGAGCTGGTCAAAACCGACCATTACTCAGGTCGCATGGAATGGTAAGCTGAAACGCGTCATGATCGTCGGTGGTGGTTATGACGCTCGGTATGAAGATCAAAACTATACACACCAAGCAAATGAAAAAGGTGCTGGTATATATATGTTTGATGCCGAAAGTGGTGCGCTTTTATGGTGGGCCAGTGCCAATGCTGCCAGTAGTTTAAAGATTGGGGCGATGAAATATAGTGTGGTGAGCCGGATTAATACCGCAGATCGTAATGGCGATGGTTTGACGGATCATCTTTATTTTGGAGATTTGGGTGGACAGGTTTGGCGTATAGATTTTGATTCGAAGTTGGGTGTGGGCAATAACGCTGGATTTGCTCGCCTTATTTTTACAAATTCAAAAGAGCGTTTTTATGAAGCGCCTAATTTTAGTGTATATGGTTACGAACAGCCCCGTGCAGTGATTAGCATTGCTTCAGGAAACCGTAGCCTTCCATTTAGTGATAAAAGTTCAACCAGTACGATTTATAATCTTTTTGATCGAGAAGTGATTCATCCTAATTTTAAATTTGAAGCCCGAAGTGCCACAGCAAAGTTTTTATTAAGCGACTTAAAAGAAATGAAAATCACTGATTTAAATGGTGTGGCTTTAACACTAGCTGACTTACAAGCTTCAGGTAATAAGCGTGTGCAAAATGGTTGGTATGTATCTGCTGAAACAGTGATTGGCAAGCAACTTGAACAAAATGGCAATGAAAAACAGATAACCAATACAGCGGCGAGCAAAGTATTGGGTGAAATGGTCGTGATGAATAAGAGCTTATATGCCAGTGTTTATAATCCAAACGGTACAATTGATGGTTGTCGGGTACAAGCGCAAGGCATTACTACGGTACAACGTTATTGTTTACCATTTGGTGTTTGTGAGCAAAATGTTTCCGAAATGAGCTTTGGTGCAGGTCGAGGTATTGTTGATGTTATGGCGGGTGTTGGTGCTGGACTTGATAAGAAAAATGAGGCGACGCGCCAAATTTTAAACCCAAATGCCAAAGATAGCATCGTTGGTGGAAATGCAATGCCAATCAACACCATGCGCCGTCAACTTGTGCCACTCAAATGGTATGAAAGCAATGAATAAACAATCGGCATTTACACTCATTGAACTGATGGTCACTGTCGCTATCATTGCTATTTTGGCAGCGATAGCGATCCCCAGCTATGACATTTACATACGCCGTGCAGATTTATCAACGGCACAACAAGAAATGCATAAAGTCGCTGCTCTATTAGAAAAACATCGGACACGTAACTTTAGTTATGATGGTTTCGTATTGAAAGGAACCTCGACAAATAAAGGACCTTACTTCGATGTTCCGAATGCAACCAATACAACTTTGCTGATTCCATTGGATACGACAACTGGAAAGCAAAAATTTACTTTGATTTTGAACGTAAATTCACAGGTTTGGTCACTCAAAGCCGAAAGCCAAAGTCCCCGTAATTATTCCTTATTACTCACCAGTACGGGTATAAAATGTAAAACCAAAACCACGGCCAATATTGCCAATCAGAGTTGTGGTACAGAATCAGAAGATTGGTAATGAATTTGGATTTCAAACATTTAAATTCAAAGCTGCGGATAACTTAATATTTAATCTTTCTTTCAGTCTAAATTTAACGTAGAATGTCGCCCTCTATTAAAGGGGTTTGAAATGCTGTCGATGGTCGGCGCAGGGATAATCCGTAAAAACTATAAGGTTGTTCTCATGGTTGTTATTCGTTTAGCGCGCGGTGGTGCAAAAAAACGTCCGTTCTATCAAATTATTGTGACTGATAGCCGCAATGCGCGTGATGGTCGTTTCATCGAGCGTATCGGTTTCTTTAACCCAACTGCACAAGGTCAAGCGGAAAAACTTCGTTTAGATGCTGATCGTTTTGCACACTGGGTTGCTCAAGGCGCTCAACCTTCAGAGCGTGTTGCTTCTTTAGCTGCTCAAGCTAAGAAAGCTGTAGCTGCTGCATAACTATTTGTATTGTAGTAGGTAACCCATGACACCAATACAGAATGTACCAGAAGATCGTATTCAGATTGGACAGTTACGTTCAGCTTATGGATTGAATGGGTGGCTTTGGGTTTATTCAAATACTGAACCTATGAGCAATATGTTTGACTACCTTCCTTGGTACATTGAGACCAAGGCAGGTTGGCAAACAATCGATGTGAAACGTTGGAAACCACATGGCAAAGGCTTGGTTGTTGCGTTAAAAGGTGTAAATGATCGCACTGGCGCAGAAAACTTAGTTGGCGTGGATATCTGGATTGCCAAATCACAGCTTCCAACAGCAGACGTGAACGAGTATTACTGGTCTGATCTTAAAGGCTTAACTGTGTTAGGGCTGGATGATGAAGAGCAAGAAGTTAATCTCGGTCAAATCTATGAGCTGTTTGAAACGGGTGCCAATGAAGTCATGGTTGTAAAAGCAACCCTTGACAGCGTTGACTCCGAGGAGCGCATGATTCCTTGGCACAAAGATGTGGTACAACGCGTTGATCTTGAAGCTGGTCGTATTTACGTCAATTGGGGCGTAGATTACTAATCCTTTAGAGGATAGTCGCGCAGCAGGATAATAAAGGAGTCTGCGGTGTTTTTTGCAGTCATCACATTATTTCCTGAAATGTTCGAAGCGATTACAGCATACGGGATTAGCGGGCGTGCATCGAAACGTGACATCGTGCAAGTCACTTGCATCAACCCACGAGATTTTGCTGAGGGCAACTACAAACGAGTGGATGAACGTCCATTTGGTGGTGGTCCTGGTATGGTGATGATGGCTGAGCCTTTGGCAAAAGCGATTTGCCATGCCAAACAACTTGCGACGCAAGCAGGCTGTGTTCATGCACCTGTGGTGTATATGTCACCGCAAGGGCAAACCTTAAATGAACAGGCAGTACAACAATTCGTTGATTATGATGGTTTGATTGTATTGTGTGGGCGTTATGAAGGGGTCGATGAACGTTTAATCCAGCATTATGTTGATCAAGAATGGTCAATTGGGGATTACGTTTTATCGGGTGGTGAACTGCCTGCGATGGTGTTATTAGACAGTATCATTCGTCGTTTGCCGAACGTTATGTCTGATGAACAGTCGGCAATACAAGATTCTTTTGTGGATGGTCTATTAGATTGTCCACAATATACCAAGCCTGACCATTTTGAAGGTTTGGATGTGCCTGAGGTTTTAAAATCTGGACATCATGCCAATATCGAGAAATGGCGGTTTTTGCAGCGCTATCAACGGACTTTAGATCGCCGACCAGAGTTGGTGGAAAAAGTTGAGTTGACCAAGCAGCAAAAAAAATGGTTACAAAGTTTAGATACTTAAAATTATTTAAGTATAAATAGGCTCTTTAAGACAGTCTGTTTTAAAGAGAAAGTTAAACGGGTCGATATGCGCTTTAGCCTCTATCCCCAGCGGTGTAAGAGACCTCTTCTCTCCCGCAATTATGGAGATTCCCACAATGAGTGGTAAACATCCTTTAGTTCAAGTAATTGAAAATGCACAGTTGAAAACTGATATCCCATCTTTTGCTCCAGGCGACACAGTTATTGTTTCGGTAAAAGTAAAAGAGGGTAACCGTGAACGTCTTCAGGCTTATGAAGGTGTTGTGATTGCGAAGAAAAACCGTGGTTTGAACTCAGCTTTCACTGTTCGTAAAATTTCTAGCGGTGTTGGTGTTGAGCGTGTTTTCCAAACTCACTCTCCAATCGTTGCTAAAATTGAAGTGAAACGTCGTGGTGATGTACGTCGTGCGAAACTTTACTACTTACGTGGATTGACTGGTAAAGCTGCACGTATTCGTGAAAAGTTACCAGCTCGTAAACAAGGTTAATTTTAACGTTGTTTTAAAGCAAAAAAATGCGCCAATAGGCGCATTTTTTTATGGCATATTTATTATTCTTATAATTTAAGTCACATAGTAGGTCGATGGTTCATATCGACAGGATCAAGCCCCAGCATTTGCATGATTGCTTTTAAGAACAAGTCATTGGGTTCGTGTATGCCTTAAGTGGTGAAAAAATGATCTTGAGTATCAAATTGGTGATTGGTCTACCTTTATCTGTATTCATAATGAGTTAAAGGTGCAACTTTTTCTGGATAGTTTTGCTAAAATGTCGCTTTGTATTTCGACTCTTATTTATGAAAAAAAGTGCTTATCGTCATCTAAGTGGTGTGTTTTTATTAAATAAGCCTTTAGGAATCAGTTCAAACTCAGCATTACAAAAAGTACGTCGACTGTTTAATGCTCAGAAAGCAGGGCACACAGGGTCTTTAGATCCTTTGGCGACAGGACTATTACCCATATGCTTGGGTGAGGCAACTAAGTTTTCACATTACTTACTCGATTCAAGCAAACGTTATCAAACGACAGTCAAGTTCGGTCAAACGACCACGACGGGTGATGTCGAAGGTGAAATTCTCCAGCAGAGAGAAGTACCACATCTAACCTTAGAAAGCATTGAACAGGTTTTGGCGCAATTTCGTAGTGATATTCAGCAAATTCCACCGATGTATTCAGCTTTAAAACGAGATGGGCGTCCGTTGTATGAGTTGGCGCGTCAAGGCATTGAGATTGAAAGAGAAGCACGTCCAGTCACGATTTATGACTTAACTTTGGTAAGCTTTACTGAAGATAGTCTGACTTTAGATGTGACATGTTCAAAAGGGACTTATATTCGTGTACTTGGCGAAGATATTGGTGAAGCCTTAGGTTGCGGCGGACATTTGACTCATTTGCATCGTATTCAAACAGGTCATTTTGAGATAAATCCAGACTATACCATTGAGTATTTGGAAAGCTTATCGCAAGAACAACGAGATGCTTTATTGCTTCCTGTATATGCACCTATTGCGCATTTTCCTAGAGTTCAGTTGCCAGAAGGACGTGAAAAGTATTTTGGCAATGGTCAGGAAAGTAATATTGAGCATGAGGCTGTTGCGGAAGTATTGGTGTTCGATGGTGAACGTTGTTTAGGTTTGGCTGAAATCACTGATAAGAAACGTCTCGTGCCAAAACGCCTCTTGAATTTGTAGAGTAATCATCGATGGAATGGGAACTGATTCTGAGTCTCGTGTTCTTTGCATTTTGTGCAGGAACTATTGATGCAGCTGTTGGCGGTGGGGGATTGATCCAAATCCCTGCCTTAATGGGGGCCTTACCTCAAACAGCCCCTGCCACTATTTTTGGTACCAATAAATTGGCATCCATCTGTGGTACAGCATCAGCAGCCTTTTCATTTGTACGACGAGTTAAATTGAAGTGGCCATTGTTGGCGGTTATTGCGCTCTTTGCCTTTGTGAGCTCTTTTGCTGGCGCTGCATGTGTATCAATGATTCCCACTCATATTTTAAGACCTTTCGTCTTGGTCATGCTGATCGTGATTGCGATTTATACCTTGATGAAAAAGCAGTTCGGCCAAGTCCATGTGGATCAACGAATCACACCAAAGTTACTGATTTTTGCTGCAATCGGTAGTCTTGCGATCGGTTTTTATGATGGAATTTTTGGTCCAGGAACGGGTAGTTTCTTTATTTTCTTCTTTATCCGTTTTTTACAGGTCGATTTTTTACATGCTTCAGCCCTGTCTAAAATTGGAAATTTCATGACCAATTTGGCTGCCTTGAGCTTTTTTATTCCGACAGGGCATGTGCTATTTGGTTTAGGTTTGATGATGGCTGTGGCCAATATTGCGGGTTCATTATTGGGCGTCCGTTTGGCCTTAAAATATGGCAGTGGATTTATCCGTATCCTCTTTCTGATTTTAGTGAGTATTTTAATTTGTCGCTTGGGCTATCAGATTTTGGTTGCAGCTTGAATCTAAAAGTTAAATTTTCACGACAAAAACATACTTAAATAGCACTGTATAAAAAAACGACACTTTCTATTATGGAAGATCAGCCAAGCACAACAACATGATAATGGATTTAAATCCTATGTTGATGATGTTAGCCAATCATAGAGGTGATCGATGAATATATTTGAAGCACTCCGAGAAAGTCATGAGCAACAACGTAGCCTAGCTCAGAAACTCATTGCGACCAGTGGTATGAGTGATGAACGAAAACAATTATTTAAATTATTGAAAAATGAATTATATGCTCATTCGGTTGCCGAGGATCGCTACTTATATATTCCATTGATGTTTGATGATGTGGGTTTAGGTATTACCCGCCATGCTTTGGCAGAACACCATGAAATGGATGAATTGATCGAAAAACTAGAAGAAACGGATATGAGTAATCCGAGCTGGTTGGCAACTGCTAAACAGCTCAGTGAGACAGTTCATCATCACTTAAAAGAAGAAGAACATACGTTTTTTCAACAGGCTGGGAAAATCCTCTCTGATCGCGAGAAAGAAAGCCTCGCTCAGAAATATTTAAAGGAATATGGTAAATATAAGGTCTCTGAAACTTAATACTGACCGATCAATCGCCACGTCAGGAAACTTGTTTTTCCCCGCGTAAGGTTACGCCGATGGAGGCTGCCATAATACAAGCAAGCGCAACCCATTGAATCAAGCTGATTTGCTCATGCAAGATGACCAAACCTGCTAAAGCAGCTAAGGCTGGTGCGAGGCTAGTGAGCGTACCATAGCTGAGTTTACTTAAGCGTTTGAGTGCCATTAAGTCCAGTGCATAAGGTATAGCTGTTGCTAGCACTGCAATGACTAAGGCTTTGCCCCAGTATTGGGTGTCAAGTAGGACTGGGGCGTTATTCCATAGACCAAAAGGCAATAGGATCAATGCCGATAAACCAATCGCAATGGTGAGCGCATGCATGCCTATATTTTGTTGCGCAACACGATGTCCATAATAAATATAAAAGGCCCAGAAAAACCCAGCACCGAGAGCACAAGCTGCCCCAATATAAGAAAAATTGTCTTGGTTGGCATCGTGCCATGGGACCATCAGTGCAATCCCTAATATTGCAAAAATCACCCAAATATAATCACTACGCTGTTTGATTGAGAGTAAGGCCAAACTCAAAGGTCCGATAAACTCCAAACCCACGGCAATCCCTTGGGGCAGTTTACCTAAAGAGGTATAAAACAAGATATTCATACAGCCCAGAGAAGCACTATAAAGCAATAGATCTCGCCATTTGAGTTGTTTGAGTTTGGATAAAATTGTCCATGAGCGGAACATGATTGCCACGATAATAGTCGCAAAGCACAGCCTTAAAATCGTCACTGTCAGTGGGTCGAGTGTTGTGATCAGTTGCTTGGCAAATGAGGCACTAATCTGATAGGCAACCATGGATAAAACCATGTACAGCACGGCAACCAATTGAAGATTTTTCATGGCAGATCTACCAAATAAGTTTAAGAAAACCTAAACAACAGGCGTGATGATGATACGCCCTGACAGGTACATTTTTGTTGCAAAGTGGCATTTTATTTTGCCTCTTTTTTTTGGCGGGCTTGCTGCATGGTAAAGGTACAGCCAATCGAGGCGATGATGATGGTGGCAAGTGCGAGCCACTGATTCCACAATAGTTTTTCACCGAGAAATACAAATCCAGAAAGTGCGGCAACAGCAGGCTCTAAACTCATCAAAGTCCCAAAACTCAGTGGTGTTAGATTGCGTAAGGCAATCATTTCCAATGAAAAAGGCAAGGCGCTGGCGAGAATGGCAAGCCCAATAAAATAATATAAATTGGGGAGTTCAAATACACGATCCATCGCACCAGAAAAAGCAGCAAATGGCAGTAAACAAAGCATACCAATACTCATGCCTAAACAAACCGTATGGTTGCCCGAAATGCCTGAGGGTTTTTGTCCTGCAATAATATACATGGCCCAACAAGCACCTGCACTGACAGCAAAAAATACCCCCACCAAATCGAGACTTTGTTGCGCTTGTTGCAAGGGGAACAATAACGCTAAGCCTAAAATCGCACAACCGACCCAGATAAAGTCATATTTTTGGCGAGCGTAGTAGAGCGCGACACTTAAAGGTCCAATAAATTCAAACGCAACGGCAAGACCCAGAGGTAAACGTTCAAGCGATAAATAGAACAACCCATTCATCCCAGCCAGTGCGACACCATAACTTAGGATGGCTTTCCAGCGAACTGAACGAAAATCAATGGTCCAGATTTTAAAAATCACAGCCAAAATGAGTGCACCAAAACACAAGCGCATCGCAGAGACCGTTAATACCGGAAAACTTTGAAATAACATTTTGGCTAAAGAACCACTGCCTTGGACACAGATCATCGCAAGCATCAATAATGCTATGGCAGACAGCGGTGACTTTAGAATTGAGTTGGACATTTAATCAGCAATTGAGTTAGTGTAACTTTCACATAATAATTGAATTCTAACCAAAGATCTGGGTTGAGACGAGCAGAATTTTAGTTTATTGGTCGGTGTAGTTTTATACGTTCATGATTCTTTAATTAACTTTAATATCCTTTTAAAAATTATTTGTTTGTGGATTTAGAATATTCGAACTTTAAACCGTTCCTTTTTGAGATTTACACCTCAGTAAGTGCTAAGAAATGTGAGTGGGATATTCTTTTATCACAGGGAAAAGGACTGTTAATCGTGTGAATTGTGGTTTGAATAGATGCAGCTCGTCAGATTCAAACATAAAATTTGTCATTTGTTTGCTATAAAATTTTGGGGCAATAAAGACCCCGTACATCTTAATTAAAACGCTAAAAATGATAATGCTTTAAATGAAATAATAATGATGGAGACAATTAAATGTTAAAACTAAAACGAGCTTTTGCCATTGGTATAATGACATTCGTTCCTTTTGCCGCTTACGCTGCGCCTTCCTTCAAAGCCCCTTTCGCCTGCGGGCAAACGTGGAGCTATAGCACTTACTCAGGTCATAATTATAATGCCTTAGACTGGGTACGTTGGGACAATGGACCAACTTCAGGCGCCGCTGTACTGGCTTCAGCGGGAGGAACGGTATCAGTCAGTTCTGCTGGTTGGAATGGTGGTGCTGGAAATATGGTGGTGATCAATCATGGTAATGGCTGGTCGACTCATTATTTTCATTTGAATAGCATTAATGTCAATGTCGGTGCTTCGATTGGTCAGGGTCATCAGATTGGTACGGTAGGAAGTACAGGGCAAAGTACGGGTGCACATTTACACTTTGAACAACGTCTCAATAACTCAGCGCAAAGCATTGTCATCAATGGCAAGTCATTGGCACCGTATCCATACAGTTACGGTCAAAAAGCTTTGACCAGTGATAATGGTTGTAGTGGTACAACACCGCCACCTCCACCGACTGGAAATAAATATTGGGTAGATACATGGGGTGATGCCAATGGACGCTCTAGTCCGGGCGGTACAGTGACTGGAACTTTATACAAAGGTACGCATTATACTTACTGTAAAGTTTGGGGACCAAAAATTCAAAATGCCACAGGAACACAATGGAATCATTGGTGGTTGAAAACAGACTTAGATGTGGGTCCAACCAACCAATGGGTTTCAGCATTTATGCTGTCACGCTGGGGCAATGATGAGGCAAAAGACAATAATGGTACTGTGATTCCAAACTGTCCTTAAGCGTTAAACAATCTGACTAAGATCAAACATGCCGTTCAAATGAACGGCATGTCGATAAAAAATAAAAAAACTGATCAATAAATCTCTTTCATGAATATTTAGCTGCTTTATATTTCTTCCACTCGGAAAAACAAAGCGGGTTTATGAAAGCAGTCTAATAAGGATAATAAACGATGTTTGAAATTCAATTCCCGCCAATAATCACCAGCGTTATTTTAAAAAATAGATATAAAACCATTGCCTGTGCAGTGCTTGCAATGTTCTCAACCCATACTTTTTCTGCTGATCCATTACCGAATCGTCCTGCCTTTAAACTGCCTTTTCCATGTGGTGCACAAATCGAATTAAAAACCTATCAAGGACATGGTCCAGACGATAAAAAAATCGATATGTATCGTATGGGGATGTTCACAGGCAGCCCAATTACTGCATCGGCTGATGGCTTGGTTCATCAGGCTTTTTACCCCGGTGGGATCGAAATTCGGCATGGCAATGGTTGGTTTACGACATATATGCACATGAGTAGCCATGTGCCTGTGGGTAGTAATGTGAAGCAGGGTGATGTGGTAGGTTATATGGGAGATGTCGGCTCACCTGGTATTCCTCACTTACATTATGAACAATTATATGCACCCGGTCTGAATGATGCAGGCAGCCAACATATTGTGAACCCGATACTTCAAGGTGAATGGTTATATATGGTACCAAACTCACCTTTAGTCAGAACCAGTGCTAACTGTCCGAATACAACACCGCCACCTCCACCGACTGGAAATAAATATTGGGTAGATACGTGGGGCGATGCCAATGGTCGTTCTAGCCCGGGAGGTACGGTTACTGGAACGCTGTATAAAGGCACGAGTTATGTTTACTGTAAGGTGTGGGGACCAAAAGTTCAGAATGCGACAGGCGCACAATGGAATCATTGGTGGTTAAAAACAGACTTAGATGTAGGTCCAACCAATCAATGGGTGTCTGCATTTATGCTGTCGCGTTGGGGCAATGATCAAGCCAAAGACAATAATGGGGTGGTGATTCCCAACTGTGCTTAAGACGTAGCAAAAAAAAATCACAGCCAAAGCTGTGATTTTTTTAAGTCAGCGTGTTTTAGAACAATACGCGAACGCGAATCGTACCTTCAACATGGCTTAAGGTATCAAGTGCTTCTTGAGAAGCAGATGCATCGACATCCATAACGAGGTAGCCGATATCACCTTTGGTCATTAAAGACTGACCCGAAATGTTGATGCCTTGTTCTGCAAATAAGGTGTTGATCTTAGATAACACACCCGGAACGTTTTTATGGATGTGAAGCAAACGATGCTGACCATCAGAAAGTGGCAATGCGATTTCTGGGAAGTTCACCGCAGAAAGTGTCATACCTTTATCTGAGTAAGAAACGAATTTTTCAGCAACTTCTAAGCCAATGTTCGCTTGCGCTTCCATGGTAGAACCACCCACGTGTGGGGTTAGAATTACGTTGTCTAAACCACGAAGTGGGGAAATAAACTCTTCGCCATTGGCTTTTGGTTCTTTCGGGAATACGTCAACGGCTGCACCAGCAATGTGACCCGATTTAATCGCATCGGCTAAGTCTTCGATAATCACACATGTTCCACGTGCAGCATTAATGAAGATTGAACCTTGTTTCATTTTCGCAAATTGTTCTTTCTTGAAGAAATTACGCGTTGATGGAACATCTGGAACGTGTAAAGAAACCACATCAGCAGTTGCTAACAACTCATCCATAGAACCCACTTGACGTGCATTACCTAGAGGTAATTTAGTCACAGCATCAAAGTAGATCACTTTCATACCCAAGCTTTCTGCCAATACAGAAAGTTGAGAACCGATTGAACCGTAACCGACGATACCTAAAGTCTTGCCACGTGTTTCAAAAGAACCAACTGCTGCTTTGTTCCAGCCGCCTGCGTGGGTATCTTTTGATTTTTCAGGAACGCGACGAAGTAATAAAATTGCTTCTGCTAGAACCAATTCAGCCACTGAACGAGTATTTGAATACGGTGCGTTGAAAACAGGGATACCGCGCGACATCGCTGCTTTTAAATCGACTTGGTTGGTACCGATACAGAAACAACCTACCGCAATCAATTTATTCGCTGCTTCAAAGATTTCTTCAGTCAATTGAGTGCGCGAACGAATACCAATAAAGTGAGCATCTTTGACTGCTTCTTTTAAAGCATCGCCTTCAAGTGCAGTTTTGTGGTAATCGATATTGGTATAACCCGCAGCGTTTAAAGTATCGATGGCATTTTGATGAACGCCCTCTAACAATAGAAAACGGATTTTATCTTTAGGGAGTGATAGATGTTGGCTCATAACGGCTCTACGCTATATCAGGTCGAATTTAAATCGCCGTATCATACCATGTTTGATCAAAATGAGGGCGATTTCATTGCAAATTCCAGCGTGGAAATACTGATCATTTTCCATGGAAATGTTGACTGATTTTCAGGAGATAGCGGTTGTGATGACACTATCTTGATGCAAAGCTTTATCCCTTGCTTGCTTCTATGTAAAATGTATCTATCTGATGGACAAACCTAATCATCAATGGGTTTGCGCTGTTCTGTAAAGTTTCTATATTTTTGGATAATTCAAATATCTTCTTTTTAAGATATTGAAAAATATTATGTTGTCATCCAAAAGCCCTATATTTACTTCTTGCTAGGCCTGTAAACGATGAATGCTTCAGTCGCTTTAACCCCTGAGTTATTAACCCAATTAACAGCAATTGTGGGTGAAAACCGTATTAAAACCGATGCGGATAGTTTGGAAAATTGGGGACGAGATCATACTAAACATTTTGATCCGAACCCATCAGTCATCGTTTTTCCATCAAGCACTGAACAGGTTCAAGCGGTTGTAAAGCTTGCTAATCAGTTTAATGTGGCGATTACGCCGTCAGGTGGGCGTACTGGGCTTTCAGCAGGTGCAGTGGCAAGCAATGGCGAGATCGTGATTAGCTTTGACAAGATGAATCAGATCTTGGAGTTCTTCCCAGCCGATCGTATGGTGCGGGTTCAAGCTGGTGTGGTCACTGAACAGTTACAGAACTATGCAGAACAACAAGGGATGTATTATCCAGTTGATTTTGCCTCAACAGGCTCAAGCCAAATCGGCGGCAATATCGGAACCAATGCAGGCGGCATTAAAGTCATCAAATACGGTATGACCCGAAACTGGGTGCTTGGTCTGACTGTGGTGACAGGTAAGGGCGATATTCTTCGTATCAATAAAGGCATGATTAAAAATGCCACGGGTTATGCTTTGCAGCATTTATTCATTGGTGGTGAGGGAACGCTTGGTTTAGTCACTGAAGCTGAGATTAAGTTGGAACGTCAACCACAAAACCTGCAAGTGATGGTGTTGGGTACGCCTGACTTTGAAGCGGTGATGCCTGTATTGCATGCTTTCCAAAAAGAAATCGACTTAACCGCGTTTGAGTTCTTTGGTGAAGTCGCAATGCAAAAAGTTTTGGATCGCGGTCATGTACAGCGTCCATTTGAAACGCAATGCCCGTTCTATGTGTTACTTGAGTTTGAAGCGCCATATGAGCCAATCATGGACAAAGCCATGCAGATTTTTGAGCATTGCATGGAACAGGGTTGGGTCATTGATGGTGTGATGAGCCAAAGTCTAGATCAAGCGCAAAGCTTATGGCGTTTGCGTGAAGATATTTCAGAGTCAATCGCGCCGTTTATTCCTTATAAAAATGATATTTCAGTGCTGATTACGCATGTACCTGCATTTATCAAAGAAATTGATGCAATTGTTGCAGACAATTATCCAGACTTTGAAATCTGTTGGTTTGGTCATATTGGTGACGGTAACTTGCACTTAAATATTTTAAAACCTGAGAACCTCACCAAAGATGAGTTCTTTGCCAAGTGTCAGGTGGTGAATAAATACGTGTTTGAGACCGTGAAAAAATATGATGGTTCGATCTCTGCCGAGCATGGTGTGGGCATGACCAAGAAACCATATTTGGAGTATTCTCGTTCGCCTGAAGAAATTGAATATATGAAAGCATTGAAGTTGGCATTTGATCCGAATGGGATTATGAACCCTGGGAAATTGTTTGATCTTTAATGCTTGATTAGATAAAAGAAGTTCTGTTAAAAGCGTATCTAAAGATGCGCTTTTTTTATGAGATGAATATGAAGACTCAAGGTTATATTTATTTAAATAGTGATCAAGTATATGGAGACTATATTGATTATTTCTATAATGAGCAGAATATAAAATGTATGTCTATTATGCTTAGAGTGAAAATTGGAAATCTCTTTTATTCTTGCTCTTTATTGTTCAAAGACTTCTCTTCATGGATATTGGAAGAGCTTATTCATTGTGAGGCAAATTTTCTTTCTTATGATGGAGAGTTAAATTTATTTAAGAATTACGATCTCTATAACTTAAAAAGTGAACAAATAGGATTTATATATTTTAATGAAAATTTATAAATTATAATAATATTAATTAGATAACGAGAAATTTTATGGAAAAGTAAATGATTTGCAAAGGGTATATTTTCTTACATTGAAAAGAAAATCTTGGATGAGTTTTTGGTTTGTGAAATCGTATTTGGAAAAATTTTAGATCAAATTGTTTTGATGAAAAATTATTTAATTAAAGACTTTCAAGGTAAAGAAATAGGAACCGCTTATATAACAGAAATTAGAGAGTAAACAGCAATAAAAGATCTATTCTCTATACGCTTTCCAACCCGTCAAAATATGATAAATCAGTGGCAAAAGACATACCGAGAAGAAGCCACAAATCGCAACCACCCACACAGGTAAATCACGTGGATTGCTTAAAAAGAAATAAGCAAAAACCGAATAAGACAACATCGCAAACATTGCCATAGTACCTAATGGAATCGTAACTCTAAAAATAAGCAGATTGGCAAACTTGCGATATGGTGCCATATCCCGATTCAAACCATACGCAATAATCATGACCAAGATATAGCCCATAATAAACAGCATAAATAGGGTTGCGACAAATAGGAGTCCCGTTCGCCAACTCTTTTCTTGTACGGTTTGATCCCCAGCTCCATAAACAACTGTAATATGATCCCCCACCACAGGAGTATCCCCAGAACGAACTGAATTATCTAAGGTCAAAATTCTATTTTGATCATCTTTGAATTGGACTTGAGCGGTATGCATTAAGGTTTGGGTTTTATATTTACGTCCATTGGAATCAGTACGTTCAGTATCGACCCATTCAGAGGTATAACTCACTACCGTTGCATCATAGCTTGGTTTGGTCGCTAAACCATAGACGGCTTGTGAAACCCAATAGCTAAAGGGGAAGAATAAAGAACTAATGCTAAAAACAACCACGAATAAATAACTAAATTCAAGCTTGCTGCTTTCACGATTATTGGCTAAACGCTTGAGCCAAAATTTTGTCAGAACAAAAGACCATACGCACAAGATCGCAATGACTACTAAGAAAACCTGTCCTGCATAAGTCAGTTGCATGAATGATCCTATTTGTTATATTGAATAGACATTGATTTTATCAAATGGTTATCTTTTTAAAATCAAATGAATTAGAACAGTAAAAAATATTATTGTCTCTCGCAAGTCTTAATTTTTAAATCATGAAGTAAAACAAATGAACATCCATCACGAAATCGAAAAACTGTTTCAACAACGCCAAGATATCCCATTATTTTATATTGAAAGTGGTAGCCGTTTATGGGGTATGGCAAGCCCTGACAGCGACTATGATGTGCGCGGTTTTCATTTGCCGAGTAAAGAACAGTATTTTGATTATAAAAAATACAGGGATCTGATCGAAATCATGGATGGGGATTTTGATTTCGTTTCATATGATCTCGATAAAATGTTTGGGCTATTGGCTAAAAGTAACCCAACCGTTTTGGAGTGGGTAAGAGCGCATATTGTGTATTTTAATGCCTTTCCAGAATGGCAAACGTTTCGAGATGGATTGCTTGAGCGAATTAACTATAGTGCGCTATATCATCACTACTTATCACTGGCGAAAGGTGGGATGAAAGTGATGCAAACCGCAGAAAACTTTACTTATAAAAAAGTATTTTATTCGATTCGTGGTTTGATGTCGGCAGAGTTGGCAACCCAAGAAGTGATGCCCGAATTATTGATCACTGATTTATTTGCACAAGTTGATTCAAATGATCCATTGCGTCACTGGGCAGAGGATTATTTGGAAATTAAAAAGCAGCAGAAAGAAAAAGCCCAACTCCCTGAAGTGGAACAAGCAGCGATTCTTCATTTATTGGAAACGAAAATTGAGCAATTAGCCGCTAAAGAAATGCAAAAAGCTGATCGACGTGAGAGCTTAGAGCGTTATTTAACGGAGTATAGTCGCCATTTGAAGCAGCACTATTATTAGTAAAACAATTTTTTATTAATAATCTACATTCGACTTAAATATTTTCCGAACTAATTGGAAATATTCTTGACGGAGTCTTGCTAGGTGCTCACCCAATTGAGGGATCAGCCTGCGGCTCGCCCTACTTTTCTTTCGGGAAAAGTAGGCAAAACCATTGTCATCTGCAAAACCTGTTCACTTCTTGCATTAATTAAAATCTATCGCAGAAACAGTATCTTATTGAAATCACGCAGGTTGCAGATGACATTACCGAGTATCATATATTTTATGAGGATTTGATAAATAACCAATCTTTGTTCTAAATCTCACTTTCCAAAATACGCACTTTCACATCAGCCACATGTGCTTTGGTCGCTTCAAAATGCTTCAGCATATGTGTCGTTTGCATATGCGCTTCAAGATGAGCTGTGCTTTCCCATTGCTCCAACATCACAATGCTATTTTCATCCTGTGTCTGCATTTCAATTGCAGGTAAATGATCAATCAATGGCGCATAACCATGACAACCATCTTCAGCCAGTACAGTTGGAATAATTTTTTGGAAAGCATCTAATACGGCTTGGCGGTGTTCTGCACCTGCATGTGTCTGAATTTCAGCAATAATCGTCAACATAGTATTTCTCTCTTAATTCATGTTCGTAAAAAACTGATCTAAATGGGCTTTATAATCTTCGATATAGCTTGGGACATTTGGCATTTTGATTACATCATTTACGATAAAGGTCGGGAGTGATTCCATACCCAAGAATTGATTGGCTTTGTGAAAAGCTAAATACACACCATCTACACCCACGCCGTGAAAGAATTGATCAGGATCTGTAAACGCTTCCATTGGTGCATTCCATGTTAAAGACAACATGTATTTCTTGCCTTGAATCAACCCCCCTGAACCATATTTTTTAGAAGCATCCGAACGACTACGCCCATCGCTGGCATACAGTGAACCATGACCAATGGTAAATACATCATCAATGTATTTCTTCATGGTCCACGGCGCACCCATCCACCAGCCCGGCATTTGATAGATCACCACATCTGCCCATAAGTATTTTTCAATTTCGGCTTGGATGTCATAGTCACTGTCAGTGCGTGTCACTTGTACGGCATGACCAAGCGCTTTTAAATGTGCTTCAGAAAAGTCAGTTAAAGTGTCATTGAGCTCACCATTTGAGTGAGCGAATTGTTTAGCGCCATTAATAATTAAAATATTGCTCATTGAATAACTCGAAAATAGATTGCTAAAACTTGACGGCATTTTAGGAAATCTATTCATGAGTAAAAACACATAAATAAGCAAAATACTATTGATCAAAAATCAATAATTAACTGCCTTGTTTTCTCAGCCTATATGCTTTACGGATCACCCAAATAGCAATAATGACAAGAAAGAACGCCCAGAACTGAATCAGCCATAAAATGGTTTCTTTAAAATAAGATAAACCTACTTTAAATGCCTCTCCAATCCGTGTTAATAACGGCTCACTGTCCATAGTAGCGATTCGATGAATATTTAAGTCATGGCTTTTACGAACTTTGGGTTGTTGGAAAAATTCCAAACGAATAGTGCTATAAGCCAAACGATCTTTCACTTCCAAATCAGTGAGTTGTTGTAGTTGATTATTTACCGTATTTGATGCGCTATTACTCTGATTTGCGGTATTTAGCTTTTCTTCTAATAGCTTTAATTCATAACGTTTTGCTTCATAAGACTGCGTATTAAAGTTCAACATCAAAGGTAAAAGTTTATTTAAAAAAGTAGTCACTTGATCATTTGGGATACGGACCGTGAGTTCTACGAATGGCGTT
Source organism: Acinetobacter sp. 2JN-4 (assembly GCF_003687745.1). Classification (NCBI taxonomy): domain Bacteria; kingdom Pseudomonadati; phylum Pseudomonadota; class Gammaproteobacteria; order Moraxellales; family Moraxellaceae; genus Acinetobacter; species Acinetobacter sp. 2JN-4. The sequence goes on along the minus strand of NZ_RDNY01000002.1, from coordinate 175,527 downwards.
ATTTTCTCATAAATATCAATGCTGCCATCAATGCGATCACGTTGAGAGCGGTCACTCACTTGATAGTCAATTTGCTTGTTTTCGATATAGCCGTTGTATTGCAACAGCTGTTGTTCGAGAGCTGAAGCTGTTTGTAATACATCTTTGACTTCAAATTGCAATTGAGCGCTTTTAACCAACTGACGATTTTGTTCTAGCGCACTTTGTTGCGTGCCGACCAATTGTTCAGGATTTTTGACAGTATTTTCCTGAACAATATCACTATTTGAAGCTGTTCTTTCTGCGGCAACAGAGGGATCACTTGCCATGCCTTCTTCTTTTTTTGAACAGCCGACAATAGCGGTACTTAATATTAAAACAATCGTTAATTTTTTTGCTAAATCTGACATGAGTTTATGCTCAATCTGTGGTGATGTTCGTGTTATAAAATTTGTGTTTTTAGTTACTTATGATGATATTCAAATGATTGATAAATACAACAAATCTCACATAAGTCACTTACATTTTATTGCGTTGAAATTTAATTTTGCATAGTAGCATAGATGCATGTGGTAAATAGGAGAGGTACAAAATGCATAAAATTTTGATGATTTTAGGATGCGGAATTTTTTTAACAGCGTGTAATCAGCCAATTGCGCAGTCGCAACAACAAGCTGCAGTTCAAAAAAGTACAGCCATGTATGCTGTTTTATTGGACCAACCGACTTTATTAAATGACGAAACTAATTTAAAGATCGATCAACAATTTAATAGCGCAGAAAATCCAAGCGAGGCAGCAATTACGGTTGAACAAGCCCAACTGGATGATTCAGTGATTGCCGTTCGAACCGAATATCAATTAAAACGCGATCAAGCAGTTTGGAAAGTTGTGAATAAGAAACAAAGTTATCAATGCGCTAGAGGGGAGAACACTGCGACATTCCAGCTTGATTTATGTCCATAACATTTAAAATTGAATGAAAGATCAGCAAAGCTGTGGATAACTTGATTGTTATTCACATATTAAAACAATTGCTCAAATTGCGGTCATTTTTAAAAAGTGCTAAAGTTGCGTCTGGCAATTTTGCCAAAAGGTAAAACGTTTACCAAGCTCACGTAAATAGATTGTTTTTCTTATATATACACCTAGTGAATACGGTGTTTTCACATTTATTACATGCGCTCTCACAGCATGAAAATCAAAATTTAATTTAAATCTAAACCATAAAATCGTGTGGTGATGATCCTATTTTCTTTGTATGGAAATGGGACGCACCCGAATTGGTTGTTTTTGTGAATAGAACATGATGACGAATAATCAAAATATGACGTTAAACCGTATAACGCTCATGTTTCCTTTAGCTTTAGTGCTATTTGAGTTTGCGGTTTATATTGGTAATGACTTGATACAGCCTGCAATGCTGTCGATTACCGAACAATTTGGTGTCAGTGCAACATGGGCACCTTCGTCGATGTCATTTTATTTGTTGGGTGGTGCCAGTGTCGCTTGGCTGCTTGGACCACTTTCAGATCGACTTGGGCGTAAAACAGTATTATTGGCTGGTGTGGCATTCTTTACGATCTGCTGTTTGTTGATTTTATTGACGCATAATATTGAACAATTCTTGGCCTTACGTTTCTTGCAAGGTATTGGTTTGACTGTCATTTCAGCGGTTGGTTATGCCGCTATTCAAGAAACATTTGAAGAACGAGATGCCATTAAAGTCATGGCACTGATGGCAAATATTTCATTATTAGCACCTTTACTTGGTCCTGTCCTCGGGGCATTTTTAATTGAACATATTTCTTGGCATTGGGGCTTTGTCGGCATCGCCGCTATTTCATTCTTGAGTTGGTTTGGTCTGAAGAAATTTATGCCTTCGCAACAGCAAAGTAGAGTGAAACAACCCTTTAGTTATATGTTTGATGACTTTAAAAAGGTGTTTACCAATCGCCATTTCTTGGGTTTAAGCCTTGCTCTACCACTGGTGGCGATGCCCTTGATGCTATGGATTGCCTTATCACCGATCATTTTGGTGGATGAGTTGAAACTGAGCAGCATGCAATATGGTTTGGCACAGTTTCCGATATTCTTTGGTTTGATTGCGGGCAATATTGTCTTGATCAAAGTGATGGATCGTTTTGCTTTAGGTAAAACCATTTTGGTGGGTTTACCCATCATGTTATTTGGGACGTTGTTCTTATTGCTTGGCGTGATTTGGCCGATCTATTTGGTGCCATGTTTATTGATCGGCATGACTTTGATCAGTTTTGGTGAAGGGATTAGCTTCTCAGTAATGTATCGTTTTGCCTTGATGTCTTCAGAAGTATCGAAAGGTACGGTTGCAGCCGCAGTGTCGATGATCATGATGATGAGTTTCTTTGTCATTATTGAACTGGTACGAGTACTTTATACACATTTCCACATTTGGGCTTTTGCACTCGCGAGTGTAGCTTTGATTGGCTTATGGTTTGCTCAACCGCGCGCTGCGTTGAAACAGGTGATGCAAACACGTCAGCAACAAGGAGTAAATTAGAATCGATGCGGTGTCAGTTGATTACTGAATTTCAAGTTCTAGAAGTTTATTTTTCAACATCACCAGTTCAGTGAGGGTCTCGAGTAATAGACTCATTTGCTTTAACAGTAATTGATTTTGCTCAGAGACCTGACCTTGTGAATTTAAGTGCTGAATTTTGATTAATATGTCTTCAATCTGTTGATTTGGAATCGGCTGTTGTTGTTGGATCAAGGTGTGTTTGATTAATTCGGCACTTTGATCTAACAGCGCCAAAATATGTTGATCTTGAATTTGAATACGTTGATGGCCGAGAGCAGAAACGTAGCTCAATTGGCTATGACTATAGACCAAGTAGCGAAATGCATAATGGATGAGTTCTTGATTGGGCTGTGGTTCGGTACTGAGACTCGAAATCATATTTGACAGTTCGATCTGGGCATTATGTGCCGCACGACGTGCTTTTCGATATTCAAGATCGTTGGAACGTCCTTGATGATATTGCTGGATGACTGCATCCAAATAATTCATGGTGGCTTGGCTACTTTTGAGTATATTTTCAGGGATATTACGAAAGTTCCAATCGGGCCAAATCAAGTTCACTGCTAACCATGCGATTGCACAGCCGATGAGCGTATCGACAATCCTTGGTAAAACAATACTAAAACCCGCGCCCTTTAGATTAAAAATCAATAAAACCATCAGTGTTGCCATCACTGTCGCAAGTGCGTATTTCTTTTGGCGTAAATAGAAGAAATACACGCCGCTAATCACGGTAATCACCAGTTGTCCTTCAATACTGGGTACAAAATAAAGCACGGGTATACCTAACAGCACACCTAATAACGTGCCGATGGTTCTGAGTTTTAGGCGACTTTTAGTTGCGAAGTAAGTGATCTGACAAACAAACAAGCTGGTCAGTAAAATCCAATAGCCATTTTTTGCAAAAGGCAGTAAAGAAATTGTATAACCCACGGCAAAGACAATTGCTAAACGAACGGCATGACGAAATAAGGCCGACTGTGGACTGAGATGTTGTTTTATTTTTAAGAAGAAATCCTGAAAACCCTGAATATCTTCATCAAGCAAGTTCAAGTGTGCCTGTTGTTGCTGTGGGGAGAGTGTTTCGATTTTTTGCTTGAATTGCAGTTGAGCGAATTGCTCATGAATACTTTTTAAATTATTGAGAATGAGTTCTAAATTTTTAACCTCAAGATTATGTGGATGCTGAACGATCCAATCTTTCATGGATGCTTCAAGATTTTCCAGCGCTGCATCTGCCCGTTGACTGTTTTGGTAGGGTGTTTTATGCAGCAGTGACTGGCTGAGCTTTTGGCAGGCTGTGGCCTGTAAAAACATATTTTTTTGGATACGGAAAATTAAATCACTGCGGCTAAAGTTCTGATGAATTTTTTCATAATGCAAATAATTAGAAGTTACTTGTTCATGGATATCTTGGGCAAAATAATATAAATTTAGCCAATAGATACTGGTGTTATTGATGCGGGAAGACTTGAGTCGAGAAAGTAAGGATTGCTTGGCCTGATTGAGACTATTCACCACCTGAGCATTTTTTTGTGAGAGTTTAAACAGTAGTTCTTCAACATTCTGCACATTGTCAGGATCAAACAGCTTGGCTTTGATTTGTAAGAGTTCCCCTATTTCTTTAAAAATAGTCGAAATTTTTTCTTGTAGTGGCAGTGTGGGACGAATGATAAAAAATAAGATCGAAGTAAAACCGTACCACAGTGCACCACAAACAAAATAACTGGGTTGTTGATACCAATGTGGATAATCTCCCAACCCAAACATGGTGTAGATGGAAAGTAAAATCGTGCCAAAAGAAATTGTGGCGTAGCGTTGCCCCAAAGCACCCATCAGCACAAAAGCAGCACTGGATAGACTCAAATAAACGATGAACCAGAATTTATAAGGTGCGAGAAAGGCTAAGATTGTACTGACCGTAAAGAACAGTACACAGACATAAAGCAAATTTCGAAGTCGGATACTTAGCCGGTCATCAAAGTCAGTCAGGGCTGCTGCAATTGCACCTAATGTGACAGGCACAATAAATTGACTTAGACCCAATCCATGCAGTAATAGCGTTGTGCCGATTAAAACAATAAAAATTTGTAGGCAATACAGCAGAATTGAATTCGATCTAAAGCGATTGAAGAGCAGATAAAGACTGTTCATAATTATTTTTCTTCAATTTGTTTAAGTTTTATCATACAAACAAATTTTCCTTATAAAAATATTGTTTGATCAATGAGGCATATCATTTTTTGCATCCAGATTGAGTTGATCTTTCAAGTAATAAAAACAAGCAAAATCCATGCAAAGTTATTGTTTTAAATGTTCGTAATGGAAAAAATAAATGAATTTTCAAGAAAACTGTGGATATCTTTTAAGATACCCACAGTCTTTTAACTATTTCATATCAGGCGGTGCTTCAAGTGCTGCAACAGGTTCTTCCACATTTTCATGTAGCCATTCACGCCATATCGCCAGTAACACGGCCAAAATCACAGGACCAATAAATAAACCGACTAAACCAAAGCTAGCGACGCCGCCGAGGACACCAAACATAATCAATATGAATGGAATCTGAGTTGCACCTGAGATCACCAGTGGTCGGATCACATTGTCTGCACTACTGACGATCAATACGCCCCATACGATGACACCAATTGCTTCAACGGTTTGACCTTGAGAAAACAACCATAGCCCGACACCTAAATATGAAATAGGTGTGCCAAATGGAATTAGGGCTAAAAAGAAGGTCACAATCGTCAGTAGCATTGGATTCGGTACACCTGCGACGAAGTAACTTAAACCCGCCAAAAGTGCTTGCGCAACCGCAGTTAAACCAACGCCGTAAACAACAGCACGTGTCGTTTCTGAGATGGTTTGTAGATAATGGTGGACACGTGGTCCAATGACCATTTCTAAAGCACGACTGACTTGTGCCAATATCGTTTGTCCGTCACGATAGAAAAAGAAAAGGGTCATGAGGGCAAATGTCAGTTTGACCAAATTACGGCTAATTTCACTTAAGACAAAACGACCATAACTTAAATGGCTTTGAATCCATTCCGCGATATTTTTTGCAATGCTATTGGGATCGCTACTTAATTCGTTCAGTGTATGACTAATATCTCCACCAATAATCGGCAGGTTCTTAATAAAATCAGGGATCTGAACATGCCCAGAAAAAAGTTGTTTTTGTAAATTAAAATATAAATTACGACCTTCAAGTTGCAGCATAAAGATCGCGAAAATAAATGGGACTCCAATCACCAGAATCACCAAACTAATCATAATCGTGGCATTCAGTGTGGGACGATGTTCACCAAAAAATCGACGTTGTACCCATAGATAAACAGGCCAAGTCATATAGGCAATAATCGCCGCCCAAAGGACAGGCACAATAAAGTATTTGAGGATATTAAATCCCAAAAACAGTAAGACAAAGAATAGACCAAACAGCAAAACGCGTTGTAATACGGGAGCGTATTGTTGCACCATAGTTTTCTCTAGTGCTGGAAATTGAATAGATCCATATTAACTGAAAAACCAGTTTAGGGATATTTCCCTGCTGATCTTTTAAGATTTAATATCAAAAGATTACGTTTCTTTGCAAAGCTTAGAACCACTCGCTAGGATCATCGACCAACTGATTTAAAACAGGCTGCCATTGGTTTTGAATCAGCACAAAATTCTTCTGTGGCTTATCAAAAATACTTAAACCTTGCATTGCCAACGTACCATATGCACTACGTTCAGAAATCCAAGCAACAGGGGGGTGCTCGATTTTGGTAAAGAAGTTCTGGATATCTTTGGAGCTGGCACTGTTTGCTTTGACACGGTTGGCGATCAGTAAAATCTGGACTTTACCTTTACGAATCCGTTTGATCTCTTGCAAATGTTTGAGAAAACGACGGGTACTATCAATATCAAAGAATGAAGGCTGTATAGGTGTCACAATGGCATGTGCTTCACTGACTAATTGTTCAGCATGTTCACCCGAAAGTGCCCCAGGCGCATCAATGATCAAATAATCAAGATTCTTAGGCGCGTCGCCAATTGATTTTTCATGTCGCCAATCAAGACTTTGGATTTCAGTGACCGTTTCTGGACGTTGTTTTAACCATTGTAATGAAGATTTTTGGTTGTCCGCATCTGCTAAAGCAACCTTATACCCTTTTTGTGATAATGCTGTGGCAAGGGTGATCGCAGTCATGGTTTTACCACAACCACCTTTTTGATTTGCGATTAATATTGTCTTCATGAACTCTTTTTTAACAGGTCTCTTATATTCAATCATACCTTAGCATCTTTTTGATAAGAGTGTGTGACACATGACAAAAGTTTAGGGTCTGTTGACATTTCACAGATGCTTGCGACAGAGGAAATTTTTTAGACGATACAAGGCATGGTTTGCGAAATTTAGTATTCTAAATGAGCAAGACATAACGTAGTAGCGGCAAAAAATGTCCCTGTCCCGCAGGGTTATGGCTAAAACTGCCTCAAACTTCGTTGTGAAACTTGACAAAGGGATCGCCATTGCCTACGTTTCACGCCTTGTTTGTGTGGTTTTAGCCTATAACGCAATGCATGGCTGAAATATCAATAGACCCTCATGTTGCAGTTAAATAGCACGGCAATAGATAAGGAACATTTTTATGTCAATTTGGCTTGCAATGCTAATTGGTGGGTGTATTGGCGTGGTGCTGACCACCATTATTTTGTCTCATAGTCGTAATGGGCGTATCCAAGCGGAGTATGAGAGATACATTGCTGAACTTGAGTTAGAGCATAAACAAGCGTTGTTAGATGCGCAGAAGCGTAGTGTGAACACCAGTCGTGCAGTGTTGAAAGGAAAAATGGCAGAGCAGTTTGCACCGATTTTACCTGAGTTTCGATATTTACCCAGCGATGCCAAGTTTTTAGGTGATCCGGTCGATTATGTGGTGTTTGATGGGTATACCGATTTTCGAGATGGCGATGGTGAAGCCGAAGATATTGAAGTGATCTTACTCGATATTAAAAGTGGTGGTGCGCGTCTGAGTAAAGGTCAGCAGGCGATTGCACAAGCAATTAGTGAGGGGCGGGTTAGGTTCGAAACCCTGCGAATTGACTTTACGGAATAGTCATCGTTTAGGCGGGTTTTATATCAGGTATGGGGGATATAAAAGTAGAGGTCGCAAATGGCACAAAAAGATGACCAAAATGAAGCTGATTGTTACTAAAAAAAGCAACTTCATTCATGGTCTAGGCATACTATGAAAGGAATGATGTTCTAAGATTTTAGTCATTTTTTTGAGGATGATCGAGCCATGAACAAACGTCTTTGGATCAGTTTATGCATGGTTGCTGCAATGGGGCAAACACATGCATCAACCAATCAGGCAGAATATAATATTGCCAATGGTTTATCGCCTGTTGTGAAATATCAGTCCATTTCGGTATTAAAACCGTTTGATGGGAATTTTCGTATACTCGGTTCAAAAGTTTATCACGATGATGAACAAGCGAAGTTTTCTCCCATCGATTATGCGGTCAGTTTAGATTTGTTTGCTGATCCAGAGATTGCACGGACCATTTCAGTACGTCAGTATGATCGCTACTTAAATTGGAATATGAAAAAATTACCCGTACCACCTGATCAAGCATTAAAAATGGTGTCAAATATGCACATCATTCCTGCTAACCCTGAAATCGCAAAACAAATTAAGCAGGTCAAGCGTGGTGATTTGGTCAACTTAAAAGGTGAGTTGGTTGAGGTGCGTGATAAAGATCTGGTTTGGACCTCCTCTTTGACACCTGGCGGTGTAGGCGATGGCGCTTGTGAATTATTTCGCGTGAATTCGATTGAATGGGTCGAGAGACAGAAGATTTAAAATAACAGTTTGATAAAAAAGCCCGCTCTTTTATAGAAAAAGAATGGGCTTTTTATTATAGAAATATTGAGAAGGCTTTATATGATTTTGGAATTTTCTATCCATTAGCTTTCGGCAGTTTGTGAGCTTTTCCAATGATGCAATTGGCTTTGCGCATGTAGATAGCCATTTAATTGCTCAACCTGATCGGTCGAATTTTGAGATGGATTGGAATAACGACTTTGATCTAAAACCTTGGCTTGATTGTCCCAATAATCGTAAAGCAACCCTTGAATATAGCGACCTTGTTCTGTTTTGAGTTCCAAGTCTTTCAACATATTGAGGGCAGATCGGATATTGTCTTTTTGACGCTGCTGTTCAAACTCTGCTGTTAAAGTGCCATCTTGTTTCATTTTCGCCAATTCAATTTCCATACTATCGGTCATCTCGGTAAAGCGTTGCTCATATTCATCCAAGATTGCAATATCATGCGCATCATCTGTAGTCGTTGGAAATTGCTTAATTGGCATTGGATTGAGTTGACCAATTGCATCATTGACTGAATTGGTTTGACCTTCATTTTGCGTCGTTGGCTCTTGGTCTTTATTACATGCACTGAGCATCAAGGCTGAGCCCAAAATGCAGCCCATAGCAAATGTTGTTTTAAATTCAGCTTTCATAAATAAACTCATTAATTCGATATTTTCTGAAAATGATAGGCATAAGTGACATAAGGGAAATCTATCTGATCTTGCGCAGTTAATCCCATAAAATCAAATACAATTTGTTCGAACTTGGTTTTGAGTTGTTGTTGATCGATTGGTGCTAGGGCTGCGATAAAACTGGTAGAGAGCAGGCGTTTACTCACCACTTGTTCGACTGTACCGCGATGCATCAATTGAAAGGTTTGTACGTCGATGGGTTTAAACAAATTCTGACCGTCAAAAACCTGCTTCCATTTCCCGCTGTGATAACGTGGGCTATCTCCTTCAAATGGTGCAATTTCATCAGCTAACGCTTTCACCCAATTGACCTCAATGTCTCGCTGATTCCAAATCAAGCCGACATGCCCAGATCGGGTTAATACACGATGCATTTCAGTCAGACTCTCAAGATTCGAGAACCAATGAAAAGATTGCGCGCAGACAATCGCGTCAATCGACTGATCGCTTAGGGGAAGTTGATCACTGGATGCCTGTATACATTCAATGTTGGGATGGCTGTGTTGGAGTTGTTGCAACATTTCTAAGATAGGCTCGACTGCGATCACTTTTGCTTGTGTCTGAATCAAGTAAGGTAAGAATTTGCCAGTCCCAGATCCGAGGTCAACAACAGTTGAATTTTCACCTATTTGGAGTCGATCTTGCAGCCAAATGACTGTTTCTTGTGGGTAACTGGGTCGAACTTGCTGGTAGAGTTTAGCCCCTAAACTAAAGCCTTTTTGTGCAGCAGGATGTAAGGATTGTGTCATTTTTTGCGCTTTTTAATCTGACTGATCTCTATAAAATAAGATACTCCGCAATTAAGGATTGGCAAAGGCATCATTTGATGACTTGTTGATTCACACCTAGGAATATTTTTCAGTGTGAGCATGGATAAACAAATAATATTTGAAGATGATCATATTCGCGTTATTTTTTTAAAAGGTTCAAGTGACACGTTAGTGGTTTCGTTTGGCGATTTGATTAGTCGCGCTAAAGGCATGTCCATTAATGCTGAAAAATCATTAATAAAATATCAATACAACGTCATCGGCATTATGCCGAAGCAGAAGACATGGTTTCCCAAAAGCAGCATGCTTGCCATGCAGCATCAGATTCAACCGATCTTGCAGCAATTTAAACAGATTGTGGGCTATGGTGGCTCGATGGGCGGTTATGCTGCGATTAAATATTCAAATTTATTGAATATGCAAAAAATCGTGGCTTTTGTTCCGCAATATTCAATCGATCCTGACATGGTGCAAGACCGTCGTTATGCTGAATTTTTTGATGTATCAATTCATCAAGATATGCAGATTCAAGCGGATGAAGTCGATCCTGCACGTGAATACATTATTGTCTATGATCCTTATTATGCCGAAGATAAAGAGCATTTTTTAAAGATCCAGCCGTTGTTGCCAAAGATGCATGTGATTCATTTGCCATTTACAGGGCATGAGGCACTCTCTGTGTTGGCCAGTTCAGAACTTTTAAATGATTTCGTTGTAAAGCCATTTGATATCACCTATTTCTATCGACGTGTTCGAGAAGTCAAAAAGCAAAGTAAGTTTTATTATCGTCATGTGTTGGATGCTTTATTGCACCGACATCATCGTGCTTTATTAAAAATACTGGAAAATAATGACTTGCAATTGGATGAGCGTTATTTTGATGCAACCATAAAGCAAAAACTGGTGCAGCAATTATTTAAGCTTAAACAAGGAACTGAACAGAACCTACATAAGTTGGGTGCACTTCCGCATTTTGTGCAACATGCTGAGGCCTTAACTCCGAATGTCAGAACGGCTCAGCAACAGTTTGCGGTTTTCAATTTAGTGAGCTTGAAACTCGAAAGTTATGCGGCAGATATTATTGCTGGAAATCATCAGTATCTTTTGCCTTTAAAGGTTCAGCCGAATACTTTGGTCGAACTTGATTTGAATAATGATCGCTACTTACTGACCATGAATGATCGCGGTATTCATAAGTTGATTCCCGTTGGCGAACCATTACCTTTAGATCAGTCACCATTGGTTTTTAAACAGTATGCTGATTTTTGTAGTGTGAGCTATAAGCAACTGACTTTATGCTGTGATGCTGAAGGTTTAAGTCATTTTATTGAAAATAATGCAGATGAGCAGACCAAGCTACAATTCTGTTGAGTTAAAAGATTTGCCTAATAAAAAAGCCTTTTGAACGTTCAAAAGGCTTTTTTTGTGGTGAATATGTCGAGCTTAGTTTGCGCCGACTTTTGCATTGGTGTTTACATTGGCATTTACACCTAATACTTTCACGCCAACATTTGCACCAGCTTGCGCTTGTTTTTTATCTGCATTTAAGCCTGTTTGAGCTTGAACAGATGAATTTCCAGCATGAACGCCTGCTTGGGTATTCAGACCCACTGATTTTGGTTCAGTTTTACGTTCCTGATAACGTTTTTTTGCTTCTGCACGTTTTTCAGCCGCTAAGTTTTTGCCATCAACGGCTTTCTCTACCGTATAGTCTTTTGAAGTTTTAACAGCTGTGCCCGTGCTATGTATCACTTGTGCGGTTTTATCTGCTGCAAATGTTTTACCATCAACGGCTTTATCTACTGCATAGTCTTTAGAATTCTTAATCGCTGTGCCTGTGCTATGAACAACATTTGAGCCGACATTCGCAGCCGCACCAACGGTTTTTTGAGTGGCATTTACACCTGTATTCACAGCGGTATGACCAACATGATGTGCTGCTTGGCCAACACCTTGTGCGGTATTTTTAACTGCACCAGTAACGCCCTTAATTAAGCCGTTTGACTGAACAGAAACTTGGGCTGAGCCACTTGCATTTGCGCCGACGTTTTGAGCAAAGACAGATGCAGAAGCAAGAATACTTGTTGTCACGATAGCAGTTTTGATCATTTTTTTCATATTGCGGTTCCTTAAGTGATGTGCCATATCAGGGCACTTCATAAACGCAATTGCATCATAGCGAGCAAAAAGGAGAAAGCTATGGATTTCAGCAAAACTTTACAAGTAGGTTACAGCTTAAACACACTATAGCGATAAATTGTGGAGATACATTACTAAACTAAATATGTGAAAAATATAATTTTAATTATAAATAAAAATAAGTTAATTGACGATTAAATAGATAAAAACAAAACCAAATGCGCTTCTATAAGGAAATTAAAGAATAAATGGGGGAGTCAAATATCAAGTTCAAATCATCTAAATTAAAAGTGGCATTTTTATTGCTTGGTCTAAAAGTGTGGAAAAATTAATTTGGTTTTTCATTAAATTCAATTGTCTTTATAGAAAACTAAACATCTCTCAAATAATTCTACGTTGAGGTAAAAGTTGTCTAAAAGTTGAGCGCAATAACGAATTTTTATGTACAATTTTGAATGCTGGAAAAACATTAAAATTAACGTGAATATTAAAGTTAATAAAACTTATCTTTTAGATGATTCAAACAAAACCTTGCGATAAACAGTAAAAAAAATTGGAGCATATGAATGAAAAAGATCGCGGCATTTTTACTTTTATTGATTGGAGTGGGCGCGATCGTGCTCTATTTCCAGCCATCCGATCCCTTAACGTCTTCCCAAGATCAGTATATCCATCAGATGAAAGATGAATATCTTGAAGTTATTCCAACAACATTAAACAAAGAGGAGAACAACACCACTGAAATAACAACAACTTTATTGAATCAATCGGAACAGTCGAATGAAGAGGCGCAATTTTATAACACCAAAAGTGATCCTGCGATTCAACCGATAGATCCAGAAAAAGATCCTGCAAATGAAATTAAAACGCTTTAATCGTTTAGTGGACTTTACCCAAGACCACTAGAGATTCAAATGTTCTTTATCCGAGAACAATGGAGATATAAATTGAAAAATAAAACGTTATTATTACTAAGTTTATGTGCTTTATACAGCACAAGTTCTTCTGCTGCAGCTTTAAATGCAACTCAATTAAAACAACAGTTGAGTTCGATCGCAGTAGCCAAAGTTGCCCAAGGAAAAATTGATCTAAATGCCTTAGTGAGCAATGAATCCAATGATTTACTGATTGAATATGAGACGAACTTTTCTCATATATCGCCAAGCCTTGAAAAGCGGAGTTATATTGCTGAAGGCAAAACACAGTTTAAAAATAAGTTTGCCAAAGCATCAGGTTTTCAAACTTTACGTGAGTTTAATGGGCTGCCTTTAGGTTTATATCGCATCCAAGATCGTGAAACATTAGCAAAGGTTTTAAATGATCCGTCAGTGAAAGGTGTTTACCCAAACCGTAAAAACTCACCAACCACGATGCAAAGTCTTCCTTTAATTAACCAACCCCAAGCTGAAGCGAATGGCTTTACAGGGGATGGATCTAGTGTGGTGGTGCTTGATACAGGCGTAAATTATAAACATGCTGATTTTGGCTGTACCGCAGTCAATACACCCGCATCGACTTGTCGGGTGGTGCATTCCTTTGACAGTGCGCCCGATGACGGCAGCTTAGATGATGATGGACATGGCAGTAATGTTTCAGCGATTGTTGCCAAAGTTGCAACTAAAACCAAAATCATTGGCATCGATGCATTTAGAAAGGTTAGATATCAAGGGCAATGGGTGAGTACTGCCTATGATAGCGATATCCTCGCAGGCATTAATTGGGCGGTCAATAATGCTCAAGCTTATAATATTAAAGCGATTAACATGAGTTTAGGTGTGTCTGGGGTGAAATATACGTCTGAATGTCAAAACAGTAGTTATGCCACTGCTTTCGCCAATGCACGAGCAGCAGATGTTGCTCCTGTAGTTGCTTCGGGTAACGATGGATTTGCAGATGGGATATCTTCACCTGCTTGTGTTGCGGGTGCTGTGCGTGTAGGAGCAGTGTACGATAGCAATCTGGGGAATATGGCATGGAGTAATTGTACAGATGGAACCACGACTGCTGACAAAGTGACTTGTTTTAGTAATGGGGGTTCATTGGTCACTTTACTCGCACCAGGTGCATTGATTACTGCAGGTGGTGAAACTCAAGGAGGGACATCACAAGCTGCACCACATGTTGCAGGGGCGATTGCATTATTGCGTGCCAATAGTGTGAGTCCGACAGAAAGCATTGATCAAACCATTAATCGTTTGAAAGTAACCGGCAAACCAGTTACGGATACGCGAACTGGCTTGGTATTTCCACGTATTGATGTATTGGCTGCGAGCAGTGGCTTATCATCAAATTGAGTTAATTTTTTTATAGTTTAAATTGACCCAAAGTGTGTTTAAAAGTGCCATAACTCGTTGCAAATAGTGATATCTGCAACGAGTTTTTATTTAAGAAGTAATTAGTGACATTGAGCTAAGTTACTTTGGTTAAAATGGCTTTTTAACTTGTTAAAGTTACTTTTTACGTCGGTATTTTGAATATCAAATATGGTGACTTTGCGAGTATTTTGATCTAACTCAGGTTTTTGAGTCGTGTTATTAACTGGACTGTTAGGGGCGTAGTGAAAGGTTTCCGAAAATGCACGATTGAGTTTATCTTTTCTAAAGTCCCAAGTCTCAGTACTTTCACCACCTTCTAAGTAACCTGTAAATTTGATCACGCAACGGTCTTTGTATTTACTGAGCGTTGCAATATTGGTTTTTGTATCGGGTAGCGCATCAATATTTTCAACTTGTTCCAATTGCGTTATGGGAAATACGGTTTGAGTTGGTGTAAGCGAACATGCAGTGAACCCAATACTGCTTGCTATGGTCAATAGGGTTATTTTGAATGGCTTGTTAATCATTATTTGATGCATTCCTATAAGTTCTATTTAATCGTATTAATTGGATGATGGCGAGCTTAGATCAGCGCGCTCAATTGGTACATTTCCATCATTTGTACCCACTACAGCATCTTTGGTGTCTTGCCATTTCTTTGCAGTATACGTTTTTGCTTTCTCAGTTTGTTCTTGAACAATGACGGACTGTTCAGCACTGTATTCTTTGGTACTTTTCCATTTTTCACCGATTTTTTGTGATGTATTTTCAGATGCACCTTGAATCGAATCACCTAGGTTCTGCATGCCTTTGCCTGTCTTATACAGCAATACTCGACCGAGGCTAGGATTGTCACCATAAGGAAGTGTTTTTTCAGCCGTTGCAGTGTTTGTATTCGCTGTAGTTGTATTTGTTTCGGCTGCCCAGAGAGAAGACGATGCGATCAGTGCAGTCATTAAACACAGAGCAGGTACTTTTTTCATCATCTTTTATCCTTCAGGAGATATTCTTGTAATTCAAGTTTTATAGCTTATCGCCAAGTTCAAGAAAAGAATGTAGGTGATGTGAAATTGATACAGTGCGTAAAAATTATGTCTGTTCAGTTCGATAGCACATATGTTTGTAGTGTATTCGCTGCTTCATCAAATCAAGCAGATTGGGATGCTAATCTGACATTTTATGATCGTTGACGCCTTGCATTGCTCATGGTAGTTTCAATTCCATACAAATCAATATTTTCGAGTTTTATTTTTTAATCAAAATATGTATCTTATGAGGCAGGTTTTGGAATCTTATCTGTCATTTCTGCCTCATAAGAGTAGTTAGGCTTCTTTGGAGTATCCAATGAAAGGATCGTGCCTTATCCTCTTTCGTAGTGACACCTGTACCCTCGAGCGAGCCGAACAAGAACTGAGAGCGTACAACCTGCAAGTTCATCAGAACGGAAACTCTTTGATGGTGGAGCGTTCCGGCTCTTCGAAATTTCAAATAGTTCTGGTTCGGGAGCCTCACGTTATCAAAGAGGCCCAAGAGATCGCTGAAGGAACTGAACATGAACAAAGCATCAGTCTGTGCGATGCTCGGTTTGAGGTAACCATTGATGATCTAGAAATGGCACTTGATGAAATCAATACGCTGATGGAAGTTCAAGGTGCGTTGCAAGATGCTTCTTCTGGCTACGCGTTCCTTCCTTGGAATGGGCAAATCATCAAGCCGTGGGTTGGTTAAAGCAGAGCCTACTGGCACTTCAACAAGGACAATGCCCCAGACTCCTAGTAAATCGTTCTAGCCGAGGGGCGTCTGATTTCCAGCGTTAAGTATCAGTAATATAATTCAGATGAATCACAGAATGGCAATTTTTATTAAAATTTGGCTGATGATTACTCAATAAAACAAACCCCGCCAGTTTATAGCGGGGTTTGTTTAAAAAATCAAGTATTATAAATACTTAACCCTGCAATACACTTACATCTGCAATCGCTGTGAATAAATCACGCAACTGAGCCAATAAACGTAAACGGTTAGCTTTCAATTCAGTGTCGTCTGTCATAACCATCACACCTTCAAAGAACGCATCAATAGGTACACGAAGGGCAGCAAGCTTAGACAACGCTTCAGTATAGTTACGTGCATCAAGCAAAGGCTGAACCACTGGTGTTAAAGCAGATAATTCCGCATAAAGTGCTTTTTCAGCGGCTTCAACGAGATTCGCTTCAACCACCGCACCTTCTGGCGTTGCTTCTTTGGCAAGAATATTGGCAACACGTTTGTTTGCAGCAGCTAAAGCAGCCGCTTCAGGTAAAGTACGGAAGTGATTGACCGCATTCACACGCTTATCAAAATCAAGTGGTGATTTTGGCGCAAGTGCTTGAACTGATTGCAGTACATCAACAGCAACGCCTTGATCTTCGTACTTGGCACGATAACGACCTTCAAGGAAAGCAACGGCATCAGCACGCGTCTTATCATGATCTTTAACCACGTCGCCATAACCTTGCAGTGCAAAATTAACCAATTCTTCGATCGTTACATCAAGTTCATTTTCAATGATCAAACGTAAGATACCAATTGCAGAACGGCGTAATGCAAACGGGTCTTTAGAACCTGTTGGCGCTTGACCAATACCGAAAATACCAACCAGCGTATCTAAACGATCTGCAAGTGCAATCGTTGTACCTGTTTTGGTTTGTGGTAATACATCACCAGCAAATTTTGGTAAGTATTGTTCACCTAGCGCTTCTGAAACTTCGGTGTTTTCACCTTCAAGACGGGCATAGTAAGTCCCTGCAATACCTTGAAGTTCAGGGAATTCACCAACGAGCTCAGAGGTTAAGTCGCATTTCGCAAGTAAAGCTGCTTTCTCGGCATCAGTAACATTCGCACCTGTGATTGGTGATAACGCTACAGCCAATTTTGCGATACGTTCTGATTTATTCCAAAGCGTACCCAATTGGGCTTGGAATACCATATTGGCTAATTTTTCTTTACGACTTGCGAGCGGTTGCTTTTGGTCTTGTAAGAAGAAGAATTCAGCATCAGACAAACGCGGGCGTACAACTTTCTCATTGCCTTCAATAATTTGAATCGGATCTTTCGACTCAATATTTGAAATAGTGATGAAGTAAGGCTGTAATTTACCTTCAGCATTGATCAAACAGAAATACTTCTGATTGTCCTGCATGGTGGTAATTAAGGCTTCTTGAGGAACAGCTAAATAACGCTCTTCAAAAGTCGCACGTAACGCAACTGGCCATTCAACCAAACTGGTCACTTCATCAAGCAAGTTTGCAGGAACAATTGCAGTCGCGTTGACATCATCCGCCAATTTTTTCACTTGTTCTTGAATGGTCGCTTGACGCTTTTCAAAGTCTGCTACCACATACGCTTTTTCTAAAGTCGCTAAGTAATCGTTGGCATGCGCCAAAATCACCGCTTCAGGGGCATGGAAACGGTGACCATAAGTCACGTTACCCGCTTTATGATCTTGAATGGTTGCTTCAACCACTTGATCATCTTTCAGCAACACCACCCATTTCACTGGACGCACGAACTCAGTACGGCTTGCCGCTGAACGCATACGTTTTGCGATTGGCAAGTTGTCCAATGCAGTTTGTAAAATTTGTGGCAGTACAGCATCAAGGCTTTGACCTTTGACATCTTTCAAGAAGCAAACTTTTTCAACTTTACCTGCTTGGAACGTCGAAAGTTGGTCAACTGTGATACCTTGACCGCGCATAAAGCCTTCAAGTGCTTTAGTCGGTTTGCCTTCAGCATCATAAGCCGCTTGTACAGCAGGACCGTCAAAACGTTTTTGAGTATCAGCTTGAGCTGCATCAATATCTACGATTTTAAGTGCTAAACGACGTGGAGCAGCATAAGCTTCGATTGACGCAAAGTTTAAGCCAGCATCCTTTAAACCTTTTTCCGTTTCAGCTTTTAAAGCATCACGTAGAGTTTTTAAGCTTTTTGGTGGAAGTTCTTCACAGCCAAGTTCGAATAAAACAGTATGCTTTGTCATTATTTATTCTCCTTCGCTTTTTCAGCTTGGGCTGCTTCTGCTTCAACTTGTGCTTTTAACTGAGCTAATACTTCATCACGTAAATGTGGTTCTGCCATCGGGAAGCCGAGTTTCGCACGAGCAGCCACATAACTTTGTGCAATTGAACGTGCCAAAGTGCGCACACGTAAGATATAACGCTGACGTTCTGTGACAGAGATTGCACCGCGTGCGTCGAGTAAGTTAAAGCAGTGAGATGCTTTGATCACTTGTTCATAAGCAGGAAGTGGCAGTTCAGCTTCGATTAAACGTGAGGCTTCAGCTTCATAGAAGTCAAACAATTCAAACATTTTATCGACTGGCGCGTATTCAAAGTTATAAGTCGATTGCTCAACTTCATTTTGATGGAATACATCACCATAAGTTACTGTACCAAATTGACCTTTGGTCCAAACAAGATCGTAAACTGAGTCTACGCCCTGTAGGTACATCGCTAGACGTTCTAAACCGTAAGTGATTTCACCAGTCACAGGGTAGCATTCAACGCCACCGACTTGTTGGAAGTAAGTGAACTGAGTCACTTCCATACCATTTAACCAGACTTCCCAACCTAAGCCCCAAGCGCCCAGTGTTGGAGATTCCCAGTTGTCTTCTACGAAACGAATATCGTGCGTCAGAGTATCAATCCCGATGGCTTTTAAAGAGTCGAGATAAAGCTGTTGGATATTATCTGGGTTTGGCTTAAGCACCACTTGGAACTGATAGTAGTGTTGTAAACGGTTAGGGTTCTCACCATAACGACCATCTTTTGGACGACGTGAAGGTTGAACATATGCCGCGTTCCAAGTTTCTGGACCTAATGCACGTAAGAAGGTTGCAGTGTGGAATGTTCCTGCACCCATTTCCATATCATATGGTTGTAATATGACGCAGCCTTGCTCCGCCCAATAGTTTTGTAGGGCAAGAATTAAGCCCTGAAATGTATCAATATGCGATATAGCACGACTCATGGTGCATCCACTGGAATCAAACAAAAATTGTGGTTAAGTATAAGGATTTTGGGGAGTAGTGGCAAAGGCTTGTTTCTATACCTACAAAAAATTATTGAGCGTTATTCATTTGAGTTTCTTTGAAAGTACTTAGCTTTGAATTTAGGTTGAAATGAAGAGATAGACCAAAAAATAAGGCTGAGGAGAAAACTAACGCTAAAGGTTGAAGGTGAAGTGAAAGTGCGAGCGACTGTATAAAAAACATAGTCAAACATAGGTGAGTTGTTATAAATGTTTTGAAGAATCGATATGATGAAATAAATTAGGCTTAAAGATATATGTGCGCCCAGCAACATCAATGGAAAAATAAAAAGTTTTTTTGAAATTAGTATGTTGCAAATTTTAAGTAATAATGGAAATAAAACAATGTAGTAGATTCCAGCAAATAGACCCACGATATAAAGAAGATCAAATCCAAACTTTCCTGTAAATAAAGAAAATAAGATCAGGAGACCAATTGGAATAAGAGGTGTAATAATAAGAGAGATTTTTGGTTGATAGTCGATATTTGTCGTTGTTGTGGTCATCATAAACAGGGGGGGTAGGGTTTTGAAAATTTTAAGATGATCTGTTGACCATGTCTATCATATATTTAAAATATGACTATTATATTTTGTATTCAGACATCTATGAAATTTTGTTAGGATAGCTTGTCATAATTTAAATTAGATTGTTCTGAAATGAATTTAAAAAAGTATTATTTGGGTGTTTTTATATTATTTTTGGGATTTGTTGGCTTTAACTATTTAAAACATAATTGGAATTACCTTTCAGCCTCATATAAATATCATTTTAAAGAGTTGTCTGCAGATGAGCTAAATCAATATGCAGCACTACAATATTACAAAAATATAAACGATCATTTTCGAAGTAAAGAAGATGAGATTACTAGAGCAAAAAAAGCATTAGAAGTAGAAAGTTTATTTGAACAAGCTGCTGATAAAGGAAGTACTTTAGCTAAATTGAATTTGGTTACGCTTTATTTGAGAAAGAAAGAAGAAATACCAGTATCTCAAATTTTTCAACTTTCTAAAGAAGCGGCTGAAGCTGGAAATGCTGACGCTCAATTCAGAGTAGGGGTGCTTTTTCATCAAGGTTTTGGCACTGATATAAATTATCAAAAAGCCATGTATTGGTATAAAAAAGCTGTTGAACAAGGTAACCCAGCAGGTATGAATAATATTGGTGTACTCTATCAGCGAGGTTTGGGGGTAGAACAAAATGGAAAAATCTCAACAGAATGGTATATCAAGGCTGCAAACCTTGGTTACGCTAATGGTATAGAAAATATGTTCCAAAATTATTATCGAGGACTAAATGGCTTACCAGAGAATGAGGAAGAAGCCATGCGTTGGAGGGAGATGTGTTATTACCGTAGTGAGGACATACCGATTCAACCAGTTTTCGATTTTAATTTAAATATTAAAGAAACTTATCCGAATACATGTAAAAGTTAAAATTTGACCGTGAGCAAAGGTTATAGCTCAAATTATACTGTTTTTCATCTAGACCAAAATTAAAGCAAATCATGTATCTGACAGATTATGA
The DNA here is from genome assembly GCF_003687745.1 of Acinetobacter sp. 2JN-4. Classification (NCBI taxonomy): domain Bacteria; kingdom Pseudomonadati; phylum Pseudomonadota; class Gammaproteobacteria; order Moraxellales; family Moraxellaceae; genus Acinetobacter; species Acinetobacter sp. 2JN-4. The sequence goes on along the minus strand of NZ_RDNY01000002.1, from coordinate 154,610 downwards.
AAGTAAGTTCAGACGTTGGGAAAACTATGCTGAATTGCCATCTGGTTTATTTTTCCTTATCGATGAATCGGCGTTAGAGACATACTTATCTAAACGGACAAGTTTCTTAAAAGGTTTTGAAGCGACTGAATTTATTCGCCTTATATCCAAAGAGATTCCTAAGTCATTCGTATATGAAGTTGCGTTAGATATTTCTGGAAGTTGCAAATCTGATAAAGAAGTTGCCAAAGTTCGAGACTGGTTGTTTCAATGTAAGATTCCTTTTGATCAAGATGTATATATGCTTTATGACGAGCATGTCATCAAAACTAAATGGAAGGTTTTTGTAAAACATTGGGATCTGTTTAGTTGGTCGATTGGTATCAGTTTAGAAATCGTTGACCTTACTTGTAGTTGGTGCTTAGAAGTACATCATGAGAATGTAGTAACTTTTTATTCGATGAAATAAAGAAGTAAGCATGAACTTAACTTTGCAACCAGCTTTGAGGTGCTAATCAGGGTATTTCAGCTTTGAACAGGTTTTAGATTTATTCGTTGTTCTGAGTAATAAAATCCAGTTGGTCAGTGGAAATGTGAGGGAAAAGAAACAGAAAATAAGAAAAAAACCGAGTGGGATAATATTAATCTGAGCAGTATTTAAAATCATAATCAGGCTAGGGACAATAGCGGTAAATAAGACTGCATACGCAATCATCGAAAAGAAATTGAGGATTTTATATTTTTTCAATAAAACTTGAACTAAATAGGTTGGAAGGAAAACCAAGATGAAGTAGATCAATGCAATACAAAGTGTGGCAAGAAACATTTCATAGAACACTTTAAATATTTCTATAGAGAAGTAATCGTTAGGTGCGAAAAAAACGGACAATATAAAAAATATTGGAATACCAGCATAGAGAGGGGTTTGAATCAAACAACGCCAAATTTGTTTTTTGCTGACATCAAGCCGTTGGGTAAGTAATTTATAAAAATTTAGGATCATTGTTTTATCTAAATGAAAGGGTTGGGTAATTTGGTTATCGCTAATATTTAACTAATCAACTATACGTCACCTCATGACGCATTGCATCTCCCATGCTCTTAATTTCACAACTTGGAAGTGCTAATTTTTAAACGATATTCTCTGTTCTCCTCAGGTCGTTTGAAATGTCTGATCGCATTCGTGAAAAATTGCAAATTCTTGCGGACGCAGCCAAATACGATGTGTCCTGTTCATCCAGTGGTAGTGACCGTAAAAATAAAGATAAGGGGCTAGGTGACGCCAGTCGCTCAGGAATTTGTCATAGCTATACTGAAGATGGGCGCTGTGTTTCATTGCTGAAAATCTTGTTTAGTAATGTCTGTATTTTTGACTGTGCTTATTGCGTGTCACGCCGTTCCAATGACGTCAAACGCGCTGCCTTTACCGTACAGGAAGTAGTTGACCTGACCATTAATTTCTATCGTCGGAATTATATTGAAGGGCTTTTTCTGAGTTCAGGCATATTCAAATCCGCAGATCACACCATGGAACGAATGCTGCAAGTGGTGAAAAAACTGCGTCTCGAAGAAAACTTTAATGGCTATATTCATCTTAAAACTATTCCAGGAGCATCGCCTGAGTTGATTCATGAAGCAGGTCTTTATGCAGATCGGATGAGCATTAATTTAGAAATGCCAACTGAGATTGGGTTAAAAGCATTTGCCCCTGAAAAATCACATCAAGAAGTACAAAAAGATTTAGGTTTAGTACGAGATCGACTCATTCAACTCAAAGATGAACGTCAAATCATTAAGCATGTGCCGAAATATGTACCCGCAGGGCAGACCACACAAATGGTGGTCGGTGCACATCAAGAAACAGATCAAGATGTGCTTGTGATGGCAGATCGACATTACAAAGAATTCAAATTAAAACGAGTCTATTTCTCAGGCTATATCCCAATTAATACTGAAAATAATTACTTGCCTGCGGTGGGTTCTGCACCGCCATTGTTACGTGAAAATCGACTCTATCAGAGTGATTGGCTGATGCGTTTTTATGGTTTTGAAGTCAATGAAATCGTCAATGAAAAACACCCTCATCTTGATCTAGATGTTGACCCAAAACTAAGTTGGGCGCTACGACATCCTGAGCAGTTTCCTGTCGATCTAAACCGTGCAGATTACCGTATGATTTTACGCGTACCGGGTATTGGGGTGAAGTCGGCCAAGAAAATCGTGCAAGCGCGACGTTTTGGCAAGATACATACTGATTTACTGAAAAAATTAGGTGTGGCGTATTCACGTGCTAAGTTTTTTATTCGTTGTGAAGACAGTCCACGCTTCCAAAAGGAACTTTCTTCTCATCACATCCGTCAACAAATTCTGACTCAAGGCTCATCTAAGTATGTCAAACAACTTTCACCTCAACTGAGTTTAGGCTTCTAATGATGTTAAGTGATGGTATTGCTTATTATTACTTTGATGGTTCAATGGTCGGCTTACTCAATTGCGTCTTTCGTGCTTTTCAATTTAAAGAGTTCCAAGTTCAGCTCTGTTTAAATGAAGGCGCGCAGCATGGATTATTTGCTACTGTTGTTGAGATTCCAAATGATGAACAGCATGCGCAACGTGTTTGGTCTGCATTACAACAACGCCTGTCAAAGTCATCGTTAAGACAGTTCTATTTTGCATATTTATCCGAATCTCTGGACGCTTATCAGCATTTATTTAATTACTGTGTCTATGTTTTTCGACATCAACATTCAGTCGAGAAAAATTATTCACATCCTAGCGTTTTAGCGATTTCGCAATGGACGAAAAAGGTCGGGCGCGAAAAACATCGGATGGAGGCATTCATTCGCTTTAAAAAAACCACAGATGAATTGTTTATCAGTTTAATTCGTCCTGATTTTAATGTGTTGCCACTGATTCAGCCGCATTTTAAGCGTCGTTATCAAGACCAGCGCTGGCTGATTTATGATGAGCAACGTAAGTATGGTCTTTATTATGATTTACGCGAGATCCATGAAGTCTCTTTAGAAGTCCATCAGATTGACCGTAATATCGAAAATGGGGCGAGTCAGAACTTCCAATTAGAATTAGATCAACAAGAAGAATTATATGATCAGCTTTGGAAAGATTATTTTAATAGTATCAATATTAAGGAGCGTCAAAACATTAAACTTCATGTTCAATACTTGCCAAAACGCTATTGGCGCTACTTAAATGAAAAAATAATCTAAAAATAATTTCTCCAAATAATACATATTCTTAAGTGAAATTTGTTTCTCGATACGATTTTTACTGTTGGAAAAATGCAGGAAATGATTAATTTTGTATTAATGTTATGTTATAACATTTCAAAATTAGTATAAATCAGTCCAACAGGGGAAATGAGTGTGAATAAGTTAAAACAAGCTTATCTGCTGAGTGCGTTATTCAGTAGTGTGTTGTTATCCGCATGTGGGGGCAGTGGTGATTCATCGAGTTCATCATCAAACACACCAAAACCAGAACAACCGACGACGCAAACATATGAAGGTCGTTTGGCGATTGCTAATGCCGATGCAGATCGTCCAATGCTCTCGGTTTATGATCTAAAAGATCAGAAATTAATTGATAGTAAAGCGTTAAACTATACGCCTTCAGCGATGTACAGCAGCCCGCAATCACGTTATGCGGTCATGGTTAGTCGTAATGACGGTGTTGTTCAATTTGCTGATGGTGGTGTCTTTAATCAAAGCAATCAACTTAAGGTTAATGCTCCAAATATCTTAACGTTCCAATTGAATGGTGCAACGCCTGCTCATTATCGTAGTTTCAATGGTACGGCGGCATTGTTTTATGACGGTAGTGCGACGGATGTTTCTAAGTTCGATGTGTTTAATGATGCAATGATTGCTCAGCAAAGTATCGCGACGCAGAAGTTACCAAAAAATCATCATGGGGTAGCTGAACCACGAGGCGAGTATGTACTCAGTACTTATTTGCCGATCGATGCAACGGCACTTAGTATTATAAAAAGCTATCACATCCATGGTGATCATTATCATGAAGAACAAACCTTGGTAAATCCATGTAATCGCCTACATGGGGCAGCTTCGATAGCGAATTACGCTGCTTTTGGTTGTGAAGATGGGGTGTTGGTGGTTGAGCAAAAGAAAGATACTTTTGTTGATAAAAAAGTCTTCATTGATCAGCGTATTTCAACTTTAGCAGGGCATGAGAAAATTAATCAATTTGCTGCATTTGCATCAGGCACCCATGCTTTATTTGTTGTAGATCCACAACAAGGGAATGCTATCAGTTTAGACTGGTCGATCGGTGCGAAAGAGCTTGATGGTACAACTGCGGTTAAACGCTTACAACAAGCATTTGATGCAACAGGACGCTATTTGGCTATTTTGGATAGTATGGGAACTGTGCATGTGATTGATACGCAAACTTGGCAACGATTAGGTCAAATTCAGGCGATTAACAATGTTATTGGTACTGAACTTTCTAAAAGTCGTTTAGTGGTCAATGCTGCGTCAGACACGATTTTTATCAATGATACTCAAGCCAAAACGATTGTTGAACTTGATTTGAAGCACTTAAAAATCAAACAAAGCATTCAGTTGAATGATGTACCGAATACCTTTACATGGTTAGGTGTCGCTAAAGCATCTTAATTTTTCGATAAAAAATAGCCCAGTAAATGGGCTATTTTTTATGCGGATAGTTTGAAAATCAATGCAATAACTTAGGACTTATTTAAAGAAAGAATAAGTAAAAGAAGATTGAAATCACGGCAATACATAATACATTCAGGATGAAACCAACTTTCATCATTTCACGTTGTTGAATATGCCCAGTACCAAATACAATTGCATTTGGTGGTGTTGCCACAGGGAGCATAAAGGCACACGATGCACCGAGACCAATCACCAATACAAGGATTTCTTTTGGAAGCCCCATTTGCGCGGCAATTGCAGCAAAGACCGGAACCAAAAGCGCGGCAGAAGCAGTATTGCTGGTCAGCTCTGTCAAGAAAATAATAAACGCAGCAACCACAATAATCACCAAGAATGGCGATGCACCACCAAAGGCGTTGGCAAGGGTTTGTCCGAGCACCAATGATGAACCTGAATCTTTTAAAACCGCACTGAGCGTCAAGCCACCACCGAATAACATGAGTACACCCCAATCGGTGTTATCCGAGATATCTTTCCATGTCGCGATCCCTAAAATCACCACCATACATGCTGCGGCAATCGCCACCCACGTATCTGGTTGGCTAATTCCAAACTGCTCACTCACACTTTTGCCGAAGATCCAACCTAAAGCTGTCACCACAAACAAGATCATAGTGAGCATGCGATCCCGATTCCAAGGAATCGTTTCAGCTTTGAATTCAACACGATGGTTTAATTTAGGGCGTAAAACTAGATATAAGCTGACTAACATTGCAGGGAAAAGAAGCAACATCATTGGTAAGCCGATTTTCATCCAGTCAGCGAAGTCATAGCCTAGTGCTTTGGCTGCAATGGCATTGGGAGGTGAACCGACGAGGGTACCTAAGCCACCAATATTGGCTGAATAGGCGATACCGAGCAAAATGAACACAAAGGTTTTGCGCTCTTTGGCTGCATCAAAGTGAGAAAGTAATCCCAATGCAAGCGGCAACATCATCGCCGCCGTTGCAGTATTGGAGATCCACATCGATAAAAATGCAGTGACGACACAGATTGCCAGTACTGCCAGTCCCAAATGTCCTCGAGATAAGGCAATGACCCACATCGCGATCTTTCGATCCAGCTTTTGCACATGTAAGGCAGTTGCTAAAGCAAAACCACCAAAAAATAGGAAAATAATTGGGTCAGCGAAAGTGCTGAGTGCTTTGGATGTGGTAATCGGACTGATTTCATCATTACTACCAACACTTGGCATACCGACCAAAACGGCTAAAATAGGAACCAAAAGCGCAGTGATGGTGATGTGGATGGCTTCAGTAAGCCATAAAGTGCCAATAAAGAATAATAAACTTAAGCCTTTGTTGGCATTTTGCTCATAAGGGAGAATTTCATATAAACCGAATGACAGCAAGGCTGCAATTGCAATGATGATCCAACCACGCAATACGCCTTTAGGCATTGCATTGGTTGGTGTTTCTAAGTGAGGAACATTCATACAATATCCTTATTTGTGTTGTTATCTATCACTCAATTTCACGTGACCGAATAACCATTTTTAGCGAATCAATAGTAAATGCTAACTTCTATCATCCATGTAATTTTTTTTAAATCCGTGTACTCCTTGCCCTATAACTACATCCAAGTAGGGCTGAAAGTAGGTAGACAAAGTCTGGAGTGCATTCCTGTCCAGTTTTTGAACGTTTGAATTTTATGGTATTTGAGCTGTAAGTGGTATTTAGTTTTTTGATAAAAATCTATGTGATATTTATTTTTATTATAAATAGGAATTTTTCTCAATTTTACATAATAAGTTTTTGGGCTTAAGTACATTAGGCTTTGGTCTAATTCGAAGAGATTTATTTTAGGAAGACGCTGTCGATTTTAGAGAAGTACACTGTCTGATGTTTTAACATGTAACCAAAATGTATCTTATAAAAGCTTAAGTGTATACTGCCGCAACCCATCAAACACAACACGATTCCAGCAAGGTGCATTGTGAGCTTTACTCAATCTGATTGGCTAAATTTTCTTAAACCTAACTATAAAATCCTCCCACTTAAAGAGCGTTTGCTTTCAGGCTTTGGCGCATTATGTGGTTTGGCTGTGTCGTCATTATTGAGTTGGTATGTACTCGGCGGGATCAATGCATGGTATATCGCACCGATGGGTGCATCATCGGTACTGCTATTTGCTCTACCAAACAGTCCTTTGGCGCAACCTTGGAATGTCATTGTCGGCAATACGTTGTCTGGGGTGATCGGCGTTGTTTGTGTGCAATGGTTGCCAGATTTAACCACGGCATTTAGCGTGGCAGTGGGTCTGGCAATTTTTGTGATGATGACCACAGACTCTTTACACCCGCCAAGTGGGGCAGTGGCGATCACAGCTGTATTAGGGGGCGAGGCAGTTCAGCGTCTAGGTTTCTATTTTGTGCTTTATCCTGTCTTATTAAATTCAATTTTATTGTTGTTATTTGCGGTGTTTTTTAATCGCTTAATTGGACGACATTATCCAATGACCGCGCATGTCAATGCACGAAGCAAAGATCCAACACCAACACAGAAAGTATCGATTCAACCCAAAGATATTGAATATGCTTTAGAACAACACACTGAACTACTCGATATTAGTCAATACGACTTAGAAAAAATCATTTTAGACGCGCAAGAGCGTGCACATGGACGCTTGCAAAATAGCTTTGTTTGCCAAGATATTATGAGTCGGGATGTGATCACGCTGCATGAGAACGATGATATTCATCAGGCATTAGATAAGTTCAAAGCGGTTAATATAATGAGCTTGCCTGTGGTCAATCGTGAGGAAAAACTTGTCGGCACACTGGCTTTATATGAAGTGGTTGAATGGTTTAAAAGTGCGACTGATCCAAGGAACTCTTGGCAGCATTATGTTCGGCAAATTATGAGTCGTAGGGTCGTGACCGTTGAACCGCTACAACCGATTCAAGACCTCATACCTTATTTTGTAGAGAAGTCTTTTAATTATATCCCTGTGGTTGAGAATCAACGTTTGATCGGAATGATCAGTCGTGCTGATATGATTGCTGCCTTGCAACAACAATTAAGTCGTCAGCGCCTTTAATTGAGATAAAAAAAGCTACGGTTGTATTAGGGGTAAATTCAACCGTAGCGACCAAAAGTGGCAAAGTGAATTAACGTTTCATACTCTGATCATCATAAATTGTTTTCACAGGCTGCTGATAATGTTGTACATGCTCTATAGATGCTGTTTGTCTCTTGGGAATGACCAACCATAGAATCAAATACACTAAAATACCGGGAAAAGCGGCACTCAGGATCGAGATCACAACAAAGATCAAGCGTAGTAAATTTGCGTTCCAACCAAAACGTTCAGCAATACCGCCCATTACACCTGCGATCATGCTTTTTTGGTTTGAGCGATATAAACCAGTATTGGTCATCGAATTCTTCTCCTTAACGTAATGAAATGACAGCAAAAAAGACATATTCATGGATGAGTTGCTGTTTATTATGAAATAGGGGCGAAATACATTTTTTTAAAGTTTAAATAGATAAGAGATTAGTTACGTTGTGTAAAATGCTGCTGGAAAAACCAACAGTATCGCCTAAAATGCACCGACTTAAAGCAGACTGCTTTGTCGCCTTAGGATTCAGTTCTATGGGCTTACCTTCGATAGTTCATGAGGTATGGACATAGAGAATAGATACATTCTCTGTTCTTTATATTCTCCAAGATTTTTGGGGTGGATTGTGTGGGTTTCGTCGATAGCGATGTTGATGTTAGAGATTTGTGGATATGCAGTTCAGGTGGTTGTTACTACAGTATGTGAGTATAGGATGTGTATTAACTCTCGGTTTAAGTGCGTGTGATCGTGATCATTCAGAATCCGCCAAACAAATCCAAAAGCAATCAAATTACGAAGCAAGCGTTGTACAGGATGAGCAGTCTTCATTCGCTGATGATGGTGTGCCATTAACTAAAATTGCGGGACAAGCAACATTGCCGTATTCAGGCGCAGGGAAACGTAATTTAACCCAACCTTCTGAAACTGGTCTGACCTATGTGGGTCGTTATCATGCGCGTATTCCATGTACCGATGCATTTGCAGGATGCGTGAATCAAGAGAAAGAAGCAGAATATATTTTGAATCTATTGGAAGATGGTTCAGTTTATTGGATTAATACCAGTTTTGGCCGCTTAGGCATAGATTCTTCTCATAATGTAGCTAAGATTGAGCAAACCTGTAATCAAGTGCAATGGTACGCGCATGAAGAACTGAATGAAATTATGGTTCGTTGTGATGCCGCGAATATTAGCTTGTATTTTAAGGTTAACCAAAATCAAGATTTGGTTCTAAATTTAGAGAAAATTTGGAACGACAATAATGGTGAAAATCAGAAATTCTTTAAAGAATACCCATTTCCTGAAAAAGCCTATGAGTTTAAGAAAATACAATAGAATAAAAAAAGAGCGCATATCGCGCTCTTTTTTTACAGTTCTAATTAGTAATCGAAGCTGAAGTGTTCTGGTGCAAGTGAAGTCAAGGTGCGTGAAGACGAAACCATTGATTCTGCATGACCTTGAGCACGTGGCAACAAACGGTCAAAATAGAAATCAGCAACTTTGATTTTTGCTTTATAGAATTCTGGTGTTTCGATGCCGTCACCCGCTTCTAATTTCTCAGAAGCAACCACAGCTTGTTGTGCCCAGAAGTAAGCCATCATCACGTAGCCAGAGAACATCAAGAAATCAGCAGAAGCTGAAGAAACGATGTCACGATCCTTACGTGCAGCAAGCATGATACGAACAGTCAATGTATTCCACTGTGCGCAAAGCTTAGTCAAATCCCAAGCAAAACGACGTAAGTACTTGTTACGTGCATGTGTTGCACAGAACTTTAAGATTTCAGCGGTATAGTCACGAACCACTTTACCTTTCGAGCTTAAAAGAACTTTACGACCGAGCAAATCAAGTGCTTGAATGCCTGTAGTACCTTCGTACAAAGTCGAGATACGTGCATCACGTGCGATCTGTTCCATACCCCATTCACGGATATAGCCATGACCACCAAACACTTGCATACCATTATTTGCAGATTCTAAACCAAGCTCAGTCAAGAAGCCTTTTAGAATCGGAGTATAGAAACCAAGTTTGTCATCATGTGCTTCATAAGCCGCTTGATCACCATTTGCGATAGCATCTGTCATTTTGTCAGCAAGTTTAGCTGCGTGGTAGATCATTGAACGACCACCTTCAGCAATTGCTTTTTGCGTTAACAGCAGGCGACGTACGTCAGCATGGTGAATGATCGCATCAGCTACGCGCTCAGGTTCTTTTTTGCCAGAAAGTGCACGCATTGACATACGGTCTTTGGCATACGGTAAAGCACCTTGGAAAGAGAGTTCAGCGTGAGCAACACCTTGAACCGCAGTACCAATACGTGCAGTGTTCATGAAGGTAAACATTGCATGTAAACCTTTATTCACTTCACCGATTAAGTAACCCGTTGCGTTATCAAAGTTCAATACTGCTGTAGCAGAGGCTTTAATCCCCATTTTGTGTTCGATTGAACCACAAGAAACAGTATTGCGTTCACCTACGCCACCATCCGCAGTAGGGATGAATTTAGGTACGATGAATAATGAGATACCACGTGTACCTGCAGGTGCATCTGGAAGACGAGCAAGTACAATGTGAATAATGTTTTCTGTTAAATCGTGCTCACCTGCAGAGATGAATATCTTCGTACCAGAAAGCTTATAAGTCCCATCTTCTTGAGGTTCTGCTTTAGTTTTAACTTGACCTAAATCTGTACCACATTGAGGTTCAGTCAAGCACATCGTACCAGACCAAGTACCTTCAACCAGTTTAGGCATATAGGTATTTTTTTGCTCATCTGTACCAAATTGCATAATGGTGTTCATACAACCAGTACTCAAACCTGGATACATGGTGAAAGACCAGTTTGCAGTCCCCATCATTTCAGATTTGATTAGGTTTAAAGACATTGGCAAGCCTTGACCACCAAACTCTTCTGGATATGAAAGACCCTGCCAACCACCCATGACAAATTGGTCATACGCTTCTTTGAAGCCTTTAGGAGTTGTAACTTCACCATTGTTGAAGGTACAGCCTTCTTCATCGCCTGACTGGTTGATTGGAGAAAGTACGTTTTCGCAGTAATCTGCCGCACCTTCAAGAATCATATCAACAGTTTCAGCATCAGCATTTTGACCACTTGCTAAAGTTTGGTAATGTGCTGGATAATCTAACATTTCGTTCATTAAGAAACGAACATCACGGAGTGGGGCTTTATAAGCTGGCATAATCTTAATCCTGTATTGGAATCATTTTGGATTATCTGTTTCGATACCTTAGATTATTCACAATGGTGACACAAATACATTGATAAGCCCAGTAGAAAAAAATGTCAGAAAAGCGAATTTTGAAGAATAGTTGTTGAGGTGGAAGTCCCTTTTTTGTTTGACTTTTAGACGTATGTCTATGATGAAAATGGGTCAATTTTTAGTTGAAAGTATAATGATATAAAGGTGGTTGGTAAAACTATGCGTTTAAAATATTTAACTTTATGTTTGTTGGGGCTGAGTCTTTCAGCATGTTCACAACATGTCATTAAAACCAATACTGGTACGGCTAGTTTAGAGCAAAAGGCCATCAATAGTATTAATGCGATGTATGAATACCCAAGTTATGATTATCGCGGAAAATTTAATGTACATATTGAGCCTAATCAAAATAAGTCTGCTGCTAGCCTACAGTCAGCGCCATTAGATGATGCATTAAAACAAAAAGTTGAACAATATTTAAGAGATCAAAAAGTCAATTTAAATAGCAAACAAAAACAAGCCTTATATGATGCTCTGGCACAAGATAAGAGCTCATATAGTCAAACCAAAGTGGATAAAGTCATTCAGTCCATGGCAACGATTTTGAATGATATGCAATTTGAATATGATGGTTCAGTGCATTATCGTCAAAAATTGGGCTCATTTAATCTGACCGCGCGCTATGAAAAACCGACGCTATTGGTACAAGCTAAAATGCCTATGGTGTTAGATTTGAACGATCATAAGTTTTACGTCAATTATTTTGGATTTATGCCATATTTGGTTAATAAAGAAAATCAGAGTAATTTGGCATATTTCGATTTTTCGAAGTATCAAGGTTTGATCAAGCAAGTCGATTACAAGAAGTTTGTGGAATACCTCAAAGCATCAAGTGGCGTGTTTTATCGTTTGGCGGATCAGCAAAATATACAGGCTTTGCCGGTGTCATCAGCAGAACGTGCAGCAGGTGTCGTTGAAAAAATTCGCTTAAAAACAACGATTGAAGAAGCATTCTTGCAATCGAGTTTATATGGCAAGGTCAATGAAAAATATTTAATGCAAAGCATTTTCAATATCAATGAACAGAGCCTAGAAAAACTGATCGCAGATGAAGTTGATGCTCAAAGTAAGTCTAAAAAACCATCTTCTACAAAAAATACCAAAACTTCATCTGATGATGCGAGTGTGGTGAGTCAGCAGCTTTATCAATTGGTAAATCAACATTTTGGTGTTGAGGATGAGGCTGATGCCTATGACTCTGCTTCTGAGGATGCATCTGCTGCCGCTTTGGAAGCAATGGCAGCGGCGGAAGCAACACAAGCTGCAGCATGGGAAAGTGATGATGGGGATCATGCAGTAAAAAATGGCGATGGGTCTGAATCTGATGTTGAAGCTGCTTATGAAAGTGGTTTAAGTCGTGAGCAGTGTGATTCTTTATCATCAAACCTAAAAATCACCTATGGCGATGCACAATATTGCCAAAGTATGCATGGTGTTGATGTATTCAACCCAACGCAATCAAGTGCTTCTGGTCTAATTTCTTATATTGCGAAACTAAGCACTTTGGAAGAATTATTCTCTGTTTATAACCAAGCTCAGTTTATTGATGATCATGCATTCAAAGCACTCTGGATCAAGCATCAGACTGAGATTAATCAAGCATTGCCTGTCGCTGATAAACGTAATCCATTCATTATGGATATTAGTTTAGATGACAAAGGGCGTGCGATTAACTATGACTATGATCTCAATTATACTTCTCCAGAATTGCAATCCAGTGTGAACCTTAAAGCGGATATGCAAGTTTTAAATTATGGAAAAGCGACATCGATTGATCGAGCACAATTAAAACGTGCCAAAATATGGTCGGAAGTCAGTAAGGGCTCGATGTTTGAGCAAGCAATTGGCCGGTTCACTGAAAAAATGGGTCAGTCAGGGATTGTAGAGCGTGCTGCTAAACCATATACATTATCATTAGATGATCAGCTTAAAGTGATTGCTGAACAACGTTATGATGCAACTCGATCATATGAGCAGACTTATAAAGCTGTATTTATAGCCAAATTAACGGAAAGTACACCACAGGTGGTACAGCGTTATTCAACCAAAGAGTTGCAAGAAATAGCCAGTGTTTATGCCTATTGGTATTCAAGTGAAGAGGTATACAATCCTCAAGGGTCAGCGCTTAAAGCGATAGAAGCGTTACAAAAGAAACACCATCTAGAAGACGATGAGCAGTTTAATTATCCGTTGGGCGAATCTGTAGATCGTATTGTCAGTGGTGCATTGCATGGTGATAAAGATCGCCAAGCATGGAAGAAACTACAAACACAATATAAGCAACCACAACAGCTATTTGCTAAACAATATCAAATTCAATTTGAACGTGAGAATGGTGCTTCAAGTGAGGAAAAAATCTTACTTGAGCAGACTGCAAATATTTTAGGGCAAGTGTATGTGGCAGCACGACAAAACAAGTTGACCTTGAAGACGATTCAAAACTTAAAGGTTGATCATGATGAGTTTATTGATTATGAAATCTTTAAAGATGTTTATCAAAAGATGTTAACGATTAAGTAATTCAAAGCAAAAAAAGAACCTGCATCATGCAGGTTCTTTTTTTGGAGATTGATTTATAAGAAATCTTTTAGTTCAGGTTTAACTGCGTTCCAAATATAAAAGGCTTCGATGGCTTGTCCAACCAGCATGCCAAACCCATCAGTAGATGGAACTTGACGTGCTTGGGCTTGATCAAGAAAACTAGAGGGCTTGCCATAGGCCATTTCATAAGCATGATGGAAAATTAAATTTTCAGGAAGTTGTAAAGCATCACCTGTTAAGCTTGCCGATGTTGCGTTAATCGCCAAATCAAATTCACCAGAAAGTTGTTCTAAGCCAATCGCACTCAACTCAGCCTGTACAACAGCATCTTTTAAATCATTGACCAGTTGTTCAGCACGGGCTAGGGTGCGATTCGCAATAACAATTTTTTTTGCGCCTGCCTGTACCAATGGGTAGATCACACCGCGCGTTGCACCACCTGCCCCTAAAATTAAAATACGGCTATTTTCAAGATTCCAACCAAGTGCTTGAATCGCAGCAACGAGCCCTTGACCATCGGTATTGTCGCCGTAGAGTGTGCCATCCTGCATCCATAGTGTATTTACCGCTTTGGCAATCTTGGCACGTTCTGTTAGTTGGTCGCACAAAGTAAATGCTTGTTCTTTAAAAGGAACGGTGACATTCATGCCGATGCCACCTTGAGAAAAGAATGTCTTAGTCGTCGTTTCAAAACCATCTAAAGGCGCAAGAATTTTTTTATAGTTCAAATCAACGCCAGTTTTTGCTGCAAAAGCATGATGTAGTTCAGGTGAGCGAGATTGTTCAATTGGATTTCCAATTACAGCAAATTGTTTGGTCATACTTTTACCTAAAACTTTATAAATGATCTGTTTGGTATGGATTGTACTTGATGTTTAATGGCACTAAATATACGACAATCTGAGAGTCTAAAAAAAGCATCTATATTTAGATGCTTTAAAAATAAAAAAGTATTTACTTGTTTAAACCTAACCAATCTCTCGGTTTTAAATAATAATCAGTGAGGCGTTTTTCGATCGAATCCGCATCCCATTCAGGGCGATAAGACCAACCTGCGAGATTCGGTAAACTCACTAAGATGGACTCAATCCGTCCACCTGTTTGTAGACCGAATAAAGTGCCACGGTCATAAACTAAATTATACTCAACATAACGACCACGGCGATACAGTTGGAATTCACGTTGCGCTTCGGTATAAGGCTGCTCACGATGCTTTTCAAAAATCGGTAAGATCGCTTCTAAATAACCATTACCCACCGCTTGTATATATTTAAAGCAGGTTTCGAAATCCCATTGGTTGAGATCATCAAAGAACAGACCACCTACACCACGTTGCTCATCACGGTGTTTTAGATAGAAATAATCATCACACCATTGTTTATGTTCTGCATACACATCATCACCAAATGGTTGACATAGGTCATACGCCGTTTGATGCCAGTTTTGAATGTCTTGATCATCTGGATAGAATGGCGTGAGGTCAAAGCCACCACCAAACCACCACACAGGATCTTGCCCTTCAGGTTCAGCCACAAATAAGCGTACGTTGGCATGTGAGGTTGGGATATTTGGATTTTTCGGGTGAATGACCAGTGACACACCTAAAGCCTGAGCCTTTGCACCAGCGATTTGTGGGTGGCGTTCAGTGGCAGAGGCGGGAAGCTTGCTGATATTGATGTGGGAGAACATCACTCCACCTTTTTCAATCACTTCACCATTTTGCAAAACCCGTGAGCGACCACCGCCACCCTCGGTTCGTTGCCAATCATCAATGATAAACTCAGCGGTTCCGCCGCCTGCACGTTCCTGTTGCTCTAGTCCTGCACAAATTCGTGCTTGTAGATCGAGTAAAAACTCGCGTACACGTTGAATATCAGCTGAAGTTGGATGCTGCATGATGATCCTCTTGAGGTGATCTAGGAATTAGTGATATCAAAGCATAAAACCATAATAAAAGTAAGGGATTTTTATAAGAATAAAAATCCCTTACTTACTTTATCTTTATTAATTTATAAAAATGAATTAAAAATCATCCTTTTGATAAAGATGATCCATACGCTCACGTTTAGTTTTTAAATATTGCTCATTGAATGGATTATGTCCAACCGTCAGTGGAACACGCTCAATGACTTTAATACCAAGATCAGTCAATGCTTTCAATTTTAAAGGGTTATTGGTGATCAGTTTCACTTCTTTGACTTGAAGGTGATCGAGCATAATGCTGCACATATCATAACGGCGCGCATCGGCAGGCAGGTTTAATAATAAGTTTGCATCAACGGTATCATGACCTTGATCTTGTAAGGCATAGGCACGGATTTTATTGGTTAAACCAATACCGCGACCTTCTTGGCGTAGATATAAAATTACGCCTTGTCCTGTCTCATTAATCAACTGTTGTGTGGCTTGTAATTGTGGGCCACAATCACATTTAAGCGACGCGAAAGCATCACCTGTTAAGCATTCTGAATGGATACGGACTAATACTGGCTGTGTTGGATTCGTATCTAAACCTTTCGAAAGCGCCACATGCTCTTCGCCCGTTTCAGGGTCTTGAAACACAGAAATATTGAAGTCACCAAAAGCAGTTGGTAGCTTTGATGTTGCAATAAATTCAATCGGCACAGAGAGCTCACTCGTATCATAAAAACAATCAAAGTATAGCTTAATGTGTGAAGATTGCGTGAATCGGAATTTCTGATTTTTCACATAAGTTTTTCTTTTTCATAGAAAGCACACAATAATGGTTGATAAACAGTGACATAATTCAGGATAATCTGCGAGCCAGTCCTTTAGATTGGTCTAAGAATGTTCAGCACTGCATCATTCGCACATGTGGCTGATTGAAGGTAGATCATATTTAATTGTATGATTGCCCCCATTTAACCCAGCTTCGGATTTGCCAGGCTTAAAAAGGCTTTGCCACATTATGTTGTATACCGAAATTCCAACTCAACGTCCTGTGACGCTACTGTTAGATGAAATTGATCATCCGCAACAGTTACGACAGCTCGCGCAAAGCCAACTCGCACAAGTGGCGGATGAGTTACGTCAATATATTTTGTATGCAGCAGGACAAAGTGGTGGTCACTTCGGCGCAAATCTAGGTGTCATTGAACTTACTGTTGCCTTACATTATTGCTTTAATACGCCACGAGATCGTTTGGTTTGGGATGTGGGGCATCAAGCTTATCCGCATAAAGTTTTAACTGGTCGCCGTGAGCAAATCACAACAATTCGCAGTAAAAATGGCTTGGCCGCTTTTCCAGCGCGAGAAGAATCTGAATTTGATACCTTTGGTGTAGGACATTCATCGACGGCAATTTCTGCTGGTTTAGGAATGGCACTGGCTCGTCGTTACCAAAAAGATCCATGTGATGTGGTGGCGATTGTGGGTGATGGCGCAATGACAGCGGGTATGGCATTTGAAGCCATGAACGATGCAGTTGCTCATGATGCAGATTTGATTGTGGTCCTCAATGACAATGATATGTCGATTTCATGCAGCACAGGTGGTTTTGCAAAACATCTAGCCGCGATTTGGGAGTCAGGTCAGCTTGTCAATGTGAATGAGTTGGGTGAAGCCTATATTCAGCCACATCCGAAATGGACTTATAACTCGCGTTTACATCAGTCCGCAACTGATGCAGCAGACAATTTATTTAAAGCAATTGGTTTTGATTATTTTGGCCCATTTGATGGTCATGATGTCGAGCAACTCGCGCAAGTTTTTCATGCGTTGAAAAAGCGTAAAGGGCCGCGTTTAGTTCATATTTATACCAAAAAGGGCAAAGGTTTTGCTCCAGCAGAAGCAGATCCAATCACGTACCATGCAATTACTAAAATTGCACCAGCAGTATCCGCACCAATAAAAAAATCACCTCCAAAATATTCTGATGTATTTGGACAGTGGTTGTGCGATGAAGCTGCTCAAGACGAGCGCTTACTGGCGATTACGCCAGCGATGTGTGAAGGATCGGGCATGGTGAAATTTGCCCAGCAATATCCTGAACGTTTTTTTGATGTCGCAATTGCAGAGCAACATGCAGTGACATTAGCAGCGGGTATGGCATGTGAAGGTTTGAAACCAGTCGTTGCAATCTATTCAACTTTTTTGCAACGCGGTTATGATCAATTGATCCATGATGTTGCATTACAAAATTTAGATGTGACTTTTGGTATTGATCGTGCAGGTTTAGTCGGTGAAGATGGTCCAACGCATGCTGGTGCATACGATTATGCCTTTATGCGTACTGTCCCGAATATGGTGATCATGGCACCAAAAGATGAAAATGAATGTCGACAAATGCTACATACCGCCTACCTGTATAATGGACCGGCTGCGGTTCGTTATCCACGTGGTGCAGGGGTGGGTGTCGACATCCAAGAAAACATGACTGCATTGGAGATTGGTAAAGCTGAGGTCGTTGCAGAATTTAATGTAGATGCAGTACAACAGATCAGTATTTTGGCTTTTGGTAGCCGAGTGACAGCATCAGTCCAAGCCGCCGAGTTATTTGCAAATAAACATCCAATCGGTATCCGTGTCATCAATATGCGTTTTGTGAAACCGCTTGATGAACAAATCATTCGTGATTTAGCTGCTAATACACAGCTTTTTGTCACTGTTGAGGAGCATGCTGTGATGGCAGGTGCGGGTAGTGCAGTAAATGAATTTTTGGCACAGGCTAAAATTGTTAAACCAATCTTGAATTTGGGTCTGCCAGATACGTTTTTACTTCAAGCAACACATCAACAAATGTTGCAAGACTGTGGCTTAGATGCGTCTGGTATTTTTAAGTCAATTGAGCAAGCTTGGTTTTAATCAATAAAACCAAATAAATGCAGGTGGATTTGATATTAGCGATTGCCCACTAAATTTTTAGCAACATTTTTTCCCTAAAAGCGCTCAGATTTGATAGAATGTGGGCGCTTTTATGCATTATTCTTTGTCAAAATCTTCGAAATTTGTAGTGGGTGTTCAATGGAACCTATGGTGGTTATGGCTGCGCGTGCGGCTCAAACAGTTGGTCAAGAGCTTTTAAAGGCACATCAAAATCGTCATAAACTCGATTTACAAGTTGAAGATAAAGGCATTGATGGTCCAGTGACGCGTGTTGACCGTTACTTGGAACAACTTACTATCGATACTCTCCGTAAAAGTTATAAAAACCATAGTTTTCATGGTGAAGAGTTTGGATTTCAAGAAGGTAAAGGACACGATGCTGATTGGTGTTGGGTTATTGATCCTTTAGATGGCACACAAAACTTCATTAATGGTTTCCCGCATTTCTGTATTTCTATCGCTGTACAACACAAAGGCGTAACGCAACACGGTGTGATCTACGATCCAGTACGTGATGAATTATTCTCAGCAAGTCGCGGTCGCGGCGCGGTCATGAATCAACGTCGTATTCGTGTGAATACAAGTGAAACTTTAGAAAATACCTCCCTTGCTGTTGGTCATCCATTCCGTGCACAACGTGATGGAGAAATCGTTTCCTATGCTGAACAACATTTTGCTTCATTATTGGCTGTGACTAAAGCAGGTGCACACATCCGCCGTGCGGGTTCTGCTGCTTTAGATTTGGCTTATGTTGCAGCGGGTCGTTTTGATGGTTTCTTTGAGTTGGGCTTAAAACCGTGGGATATCGCTGCGGGTGAGTTGATTGTGAAAGAAGCTGGCGGTGCGATGGTTGATGCTCGTGGTGGTAATGATTCATTTGAAAATGGCCAAGTGATTGCTTGTTCATTGAAAATGTTAAAACCATTGATGCAAGCAGTTGTTCCTGCTTGGGGTGTTGCTGCGAAATAATTCGAATTTCTGAAAAGCCCTCAAACTTTGAGGGCTTTTTTATGCGAGATCGGAAAATTAAGGTGAAATAAATTGCTGATCTATTTTATTGGTCCCGGTGGCGTGGGCAAGACGACAATATCGAATTATTTCGACAGACGTTAGGCCTGACAGGTTGCTCAAAACGTTAGAGTGATGTTGGAAACATGAGGCTAAGTACTTATTGATAAATAATGTATATAAGGTATATTAATTAAATAACTGATAAATGGCTTATTTTTGTTGAAAGATCGCTTGTTAGGCGATAAATAAAGACAACTTAATAGGAAAAACAATTAAAAAGCGTGACATTCTTAAACTTTCTGCTATACTCCGCCCACGCACTGAAATTCCAGTTCATTACCTGAACATTCTGTTCTATTCATATTTTGCGCTCGCTGTCCATAGAGAGGACCACATCTTGCGCCCAAATCGCTTAGCGATTCTTCAGGTTGAAGCAGTAATCAAGCGTGCGTTTAGTCCACATCGTCGTTATTCGGATCGCCGCTGAATCTCATTTATTTTCAGCTTGAGTCGCTTTGCCGCCTGTTGCCGATGTCTATTTTTTGTATTTATTAAAATGGAGCACCCACAAGGGTGAAACTCTCTATGAGCAAAACTTTTGCCGAATTTTCATTACATGAAACCTTACAACAAGCGCTTGAAGGTTTAGGTTTTACAACCCCAACTCCTGTACAAGAACAAGCAATTCCTGCTGCGTTAGAAGGAAAAGATTTATTGGTTTCTAGCCAGACAGGTTCTGGTAAGACAGCAGCATTTTTATTGCCTACACTTAACTCTTTAGCGGGCGAAGAAGCATTTGCTTCTTTTAAAGACCGTATGAAAGCAGTGACTCAACCTACGATTTTAGTTATTTCTCCTACTCGTGAGTTGGCACAACAAGTAAGTCAAGATGCGATTGCATTGGTACGTCACATGAAAGGTGTTCGTATTGCTGCGATTATGGGTGGTATGCCTTTTGGTAAACAAATTCAACAGCTTAAAGGTGCGCAAGTTGTCGTTGCAACGCCTGGTCGTTTGCTTGATCTTGTTAACCGTCGTCAAATTAAATTAGATAAAGTTGAATCATTAATCGTTGATGAAGCAGACCGTATGCTTGATCTAGGTTTCTCTGAAGATCTAGAAGCAATTGGTGAATTGGCTGCAAATCGTAAACAAACATTGATGTTCTCTGCGACATTTGCAGATCGTATTATTCGTCTTGCTGAACGTATGATGAATAACCCTGTACGTATCGCAATCGAAACTGGTCATAGTACCAATACTGATGTTACTCAAACATTGCATTGGACTGATGGTTTCGAACACAAGAAAAAATTACTTACGCATTGGTTGTCTGATGAATCAGTAGATCAAGCAGTTGTATTTGCGAGCACGCAAGAAGATACCGATATGCTTGCTGAAGAGTTAGCTGAAGCGGGTCATTCTGTTGTTGCGTTGCACGGTGCAATGCCACAAACGGTTCGTAACCGTCGTTTACGTAGTATCCGTGAAGGTCGTGCAAAAATCTTAGTTGCGACTGATGTTGCAGCGCGTGGTTTAGACGTACCAACCATTTCTCACGTAATTAACTTCGGTTTACCAATGAAAAATGAGGACTATGTACACCGTATCGGTCGTACAGGTCGTGCAGGTCGTTCAGGTCAAGCAATTACTTTAGCGACTTACCGCGAGCGCGGTAAAATCCGTGCTTTAGAAGATTATTTAGATGCACGTTTAAGTGTTTCTGAAATCGAAGGTTTAGAGCCATCTCCACCTCCTGCTCGTTCAGGTCGTGATGGTGGTGGTCGCGGTCGTAGTGGTAATGGCGGTGGCGGTGCTGGTCGTGGTCGTAGCGGCAATGGTGGCGGCGGTCGTCGTTTTGAAGGCGAAAGCAACTTCAAACGTCGTGAAGGTGGTGATGACCGTCCACGTCGTAGCTTTGATGATAAACCACGTGGTGATCGTCCATCTTATGGTGATGATCGTCCTAAGCGTGATTTTGGTGATCGTCCACCACGCCGTGAAGGTGGGTTTGGTGATCGTCCACAACGTAGCTTCGGTGGCGAAGATCGTCCACGCCGCGACTTTAACTCAGACCGTCCACGCCGTGAAGGTGCTGTAGATGATCGTCCTAAGCGTGATTTTGGTGATCGTCCACCACGCCGTGAGGGTGGTTTTGGTGATCGTCCACCACGTCGTGAAGGTGGTTTCAATGATAAACCGCGTTTTGAATCAAATGATGACAACCGTGGTAACCGTGTAGATTATAAACCACGTCGTGAGGGTGGTTTTGGTGACCGTCCTAAGCGTGATTTTGGTGATCGTCCAGCAGCTCCACGTGAAGGTGGTTTTGGTGACCGTCCTAAACGTAGCTTTGGTGGTGATGATCGTCCAAAACGTACTTTCGGTGGTGAAGACCGTCCTAAGCGTACTTTCGGTGGCGAAGATCGTCCAAAACGTACTTTTGGTGGTGAAGATCGTCCTAAGCGTACTTTCGGTGGTGAAGATCGTCCGAAACGTGATTTTGGTGATCGCCCAGCAGCACCGCGTGAAGGTGGCTTCGGTGGTGACCGTCGTCGGAAAAACGATTATTAATTGATAAAAAAGAAGCCAGTTGAAAAACTGGCTTTTTTATTTATGCATAGTCATGTAAAATAATAAAAATGTGCACTAGTTCAAACTTTGAATAAGAAATGAATAGGATGAAACAAAACAACAGCTTTTTAAATCAAATATGGTCTTTTACCTGTAATGAAGGACTACCGTGTCTTTTTGTCATTATGATGCTGTGTAATGGTTTATTTTTTGCCTATGCGGTTTTTGATCAAAGTAATCCCGATCGTTTAAATGCGAATTTTCACCAAACTACCAGCGAAGTTGATTCAAAGAATAACTACATAAACTAAATCATCTTGATACATCCCTTATCAAAATAAAAACAACGATTTAATCTTTCGGTGTATAGTATGCGTGCATAAAAAGTGCAGGAATGAATGCCATTATGAATAACAAATCTCCTCTCGATGCTGAAGCCTTAATTGAAGTTACAAACTTGAGCTTTAATCGAGGAGACCGCGTCATTTATGACGATATCAGCCTTAAAATTCGACGTGGTCAAATCACAGCAATTATGGGACCATCTGGTACGGGTAAAACCACTTTATTGCGGTTGATTGGAGGACAGCTCAGTCCTGATCAAGGTAAGGTTTTACTTGATGGTAAAAATATTGCATCAATGTCACGTCTTGAGTTGTTCGCTGCACGTGCGCGTATGGGAATGTTATTTCAAAGTGGCGCATTATTTACAGATATGTCTGTGTATGAAAATGTTGCATTTCCGATTCGAGCACACACAAAGTTGCCTGAACACCTAATTGCAGAGTTGGTGGCATTAAAGCTTGAGTCTGTCGGGTTACGCGGTGCTGAACAACTCATGCCTACAGAACTATCGGGCGGGATGAATCGCCGCGTTGCTTTAGCACGTGCCATTGCACTTGATCCTGAATTGATTATGTATGACGAACCATTTGCAGGCCAAGATCCGATCGTGAAAGGGATTTTGACGCGTTTGATTCGTTCACTACGAGAAGCATTAGATTTAACCACAATTATTGTTTCGCATGATGTGGCAGAGACTTTGTCGATTGCAGATTACATTTATGTGGTTGCAGAAGGAAAAATTCAGGGCGAAGGTACACCTGAACAATTAAAAACACATGCTTCACCATTTGTTCGTCAGTTTTTAACAGGTTCAGTTGAGGGACCTGTCGAATATCAATTTACTCACCAAGCTTATTTAGATAACGAGGTTCGTCCATGAATGCGATTGCCTGGTTAGGTAGACTCGTTATTGAGCGAATAAAGGGGATTGGTGCTGCGTCACTGATGCTCCTACAGATTTTATTTTCAATGCCATCGAAAGGTGGTTTTCAACGCTTTATTTATCAGATGTATCGTGTTGGGGTGATGTCTTTATTGATCATCTCAGTTTCTGGTTTATTTATTGGCTTAGTATTGGGTTTACAAGGTTACTCGATTTTGGTCAATGTCGGCAGTGAAGCAATGCTAGGCACCATGGTGTCTTTAACTTTGCTGCGTGAACTTGCACCTGTGGTTGCTGCGTTGTTATTTGCAGGACGTGCAGGCTCAGCTTTGACGGCTGAAATTGGCTCGATGAAACAGAGTGAGCAACTGGCCAGTATGGAAATGATTGGTGTTGATCCATTGCGCCAGATTGTATCTCCACGCTTATGGGCAGGGATCGTGAGCTTGCCGATGTTAACCGTGATTTTTGCTGCGATTGGTATTATCGGTGGCAAAATGGTCGGCGTCGATTTCCTCGGTGTGGATGAAGGTTCATTCTGGGGGGGTATGCAAAGTAGTGTGCAGTTCGGACACGATGTTGTAAATGGCATTATTAAAAGTATTGTTTTTGCTCTGATTTGTACATGGGTGGCGGTGTATCAAGGTTATGCCTGTGATCCAACTCCCGAAGGTATCGCGACATCTATGACCAGAACAGTCGTATATTCTTCACTTTGTGTATTAGGTTTTGATTTCGTGTTGACTGCGGTCATGTTCGGAGGGATTTAATGAAATCACGTATTAGTGAGCTGGCCGTTGGTGTTTTTGTCATTATCTTCGGTATTGCCTTATTTTTTCTTGCGATGAAAGTCAGCGGCTTAGCAGGTACCAACCTGCGTGATAGTTATAGTATGACGGCTCAATTTGACAACGTAAATGGTTTAAAAGCACGTGCAAAAGTGACCATGAGTGGTGTAACGATTGGTCGTGTTGAATCTATTACACTTGATCCAGTCTCGCGCCTCGCAACCGTCAAATTTGATTTAGATGGTAAACTCACCAGCTTCAATGCAGAGCAGCTAAAAGTAGTGCAACAAAATGCGCTTGAAGAATTGCACTATAGTTCGGACTATCAGCAAGCTGATGCGACGAAACAAAAAGCAATGGAACAGCAACTGATCAGTAACATGACCTCCATTACCAGTCTCGATGAAGATGCTTATATAATGGTAGCAACCAATGGCTTATTGGGTGAGAAATATTTGAAAGTCATTCCAGGTGGTGGCGTTGACTACTTAAAACGTGGTGATGTGGTTTCAAATACCCAAGGCACAATGGATCTAGAAGATTTAATCAGTAAGTTTATTACGGGTGGTGGTGCAAGCAAAGTTGCGTCAGGCACTGAGACTTCAGTAACACCGTCAGATGCCGAACCATCTTTTGCTGAATAATCGTATTTAGGAGTTTTTAAAGTGAACACATTATTGAAACAAACTCTAACGGCAAGCGTATTGTCAGCTATGCTTGCAACTACAGCTTTTGCAGCTCCGACAGAGACGCCCCCTGATTTTGTTAAACGTGTAGCAGATGGTTTAGTCAATCGATTAAAAGCAGATCACGCAAAGTTGCAGAATAATCCGAAATTAGTTAATACGATTATTCGTCAAAACCTTGATCCGTTTGTTGATTCACAAGCTTTTACACGTATCGTGCTAGGAACGTATGCTAATAATCAGCATACCAATGCAGCGCAACGTGCTCAGTTTGAGAAAAACTTCCGTGAAGTGATTATTGAAAACTACGGTAGTGCATTTGCAAAATATACCAATCAAAGTTATACCATGCGTCCTTATAAAGTCAGCAACAGCAAAAATCCAGTTGTGACTTTGGACTTTTTAAACAATGGTGAAAAGATTCCAGTATCATTCCAATTGATTGATAAAGGCGATCAATGGAAAATCCGTAATGTGAATGTGGCAGGGATCGACTTAGGTTTGCAATTCCGTAATCAGTTTGCTGCTACGGTTCAGCGTAATGGTGGTGACATCAATAAAGCGATTGCAACTTTTAAACCTGATGCAGATGCTGCAGTCACTAAAAAATAAGTAGGTGAAGGGTGATTCAGTATATTGATCAGCAACTTATCGTTCCTAAGACGATCGATTTTGAAAATGCAGAGCAGGTTTACCAATCAGGCTTAGCGCATATTCAACAACATCAGCATTTTCCTTTGATTGTTGATCTTGCTCAGCTTGAACAGGGCAGCACCTTGTCTCTCGCTGTATTAGTGCAATGGTTGCGTCAAACCCCTGAAAGTAAAGGGCTGCATTTTAAAAATGTCCCTGAGAAAATGCTGAAAATCATCCAAGCTTGTCATTTAGAAGATGACCTTATTTTGATTTGATATTGTATGAATCGAAAAAAGAGCTTTTTTATAAAGCTCTTTTTTTATATTTATGATTTTGGAAAGGCTGAAAAAAGAGCCTGACAAGTTGGATATTTTGTGTGTAATTTTTTGAGATAATAAGATTGATCGTATGCTAAAAAACCATCTAGTAATTTTATGGATGTGGTGTGGTCATCATGACAATTATTATTTTTTCGGTTCCACGCTAGGAACGGTACAATTGGCTGGTCTATAGATAGGATATTATTTTGACACTGTAACAGTGCTAAAGAACCCACAGTATAGTTTTGTGGTTTATCTTGATTAGGGGCGTAGGCTAAACCAATGATTAAATCATTCTTTTTTATATTTTTAAGTGGGAACTGACTCTGCCATTGTTTCGGCTTTGAACGCATTATCCATGTCCTAAAGCCTTGGAAGATAAAACGGGAATTACTTATAGTTAAGTGGTAATGATCTGTAGATGCTATCTTCTGAACAGCTTGTAGACGTGCAATAAACACGTCATCTGGTGAATACGGTGCACAAGCAAAAGCTGTTGGAGGGAATAGAATCGATCCTAGAATAGGCATACTCAAAAAAAGAGAATTGCCTTTCATGCTAAATCCATTTCTTCCAGCGGAAATAAAGTGTTGGTCCAGTTAAAAATGTTAAAACCAATGTAATCACAATCCAAAAGCTTGTATCCCCTTGCGCAAAAGGCAAAACATCGGTGTTCATGCCATAAATACTGGCAATTAACATCGGTGGCGCAAGCATACTTGGTAAAATTGAGAAACGTTTAAAGGTCTCATTCATTTCAGTATTTGCAAAACCAGTGGTGATATCGAGTAAGAATTTAAGTTTTTGAAACAGGAACGCATTATGTTCTAGTAAAGAACGAACATCCTCACTCATTTCTCGAATATCTGCATCATATATATGGCTACCCAAGGCGCGTGGACGTGACAGAAAAGACAACACACGACGTAAGTCTGTAAGACAGAGTTGTGCTTTTCCCAACATATCTTCTTGATGCGCGAGGTTTGTGATCATGTCGTCAAGATCAAGAATTTGTTCACGGTGATGATCATTCAGGACTTCTGCGGAGTACTCTTCAAGATAACGGTGGGTGTCTTCTAAGATATCTGAAAGTTCATCTAGTTTAGCTTCCAATAAGCCTAATAAAATCCAAACTGGATCTTTATAGTCCATCTCATAATCATTACGTCTCGCTCTTGCTCGAAATGCTCGAAATGCGACTAATTTTTCACCACGGAGTGTGATGAGTCGGTTTTTCTCAAGCAAGAAAGCAACTGTATGTACGGTTGCTGCAAGGGTATTTTCAAGATCTTCTTGTTCTCGATCTGACTGGAAATTTTTGTTCTTGGTGAGAAAGTAAGTACTGATATGTAAAATACCTTCATCATCACGATAAAAACGTGCTGATGAGGAAATGTCTTCAAGTGATTTTAGGGTGGGTAGATTGCGATCGTAGGCCTCGAGAACCCATTGTTGTTCTTCTTGGGATGGCGCAATTAGGTCAATCCAAACCAACTCTGGGTGTAGATCAAATCCACCATTGATTGTTGCATCTTCTAGACTACCGCGCTCTGTGGCATAAAAGGCTTCAAGCATGTCTTTTTTCCTCGCGCAGTCAATATAAGGCCTTCTGCATTTTACAGAAAGTCAGCGTGTATTTTAGACAAGGATGAAACGAAAAACACTTGCCTAAACGTTATTTTCTCAAAAAACATGTTTTGTAGCTTACTTTAGCAGCATGACAATTGGATAAAACAATTTTATTACTGAGAGTTTCATCTATTCTTTTGCTCATTCTACACGCAGTCATGATTTCATTTATTTTTAAATGGCTTTAATGCTGGCATAAGAGTAGAAAGTAGCTTAATGAGGATAAATATAGCGTTGCGGAGCATGCATGTTTATTGGGTTGTTTTCTGCATTTTCGAGATCTAAAATAGCCTGCTATTGAAACTCATGTTCGAGGAAGTCTCATTGAAAACGATTACTGTTGCTGCCGCGATTATCTTGAACGATCAGAATCAATTATTATTGGTTCGTAAACAGAATACACAGGCATTTATGCAAGTCGGCGGTAAATTAGAAGAAAATGAAGCCCCCGAGCTTGCGATTCAGCGTGAGATTTTGGAAGAAATTGGTTGTGAATGTGAGATTAAACAATTTGTTGGACAGTTTGAAACTGCCGCAGCCAATGAGCCAGATCATGTTTTGGTGAGTTATGTTTATTCGGTTCAATTAAAACAAAAGCCGCAGATTGCAGCTGAAATTGCTGAGATGAAATGGATTGATTTGACTGACCAAGCAACACGATTGGCGCCACTGACTAGCGAAGTGGTGATTCCATGGTGTCAGCAAAATCGATTGAGCTAGAGCGTTCTTTTAATTGTCCCGCCGCGAGACATGCGGCATAAATCTTCTGACAGCCAAGTTGTTCTAAAGCCTGAGAAAGTGCGGTGATAGAGCTGCCTGTGGTCATCACATCATCTAAAATCAGCACAGTTCTATAGCGAATTGTATTGGATGATTTGGCAACAAACAGCTGTTCAATATTCTCCAATCTTTCTAAGCGTGATAATCCTTTTTGCGAATGTTGTGCCAAGCGCTGTATCGGTTGCCAAACAGGGATGTTTAATGTTTTACCGAGCGCTTTGGCTAATAGTAGTGTTTGATTGAAACCTCGTTCTACTAAACGATCGGTTGAAATGGGCATCGGAACGATTGCGTGGACTTTTGGAAGTCGAAGCTGTAACAACAAACCATTTAATAATCTTTGATGCTGTAATTTTTGCTCATATTTGAACTGTTGAATAATACGATTGATCGGATAGTCATAATGACAAGCGACATATACTTGTTGTTGATTGCGTTGGATTTGTTGTTTTAACCACGGCAATTGTTGCCAACAGCTTTGACAAACACCGAAATGTTGCTTGATGCCGACCTCACATAGACTACATGGCGTCACATAATCAAAAAGTTGTTGTGCGTGTGTACTGAGAGATTTAAACATAGGCATAACGCGGTGCTTTAGGTAACCAGCGTTTGAGTAATCCTGCTGCGTGTTGTGGGTAATCTTTTAAAATTTGTTCCGCAACGTAGTGTGCTTGAGTTAGTAGGTGGTCATCACGTTCTAAGCTTGCAACACGAAAGCCCATATCACCAGTTTGTTTGGTACCTAATAGCTCGCCAGGCCCCCGTATTTCTAAGTCTTTTTCAGCAATCACGAAACCATCATTACTTTCACGCAAAATAGAAAGCCGCTCCTGACCATTTTGCGACAAAGGGACTTTGTACAATAATGCGCAGAAACTCGCAGTGGCGCCACGTCCCACGCGACCACGGAGTTGGTGGAGTTGTGAAAGTCCTAAACGTTCTGCATTTTCAATCACCATAATCGATGCATTGGGAACGTCCACACCAACCTCGATGACAGTAGTGGCAATGAGCAGTTGTAGTTGGTTGTCTTTAAAGGCTTGCATGACTGATTGCTTCTCATCGGCTTTCATTTTTCCATGCACCAGTCCGATATTTATATCGGAAAAGCGTTCTCTAATTTCTTGATAGGTAGCTTCTGCGGCTTGCGCATCTAAGGTCTCAGATTGCTCAACCAAGGTACAGACCCAATAGGCTTGTTTACCTTCGCGGCAATTGGTTGCGATTCGTTGTAGGACTTGTTCACGACGATCCAGTGGAATAGTAACGGTTTGAATCGGTGTACGTCCTGGTGGCAGTTCATCAATAACCGATGTATCTAAATCACCATAAGCACTCATGGCGAGGGTACGGGGAATAGGGGTTGCCGTCATGACCAACTGATGTGGCGTAAATTGATCTACGCCTTTATTTCTAAGTGCAAGGCGCTGATCCACGCCGAAGCGATGTTGTTCATCAATGATTACTAAGCCAAGTTTGGAAAACTCAACATTGTCTTGGAATAGCGCATGTGTGCCGACGATGAGCTGCGAATGTCCTTCTTTAATCTGTTGTTCGGCGTGCGTACGTGCTTTGCCTTTCTGTTTGCCCGATAGCCATGCAACTTGAATACCCAACGGCTCGAACCAACGTTTAAAGTTCAAATAATGCTGTTCAGCTAAGATTTCAGTTGGCGCCATCAATGCCACTTGCCAATCTGCTTCTAGCGCATGACAGGCCGCTACTGCAGCGACTAAGGTTTTACCTGCACCGACATCGCCTTGAACTAAGCGTAACATTGGTTGATCTTGTTTTAGATCTTGTAAAATTTCTTTAGAAACGCGTTTTTGCGCATTGGTCATTTGAAAGGGGAGCGCTTCTAAGAGTTTTTTTGCTAGAACTTTGCTGCTGCTAAAACGTGGCGCAGCGATCTGTCGAATAAAAGCACGACGA
Source organism: Acinetobacter sp. 2JN-4 (assembly GCF_003687745.1). Classification (NCBI taxonomy): domain Bacteria; kingdom Pseudomonadati; phylum Pseudomonadota; class Gammaproteobacteria; order Moraxellales; family Moraxellaceae; genus Acinetobacter; species Acinetobacter sp. 2JN-4. The sequence continues at coordinate 124,592 of NZ_RDNY01000002.1, read as the reverse complement.
GTAAGTAAACTAATCTGGTGAGCCACTAATTCTTCAAAGATTAAGCGTTGCTGTGCGGGATGTGAGCCTTGATTGAGTTGCAGCATATTGGCATCAATCGGCGGTTCATGAATGTAATGTAGCGCTTGTTTGAGTTCATAGCCATTGCTGTATTTACTCGGTAGCAGTTCAGGCAGATCATCACTATGATGTTTTAAAGCCTGACGAACATATTCACGTAACTTTGGTTGTGTCAGACCTTCAGTACTTGGATAAATCGCGGTGAGCTGCGTTTGAGGCAATGCGGTATGCTGGTGGATGACTTGGATTTCGGGGTGATACAGTTCTAAACCACGGGCACCAACGCGCACTTCACCAAAGATACGTAATCGAGCACCCATTTGGATGCGATCTGTTAAGCCTTTATAGATATGATAAAAACGCAAAGTAACTTTGCCGAAATCATCTTGCAATAAAGCGGCAAGGGATTTTTTCTTTCCCGGTGGGAAATCGACGGATCTGACCTCACCTTCAAGCAAATAGCTGCGTCCAACAACCAACTGATTCATCGGAATAATCGTGCTACGATCTTCATAGTCACGGGGAAGATGAAACAATAAATCATCCGTGCTAAAAATATGAAGCTTTTCTAATAAGGTTGCTGCGCTAGCACCAACGCCTTGTAACTGCTGGACTGAACTCATATTTGATCAAGGACATGTATGCATATTTTATTTATTGGTTATGGTAAAACATCTCAGCGTGTCGCTAAACACTTATTTGAGTGTGGTCACCACATTAGCACAATTAGTCGCAGTGAAAAAACAGATTGTTATGCGACTCATGCTATTCAAGACGTGCAGCGACTTGATTTAACAGCATTTCGTCCAATTGATGTGGTTTACGTGATTCTCGCACCATCTCAAAGTGGCGTTGATGCTTATCAACAGACGTATGTTGATAGTGTTGAGCCGATTGTTCGGGCTTTAAAATCACATCCAGTACAACGCATCATTATCGTTTCTTCAACTCGGGTCTATGGGGAAAGTGCTGGTGAGCGAATCGACGACGAGACGTTGATTCAACCTGCGGATGAGCAAGGGCATTTGCTGCGTAAAATGGAGCTTCTATGGCAAGCATACTATCCACAACACAGTATCATCGTTCGACCAGCGGGAATTTACGGAATATCGATTGTTCGATTAAAAAAACTGGCACAACAGACGCTTACTTATCCTACAGTTCATTATAGTAATCGGATTCATATCGATGACTTAGCCAAGTTTTTGGCTATGTTAGCTGATCTTCCAGAAGTAGAATCCAGTTATATTGTCAGCAACAATATTCCTTTACCGATGCATGAAATTCTACTTTGGTTTCAGCAACAACTTGATTTACCTCCTTTACAGCTTGTATCTAAACAACATACGGGCAAGCGAATTTATGCGACGAGACTGACGAGAACATCTTTTAAATTTGACCATTTGATTTGCTTTAATGACTATGCTGAGGCGCTATTGGCACATAGTAATAAATGAAATTTTGATTAAAATGTGACGTAGTTGTTCTTTTTGGATGGGATTCTTGATTTTTAATATCTGTGAGTACAGGGCTCATTGAAGCCGATATGTGCACATGGATTGCGCTAAGACATTAAGGGGTATATATGAAAAAAATAATTTGCTCGATGTTACTTGGCTTAATGACGACAATGAGTTGGGCGAGTGAAAAGGTATGGTGTGTATTTGATCCTTTGAGTACACAGGGGGATATTAGTCGCCGTTTACATGATATTCGATTATATGCGCAACATAGCCAAGTCCAATTGAAATTTAAAACTTTCAAAAATGAAAACGAGGCGATTCATGCATTTGATCAAAAAGAATGTTCGGGTTTGGTCGCATCGAATTTTAATACCTATCGTTATAATCAATTTATGGGGAGCACCAGTGGTATTGGTCTCATTCCAAATAATCGTACGGCACGTGTGTTTATACAGCTGTTTACCAATTCGAATGTCGAAAAACGTATGATTGGTTCCGAGTATGAAGTGGTTGGCATGATTCCAATCGGTACGGTCTATATGATCATGAATACCCAGAAGATTCAGAAAGTCTCTCAACTTAAGAATAAGACTATTGGGATTTTGGTGGATAATCCACCGCAACTAGCATTGGCGAAAAGTGTGGGCGCAAAACCTGTTTATGTGGATTTTGCCAATGCCATAGATTTATTCAAACAGAAGAAAATTGATATCTTAGGTGCGCCAGCTTATGGCGTGTTGCCATATAACCTCAAGAAGGAATTTGGTGAAGCGACCCAAGTAGTCAATTTCCCATTAGCTTATTTTGCTGTCAATATTGTGATCCGCCCTCAGGGATATCCAGCGGGTTTTGGTCAGAATATTCGAACTTGGTTTGTCAAAAATAGCCATGTGTTGGCTGCACAAGCAATTCAATGGGAAAATCAATTGCCTGCGTATTATTGGGCGGACATTTCAGCTTATGAAAAGCAAGGTTATGATGCTTTGGTAATGCGAATTCGTAATCGTTTTGTGGCATCTGGCTATTATGATGCTTATTTTGTTGAACTAATCAAACGTTTACGGTGTTTGGATGAACCCAAATACATCGAATGTCGGAGATAGATAAACAATAACGGCAACCGAAGTTGCCGTTATTGTTTTTGCTTTTAAGCTTTTTTACGTTTGAGGCGACGTTTGGCTTGTTGTGATGCCATTGCTTCTAAAGCAGTTGCAAGTTCTTCATCACTGAATGTGGTGATGTGTTGCAACATTTGTAAGGTGGTTTCATCTAAGACAAGTCGCGCACCTGCAGCCATTTCGCTGAAGTTATCATCATATTCAATGAAACCTTGTTCATTATTGCGAATATAATTTTGCTGCGTTAAGACTTTAATAAAACTTTGGAAAAGAGATTTATCAAAGAATTCTGGTGAGTTGAATTCATAAAGCACAGATAAGCGCTGACCTAATAAATGACTTAACTCTTCAACTTGCTTGGTCGAAATATTGCCAGAACCACGTTGTGTAATCAGGGCAAGCGTCATGTAGTAGCGTTCTAAACTTTGTTTCACTGGCATCGCCAAAGTTAAAAGCTTTTGATGCTCTTCACTATTTGGTGTAGGGCTCAGCAAGTTGTCATCATGATCTTGGAAAATCAGACCTAGCTCAACCAGCGCATCGATATAACTATCAATGTGTTGCTGTAGTTCAGATGGCTGCCATTTCATAAATAGCTCGGCTTTTAAGAACGGATACAAGGTACGAATTACATTGCTAAGATCTGATTTATTAATCTTACCGTTATGCTCAACCAATGACGCAACCAAAGACGGCAATACAAAGGCATGCAAAATATTATTACGGAAATAGGTGAGCAGTACTGCTTGGTTATCTTCAATCGCAATAATATCGCCCAAGACATGCTGAACACGTTTGATCAGTTTAAGTTTTAAACCATAAGCAATGATTTCTTTACCTGATAATGATGTCACTTGGGTACGTTCATCATAAGGCTGTTGGGTGACGAGGTCTCGGTAGATATCGAGCTGTTTTATACAGATTTCCTCGTCTAGCGTATGTTTTGGTGTCGCCAATAACACCAAAGAAAGCAATGAAACAGGGTTAACAACTACAGCACGGTTGATGTTTTCTAAAATCAGATTGGCAGAGCTTGCAACCACATTAGATATTTCGGCTGAAATAGGCGCATCATTTTTTTCGACGTGAACATTGTCTGCTTGATGCTGTTTTAAAATATCATCCAAGAAAACAGGTTCACCAAAGTTGACATGAACTTTACCGAAGATTCTTTCAATTTTACGTAAGGTTTTTAAGATACCAAAAATAGATTCAGCTTCTTTTGGTTTACCTTGCATTTCACCAACGTAGGTCGCGCCTTCCATCAAGCGTTCATAGCCAATATAAGTAGGTAAGAATACGATCGGTTTGGCAGGTCCACGAAGGTGACCTTGAATGGTCATTGCCAACATGCCTGTTTTAGGTGGAAGTAAACGTCCTGTACGGGAACGTCCGCCTTCAATAAAGTATTCGATCGGTGTGTTACGAGATAAAATGCTATATAAATATTCTTTAAATACAGATGTGTAAAGTGCATTACCGCGGAAAGAGCGGCGAATAAAGAATGCGCCACCACCACGTAATAACTGCCCCACAAACGGCATATTTAAATTATCACCCGCAGCGATATATGGAATCATCAAGCCGCGTTTATAAATCACATAGGACAATAATAAATAGTCGATATGGCTACGATGACATGGGGTATAGATAATTTCATAATCTTTTGCCAGCTCACGCACGGTACTAAAGTTATGTACTTCAACACCGTCATAGAGTTGCGTCCATAACCGTGTCAGCGCCATATCGGCAAAACGCACAGCGGAAGCAGAATAGTCTGAAACGATTTCATTGACATAACCAATGGCACGACGTTCAGCCTCTAGCATGCTGATTTTATGATGGATGCTTTCACGGCGAATCGCATCTTGCACATCTGGTGCTTTGACCACGGACTGCATGACATTGCGGCGATCAGACAAATCAGGACCGAGCACAACTTCACGTTGTTGATCTAGATAAGTATCGAGTGAGCTTGCAATATACGTTGCAGGAGAAATATTTGGATGCTGTGTTTTGGCGTAATCGACCAATTCACGTAAACATTGGGGGTCATGGAATTCTAAGTAGGATTGACGACCATGTAAGCCAATATTGACCAGTTGCTTTACTGTACTCGGTGTTGCCCAAGTATCTGAAAATAATAATTTGAACCAAGAATCTTCTTTATCTGGAGAGCGTCCCCAAAGTACGGTCACAGGGATCAATTGAACTTCAATGTCAGGATTTTGCTCAAGGGCTTCGATCAGTTTTAATAAGCGCGGAGGATAAGTTTGGGTATTGAAGAAAATATTATCGTTCTGATGTAAAAAAAGGACTGAATTTTTTTCTTGATAGTTGCCAAAACTCAAAGGATCTAGCGCAGGTTTCAGCTTAAGGCGACGCGTCTCACCATCGACCACCAGCGCATTACTATGCGAATAATTTTGTAATACATAGCATACGATTTTATTTGGATCGGCTGGGCTTTGTTCTGTTGTGGTGGATTCTACAGGAACTTCACCAAGAACATGCGGGGTTACCACAAGGTCAAGTAACTTACTCGAAAGTTGACGATACATTTGACCAAATCCTGTCTTGGACATTACGAACTCCTAAATATAACCCTAACATCAAGTCATGATGAACACGACATTCTGCTGTATTCTGACATAAAACGGTATGCTATTTTCTGACAAAATATAGCGTATTTGGTAGATTTTATCGTTAAAAATCGTATTTTTAGCGGGTATAAATATAATAATGCGATGGGTAAATCATTTTATCTTGGCTACAATCTATATTAATCGACTAATCTCGATTAAGATGATTATTCTTGCTCCGCCCTAAGTTTTAAGCAAAATATCGCTTAGCTACGGCTCTCGTTATTTCTCCCCCATTGTTGTAAAAAGGTGATTACATGAATGCTTTAACGCAAGAACTCGTTGAGCTTTTGACGCTAGAAAGGCTGGAAGCCAATATCTTTCGGGGCAATAGCCGCAACTTGGTTGGCAAACGTGTATTTGGTGGGCAAGTGCTTGGGCAAGCATTAAGAGCAGCGTCATATACCACAAATCGTCCTGCGCATTCTTTACATGCTTATTTTCTTTATGGCGGGGATGTGGATGCTCCGATTATTTATGAAGTTGATTCGCTTCGAGATGGGAAAAGCTTCGCTAGTCGACAAGTGCGAGCGATTCAACATGGGCGTACTATCTTTTCGGCAATGGTTTCTTTTGCCAATCCTGAAGAAGGCTTAAATTATCAACATAAAGAACCAGAATATCCTGCACCTGAAAGCTTGAAGTCGGAAAATGAACTGAAAGAAGCGATGATTAATTTTGTCCCTGAAAATGTTCGTGCCAGTTTTATGCGTGAACGTCATGTGGAAATTCGTCCAATTCAGCCAGTTAATCCTTTTCAACCGCAGCCTGAAGCACCGTTTTATGCACATTACATTCGAACCCATGGTGATATTGCTAAAAATGTAGATGAAATCTCATTGCATCAAGCGATCGTGGCATTTTATTCAGATTTCACACTGATGACCACAGCATTGCGTCCTCATGGCTTGTCATGGATTTCTCCAAATCTACAGTGTGCCAGTATTGATCATACGATTTATTTCCATCGCCCATTGCGTGCAGACGAATGGATGCTTTATGAAATGGAGGCGACCATTAGTGCGAGTTCTCGCGGGCTCAATTTTGGTCGGATGTGGCAAAATGGGCAGTTGGTCTGTAGTACGGTCCAAGAAGGTTTGATTCGGCTCAGAGAAATCGAAACCCAATAACAAATAAATTTATACTAAGGCCATCATTCTGATGGCTTTTTTATGATATAGATGTGACAAAAAATTGCTCGATTCTTCAACATGAGCATGCCATAGTAGCAATAAGTTAAAAAACTTTATCAAGCATAATGAATTTAAATACACAGATTTTACTGGCCGCTGTGCTCGGTGTGGCATTTGGTTTTTTGTTAAATGCTTACCCACAAACGATATTCGTTGACTATAGTTTATATGGGCTCGGTATTTTAAGTAGCATCTTCATTGGTTTGTTGAAAATGCTATTGATTCCATTGATCTTTAGTTCAATTGTGGTCGGTGTTTCAAACTTACAAGCAGGTGGGCAATTTGGCCGCGTCTGGAAAATCACAGCGCTGAGTTCGATCACCACCACCACTTTGGCGCTGATTCTCGGCATCAGCTGCGCACATCTTTTTGACGTGGGCAAGGGAATTGATATTCAAATTTTCCAAGCCGAGATGCAAAGTCATCAAACCCCTGACACGCTAACACCCTCTAGTTTTTTGACCAATTTTGTACAAAACACCCTGATCAACCCATTTAAAGCTTTTAGTGAAGGCAATGTTTTGGCGGTGGTCGTGTTTGCATTATTTTTGGGTGTTGCGTTAGTTAAAGGTGGAGAACGTTTTGCGCTGGTACGGAATAGCTTTCAACAATTCTTTGAAATGATGATGATGCTGGTGGGTTGGGTGATGAAACTTGCGCCGATCGGCATTTTCGCATTACTCGCCAAACTGATCGCCAGTGAAGATCTTTCCGTATTGAGTCGTTTAGTTGAATTCGCGGCTGTGGTCACAGGAACCACCATTTTTCATGGTCTTGTTGTATTACCATTATTGTTGTGGATATTCGGTCGAATGGATCCGATTACCTTTTTTAAAGGAGCTAGGGCAGCATTGGTGACTGCTTTTGCAACCAGTTCTAGTTCAGCGACCATGCCGCTTAGTTTGAAATGTGCACAAGAAAATCTTGGTGTTAGACCACAAACCGCAGGTTTTGTTATTCCTTTAGGCACGCAACTCAACATGGATGGTACGGCACTGTACGAAGCAGCGGCAGCATTGTTTATTGCCAATCTGATGGGTTTGGATTTATCTATCACCCAACAGATTATTGTCTGTTTGGTGGCGATTGTTGCTTCTTTAGGTGCGCCTGGGATTCCAAGTGCTGGCATGGTCACCATGATTATGGTGTTGCAATCTGTGGGTTTGCCTGCAGAGGCGATTGCAATTTTACTGCCTATTGATCGTTTATTAGATACAGTGCGTACAGTGGTAAATGTGCAGGGCGATATGATGATTAGTGTAGTGGTTGATCGGCATACACCTGAGTAAAAAAGCATAAATGACAGCAGTTGAGCGATAGATCGTATATCGCTCAAACAGAGAGATTTATGTCAGTCTGATTGGAATAATGTTGCTGAGTTCAGCCATTTTTCAAAAAAATGGATAAAATTCTGGTCATTTAAATTGTTGAAAAGTGCATTAAAAAAAGAGATTTTAATTCTTTGATATGCTGAAATATATAAGAAAAAAAGATGATATATATAATAATAAATTTATATTATTAAAAATATGTATATGAAATTAAAAATGTTTTATGATAAATGCTCAAAGAAAATATAGATAATCATTCTTGTTTGCACTATCATTTGTTTGTTTTTTTGTCTGAGATCGTTTCTGGTCGCTAAAGAAAATAGCGATGGAAAGGTTATACGTTCTTTACCGCTTCGGGGGAAGCTATGAAAAACCGTTTTTTTCTAAAAAATCCAATCGTGATGAGTGGGTTGTTATTCGGTAGTTTTGCACCTATGTTGCATGCTGAGACAGCCCAAGAGAGCAAAACGATGGTTCTGCCGACCATTCAAGTGATCGGTTCACAGGATGATGCTGTTTCTAAGATACCTGGTGCGGCAGTAATTGTAGATCAAGAACAAATCCAAAAATTCATCCCAACCTCAACTGAAGATATTTTAAAGCGCGTATCAGGTGTCTATGTAAAACCTGAAGAAGAGTCTGCTGTCGTTGCCAATATTGGTATGCGAGGCATTAGCTCACAAGACTATAAAACTTTGATTTTAGAAGATGGTGTTCCTGTAGCACCGGGTCTATTCGTTGGAAATGGCCGTTATTACAATCCGCGTGTACAACGGATGGATAGTATTGAAGTATTGAAAGGTTCTTCGGCATTGCGTTATGGCCCATCAAATATTGGTGGTGTGATTAACTATCGTACCAAGCAACCCAAAGATGGTGCATTGGTCGATCTGTCAATTGGCTCTTGGGATACCTATAAAACCACAGTTGAATTGGGTGGCAGCTCTCCAAACAAAGATAGTAACTTTGGCGCAATTTTAAGTTGGGCTAAAAGTGATGGTTTCATGGACAAGGGCTATGAAATGAAAGATGCGGTCATCAAAGCGGGTACCGCGATTGGCGATAACCAGTGGTTAGGTGTTAAATTTACCCATTATGAAAATGATGCCAATATTTCATATCGTGGGCAGTTCTTGGGTGAATATCATGCCAAGAAAAAGAATAACCCTGCACCAGATGATTGGTTCTTGACTGAACGTAACTCATTCGACATCAATCACCGTTGGAACATCAATGCAGATACAGAACTTCAAACCTTGGTGTATTGGAGTGAAATGAACCGTGATTACTGGCGTTATAGTACGAATGGTGCAGCTTCACAAGCAGCAGGCCGTTGGATTTATACTGATAGTTTGAATGGTAATAACCGTGCCTTTGAGCGTGTGGGTGCTGAAACCCGTTTAGTGGCAAAACATAATTTGTTTAATATTCCAAGCGAAGCTGAAGTCGGTCTACGTTTGATGAATGAAAAAATGGATGATGTCACCATTAATGCGACACGTGCAACGCCACGTACAGGTAAGATTGGCAAGGATACAAAAGACACTGCTAAAAGTGTCGCATTATATGCACAAAACCGTTTAGACATTACCGATCAATTGTCTGTTACACCAGGTCTTCGTGTTGAACGTTATGAACAGCAACGCGAAGATAAATTAAAGAGTGAAACGGTTAAGACCTCTAATACGGAAGTGATGCCTGGTCTAGGTGTGACCTTCCAATTGGTTCCAGCAGTACAGCTTTATGGTAGTGTTTATAAAGCTTTTTCTCCAGCGTCGAATGGTGATTCTCTCAGTGGTATGACGGATCAGAAATTGGACGCAGAAACTGCGGTCAGTTGGGAGTTGGGTTTAAGAGGTCAGCAGGATATCTTTAAATATGAGTTGACTGCATTCCGAATGGATTTTGATAATCAGATTATCCCTGCTAACAGTAACTCTGATTTCCAAACAACCAATGGTGGTAAGACTTTTAACCAAGGTCTTGAAAGTGCGATCAGTGTAGAGTTGGAAAACGGCTTTGATGTATTTGCCAATGTCACTTGGGTGGCAGATGCACAGTTCAAAGGTGATCGTTACAATAAAAATGGTACGCTTAAATCAAAAGATGGCGATCGTGTGCCATATACGCCAGAATGGGTTGCAAATTTAGGTTTCGGTTATAGTTATGCGGGTTTACGTACCCAGCTTAGTGCGAACTATATGGGTTCGCAGTTTACTGATGAACTCAATACCAAACCAATTGTAGAAAGTACATCAGGTTTCTTTACTGGAAAACTTAACGCTTATACGACTGTTGATTTAACCTCACGGTACACACTCAATGATCAAGTTGAGTTCTACGGCGCAGTGAAAAACTTGGAAGACAAGCGTTATATGGCAAGTTTACGTAATGGAATCTACGTAGGTCCTGAGCGTTCATTTGAAGCTGGCGTTCGCTATCGCTTCTAATTACATTTGCTTATAAACAAAAGCCCCCATCCTAAGATGGGGGCTTTTGTATTGGTGTTGAATAATTTCGTTTAAGCAGCTGGCTGTAAGGCGCGTTTTGCAGCAGGTGAGTTATTTAAATAGTTCACTGCATCTTGGGTATTTGCTTCTTTCACAGGGTCGTACCACGGCATGAGGTAATCAATTTGCTGCGCAACGAGCCAAATTGGGTTTGGTAATATTTGATCATCTTTGCGTCCCTGTTTATACCATTCTAACCAAATCCAAGGTTTGAGCGGACTCGGTTTCTTATCGGCAAAACGAGGGTCTTGACCCATGATGTGTGCTGCGCCATCCACCCATAAACCAAGCACGCCAATAATCACCGCAACGCTGAGATAGTAACGAGCGATATAGCCACCACCAAGATGACGGTAAAGATCAAAGGCAACAGTACGGTGTTCGATTTCTTCTGAACCATGCCATTTGATTAAATCAATCATTTCTGGGTCAGCACCAAGCTCTTCCCAGCGTTTGTTATACAATGCATATTTACCAAGCACACAAGTCATATGTTCAACGGTAGCAATCACACCAAGGCGAAATAAATCCCATTGATGATCGAGTATTTTTGGGACTTCTTTGCCAAATGGTTTATCCGCTAAAGCTTTGCCAAATACAAAGTCCATAATGTCGAGATTACGTTGAATATCTATATTCCGCTGGCTTAGGTATTCTTTGTTTGCAGAGGTGTGTGCAATCGCATGCATGGCTTCTTGACGAATAAATGCTTGCACATCTTCTTTCAGTTTTGGATCGGTAATTTCAGGCAAGACTTTATTGTATAAACGACAGAACCAAAACTCACCTGCGGGTAAGATATTGTTAATTTCATTAATAAAATAACTGGCGAAAGGCTGATTTGGAATCCAATCTACAGGAGTTTTTTCCCAATCAAACTTTACTTTGCGAGGGAGAATTTTATAGTCAATCGAAGAACCAAGAACTTTGTTCTTCACAAATGATAGTAATTTCATCGTTTAGTCCTAATCGATAGTGCAATGAACCAATAGTATGGAGTATATGAAAATACTCCACCTGTTGTGTTTAGCAATTCAGGACAATTAAAATTTATTTTATGCATCAAGTTGCATGAATTGCAATATGAGGGCTTTTTGAGACTTTATTCTCATTGTATGTCTTACGAAACCTTGTTTCTCATCACGCAGTTTCGCAAAATATATTATATATCGTCTAAAAAAAATGCAGCCGTATACGGCTCATGCTGCAAACATATATGAAAGATTCAGATACTATTCTTCAAGATCAGCATCTGTAGCTTCTGGAATCTGATCGAGGTCAAATTCAGTCGGTTGGTCGAGCGTGTAATTCAAACGTCCACCCATCACACTTGCTAGTTCTTCTAAACCAATCTTATTAAGTGATGAGAACAGTTGAATCGAAAAGTCTAGCTTCATCTTTTTCAATTGTTGTTTCACATCTAATAAGGTTTTATTGGCAGGTCCACGATTGAGTTTGTCTGCCTTGGTTAAAAGGATATGTACAAACAAATGACGTGAATGCGCCCATTCCAACATCATTAAGTCAAAATGCTGCAATGGATGGCGAATATCCATTAATAACACTAAGCCTTGTAGGCTTTGGCGGTGGATTAAGTAATTTTCCAGTTCTTTTTGCCACACCAGTTTCATCGCTTCAGGCACGGCTGCATAACCGTAACCCGGTAAATCGACTAAACGTTGGTCAGGATTGCCTAAGCTAAAAAAGTTGATCATTTGGGTGCGCCCCGGTCTTTTTGATGCACGCGCCAATTGTTTTTGATTGGTCAGTGCATTGATTGCACTGGATTTACCTGCATTTGATCGACCAGCGAAAGCAATTTCATAGCCTGTATCTTCTACGCATAAAGCAAGCTTTGGCGCACTCATTAAAAACTCAGCTTGGCGTAACCAATTTAAAGACTGGTTTGCATAAAGTGTTAATGCAGGATCAGTCTGTTTCTCATAACTGATTTTTTCTTTTGGGGCGAGTTTAGCTTTGGTATCTTTCGATTGTTGACGCTGACGCATAGAAGCTTACTTTAAAATTTGAAATAGCGAGATCTATTATAAAGGATGTCGGAGATTCGTGCGAATCCTCATGACGAGGCTTTTGGAATGAGTTGTAAAAAATCGATATTTGAATGCTGAGACGAGGGGAGAATACTGTGTTGCAATACTTCTCCCACTGTATATTGATCAAGACTTTGATAAAAGCTCTCTAATGCTTGATCTAGAATCCCTTTTAGTCCGCAGTGCGCACGCAATACACAAGGTGGGGTGTTACATTCTACAATTTGCTGATGACCTTGTAAGATGCGAACGATGTCGCCGAGTTTAAGATTTTTTGCTTCAGGATTGAGACGAATACCGCCACCTTTACCACGTGTAGTAATGATCCAGTGTTGCTTCCCCATAAAGTGAACAATTTTAACCAGATGGTTTTGCGAAACATGTAAATCTTGAGCAATATCTGCAATCGTATACGGTACATCACTCGGGCGAGCGACATACATCAAAATTCTAAGCGCATAATCAGTAAACTTATTGAGTTGCATGGCATTTCACTCAATCTAGTGCTTTAAATACAAAGGGCTAGTCTATCATAGACTAGCCCCACGCAAAATGCAGTGCCGATTAGTTGAGTTTGACACCGCCTGTGCCAAAGGCCTCGCTATGGATATTTTCTGCTGGAATACCACGAGCGATTAGCGCTTTATGTTGTTCTGCCATAAATGGCATTGGACCACATAGGTAATAATCTGCACTTGTTGGTAATAATGCGGCATCCATCGAACTTAAATCTAAGCGCCCAGTAATGTCGTAATCTTCCCCGAGTACGTCATCCGCATGTGGAAACTCATAAGCCGTAAAGGTGCTGAGACGTGGATACTTGGCTTTAAGTTCATGAATATGTTTTTTCATCGCATGAACTTGGCTGCTACGACATGCATGGATAAAACTGACAGCTTGTGGCATGTCTAGCGTCACCAACTGATTGAGCATGGCGATCATTGGAGTTAAGCCCACACCACCACTAATGAAGACGTTGTGCTTATTACTATTCATTAAGTAGAAATTCCCTGTTGGTGCAGACACTTCAATTTCTGAGCCTTCAGCTAAACCATGTAATGTACTTGAAACCCAGCCGCTTGCTAACTCACCTTTTTCATCTTCGCGCTTCACAGATATACGTAAATAATCCGATTGTGGACTAGTGGATAAAGTATATTGACGTGGCTGTCTGAGATTCAGCTCAGGCACAAAGACACGAACAGAGGTGTATTGACCTGCTTGATATTGTGGTAAATCACCGCCATCGATTGGCGCAAGATAGAATGAGGTGATTTCATCACTTTCAACGACTTTCTTGGCGATTTTAAAATTACGCCAGCCTAACCAACTGCCTTTATTTTGCTGATGTTGTTCATATATGGCTTTTTCAGTGCTGATGAATAGATCAGCCAATTGACCATAAGCAGCGGCCCAAGCGTCAATAAGTGGATCTTGCATTGAAATATTCAGAACTTCACTGATGGAGTGGAGTAGGTTTTCACCCACAATGCCGTAATCTGGTGATTGAATATTTAGGCTGACATGTTTGTGTGCAATCAGTTCAACCACAGGTAAAAGCACGGAAGGATCTTCAATATTTTCAGCATAAGCGAGGACTGCGCCAGCAAGCGCCTGTGCTTGTGCGCCACTACGTTGATGCCCCATGTTAAAGGTTTCTTTTAATTCAGGATTATTTCCTAACATACGGTTATAAAAATAGCCCGTTAACGCGACACCATTTTCACGCAGTACAGGAACAGTGGCTTTTACAAGGTCAATTTGCTGCGGAGTCATTTTAGATCTCTCTTGGCTATCATTTATAAGATGTATTTAAAATATACCTTTAATTTTGCATTTGCAATACGTATTTTAAAGAAAACCATAAAAAAAATAAGGGATAATAAATTATCCCTTTATTTATAAATGAATAAAGCTTTATTTTCCAAATAATGAACCTAATAACCCCCGAACAATTTTTTGCCCAGAACTCCCACCCAAACTGCGCGCGGCACTCTTGGCAAAAGTCCCGACAATATCTTGCGTCATTTTGGCGCGTTGTTGGGCTGCTTTTTCCTCAGCACGTTGTTGCTCACGGGCTAAACGTTCTTGCTCTTTGAGTTGTTGTTTTTCGGCAGCTTCTTGTTCTTTGAGTTGTTGCTTTTCTAGTTCAGCTTGCTGTTTTTGTTGTTCACGTTCAGCGACTTTGTTTTGTAGCATTTCATAGGCACTATCTCGATCAACGGCCTGATCGTAAATACCTGCAACGATGCTCTGCGCAATAATCACTTGGCGTTCTTCGGCGGTGATGGGATCAAATGATGAGTAGGGTGGCATCACCCAGCCACGTTCTACAATCTGCGGCGTACCTTGTTCATCTAGACAACTAATCAATGCTTCACCCACTGCAAGTTCAGTAATGGCTTGATCCACTTTAAAGTCTGGATTGGCACGGAAGGTATCAGCCGCAGTTTTGACTGCTTTTTGATCCTTCGGTGTAAATGCACGTAATGCATGTTGTATTCGATTTCCCAATTGACCTAATACGCTTTCAGGTAGATCCAGTGGGTTTTGGGTGATGAAGTAGATCCCGACGCCTTTGGAGCGAATTAAGCGAACCACTTGCTCGATTTTTTGCTGTAAGGCTGGACTGGCATTATCAAATAATAAATGTGCCTCATCGAAGAAGAACACCAATTTAGGTTTGTCCATATCGCCGACTTCAGGCAACTGTTCAAAGAGTTCTGACAACATCCAAAGTAAGAAGGTGGCATATAGTTTTGGGGTGTTCATGAGTTTATCGGCGGCTAAGATATTGATATAGCCATGACCGTTACCATCTGTTTGGATGAAATCCAGAATATTTAGACTGGGTTCGCCAAAGAACTGCTCGCCCCCCTGATCACCCAATGCCAATAGATTGCGCTGAATTGCGCCGATGCTTGCAGGAGAGAGATTACCGTATTCTGCTTTCAATTCGGAAGTGTGTGCGCTGACATAACTCAGCATCGATTTAAGATCTTTAAAGTCGATGAGTAATAAGCCTTGGTCATCAGCAATACGGAACACGGCTGAGAGTACACCTTCTTGGGTGTCATTCAGATTGAGCATGCGTGCTAACAGCAATGGGCCAATTTCTGTGATGGTGGTGCGAATCGGATGTCCTTGTTGCCCAAATAAATCCCAAAAGATCACAGGTGATGCTGCAAATGCGACGCTGTCTACTTTGAGTAGGTTGAGGCGTTCTTCAAACTTCGGACTACTACTCCCTGCTTTGGCGAGACTCGAAACATCACCTTTGGCATCGGCCAAGAACACAGGGACGCCAAGCCGAGAGAAGCTTTCTGCAAGAACTTTGAGCGTAACAGTTTTACCTGTACCCGTTGCACCTGCGATCAAACCATGTCGGTTGGCAAATTTAGAATGTAGAACAATATCTTGTGTTGTATCTGTGGTTTTTCTTGCAATAATAATGGGTGTGCTCATTCTTCACCTATTCTTCGTGTTATTCCAATTGTTTTAGTGCATTTTGAATATCTTGGATCAAATCTTCGGGATGTTCTAGTCCTATACAGAAGCGAACCAATAAACCTTGTTGTAAATGTGTATTTTCAAGTGTGCGCATCTGTTTTAAGTCGTACAGCATGACTAAGCTGATAGGCCCACCCCAACTAAAACCTAGTTTGAAGAGGTCTAAGCTATCGCAAAATTTTCGAACGGCGGTCAGGTCATATTCAGGTTTAAAGATCACGCTGACTAAACCAGCACTTTTGCCTGTGTTACACACTTCCTTCCAGAAGCAGTGACCCGCCGAATCGGGGTTGCTTGGATGCAGCACTTGGCTGAATTGAGGTTGCTGTTTTAACCAGTCGAGTAGCTTATTTGCATTTTTTGCTTGTTGTTCGTAACGTAAAGACATATGCGCCAAGCTGCGTTGGATTTGTGCAGTATCATCACCAGAAACAGAGATGCCCTGAATTGCATGCATACGGAACAATTTGTGATGTAAAGCTTGATCACGTGTTACGACCGAGCCCATGAGTATGTCACCGCCACCGCTTGGGTATTTGGTCAATGCATGAGCGGTGATATCAACTGAAAGATGTTCATCTGAAAAATCAAATGCATTAAAGGCAAGTCCAGCACCCCATGTGTTATCTAGGGCTGTCAATACATTCGCTTGTTGAGCCTTTTTGACTAAGTGCTTTAAGTCTGGAAACTCTAGAGTGATTGAGCCCGCAGCTTCTAACCAAATCAGTTTGGCTTTCTCTGTAGGTTGAAAGCTGTCCGCATCAATTGGATTGTAAATCTTAACGGTGATGCCGTAGCGATCTTGTAGGTTGTTTAAATGTTCTAAATTAGGTCCATAAATATTGTCGGCGACCCAAACTTCATCGCCTGTATTTAATACGGTACTATTCACTAAATTAATCGCAGATAAACCACTTGGTGCAAGTAGGCAATAACTGCCGCCTTCAATTTGAGTGATATTGTCGGCTAAAGTAAATGTTGTCGGTGTACCGTGGGTACCGTAACTATAGTCATAAGCATCGGTCCAATGGCGATCAAAAAGGTGCGCAGTGGATTGGAAAATAATGGTGGATGCACGAAATAGGGGAGGTTGGACCGTCTCAATGTATTGAGGGGCTTTTCGTGGTGCATGGATCAATTGAGTTTGAGTTTTTTTATGTGCTGTCATGGGGCAAAATCAAAGCGATATAATGAATTAGGTTAAGAGAAAATAAGCAAAGCTGCCAGTGATTTGCATGTTTTGTACAGAATCGGTACAGATAGAACACTCTGACTTAGAACTGGCTTTATTTTTGCTAAGAATTATTATCATTCTAACTAAAATAGGTTTTAGCGCATGAAGTCGCATTTAAGAGTGCATTATTTTCAGCACATCGCAGGTGAAGGTTTTGGAAGTTGCTACGATTACTTAAAGGCAAATCAAGCAAAAATTACCGCAACTGAATTTTTCGCTTTACCCGTTGATTTACCACTCGAATTGGAAGCGTTGCCAAGGGTGGATGAGGTTGATCTGCTGATTATTATGGGTGGAACGATGAGCGTCAATGATGAGGTGAATTATCCTTGGTTGAAGCTAGAAAAAAGATGGTTGCGTCGTTATCTGGCAGCAGGTAAGCCAGCGATTGGTTTGTGTTTGGGTGGTCAGTTGATCGCAAATGCGTTGGGTGCGGCGGTAAGTCGAAATCCACATCAAGAATTGGGCTGGATGGATGTCGGCAGAGCGACACATATCCCAGAAAATTGTTTTCAAATTCCTGAGAAAATTAACATTATGCAATGGCATAGTGAAACCTTTGAAATACCACGTGGTGGTGTGCATCTGGCTGAAAATAGTGTGTGTCGCAACCAGATGTACCAAATTGGACGCAATGTACTCGGTTTCCAATTTCATCCTGAAATTACGCCACATGCCTTGCATCTTCTGATCGAAAATGAAGAGGATGCGGCTGTATTTAATGGTGAGTATGTACAACCGATATCTGAGCTAAAAAGAACCCTGAAAAGCAAATTTGAGCAGGGAAATCGTTTGCTTAATCAAGCGATAGACTATGTGGTGAGTGCATAAGCCGACTTAAAGCCTAAAAATAAAAAAGAAGAATTGCATAAGACTTAAACAATCGCTATAATGAGCGTCCCTCAATAGGAGGGCGTTTACTGCGAGTAAAGTAGTAAATGCATGACAGTCGTGGCATCGATCACGACCATAGTGATTTTCACTGCCCTTGACACTTACCGAAAGGTGAGGTGCGTCATGGGTGATTCTTTATATATTTGGCTTGGAGTTTACTGGTATGTCTAACCAGAGAATTCGTATCCGTTTGAAGTCTTTTGATCATCGTCTGATTGATCAATCTGCTCAAGAGATCGTAGAAACCGCTAAGCGTACTGGCGCACAAGTGTGTGGTCCAATTCCGATGCCTACTCGCATCGAACGCTTCAACGTTCTTACTTCACCACACGTCAACAAAGACGCACGTGATCAGTATGAGATCCGCACATACAAACGTTTGATCGATATCGTTCAACCAACAGATAAAACTGTTGATGCATTGATGAAGTTAGATCTTGCTGCTGGTGTAGATGTTCAGATCGCTTTGGGTTAAGGCTTTCGGTTGATTAACGTTTAAGTTAATTAGGCCGCTTTTTTAGAGGTTTATGCACATGGCTATTGGTTTAGTCGGTCGCAAATGTGGTATGACTCGCATCTTTACTGATGCTGGTGTATCTGTACCTGTTACAGTTATCGAAGTCGATCCAAACCGCATTACGCAAATCAAAACACTTGAAACTGATGGTTATCAAGCAATTCAAGTAACTACTGGTGAACGTCGCGAATCGCGCGTAACTAACGCTCAGAAAGGTCACTTCGCGAAAGCGGGTGTTGCTGCTGGTCGTTTGGTTAAAGAGTTCCGTGTTACTGAAGCTGAGCTTGACGGTCGTGAAGTTGGTGGTTCTATCGGTGTTGACATGTTTACAGTTGGTCAAGTAGTTGACGTAACTGGTCAATCAAAAGGTAAGGGCTTCCAAGGTGGTGTTAAGCGTTGGAACTTCCGTACGCAAGATGCTACTCATGGTAACTCGTTATCTCACCGTGTTTTAGGTTCTACAGGTCAAAACCAGACACCTGGTCGCGTGTTCAAAGGCAAGAAAATGGCCGGTCACTTAGGTGATGAACGCGTAACAGTTCAAGGTCTTGAGATTGTATCTATTGACGCTGAACGTTCTGTTTTAGTTGTTAAGGGTGCTATTCCTGGTTCAACTGGCGGTGACGTTATCGTGCGTCCTACCATCAAGGCCTGAGGGGAAATACTGTGAATTTAAAAACTGTTTCCGGCTCTGCTGTTGAATTGTCTGAAGTTGCTTTCGGACGTGAATTTAACGAAGCTCTTGTACACCAAGTTGTTACAGCTTATTTAGCTGGTGGTCGTCAAGGTACTCGTGCTCACAAATCACGTGCAGATGTTTCTGGCGGTGGTAAAAAACCATTCCGTCAAAAAGGTACTGGTCGCGCTCGTGCGGGTTCTATTCGTAGCCCAATCTGGGTAGGTGGTGGTAAAACTTTTGCTGCTCGCCCACAAGATTGGTCTCAAAAAGTAAACCGTAAGATGTATCGCGGCGCAATGCAATGTATCTTAGCTGAACTTGTTCGCCAAGATCGCCTTGTGTTAGTTGAAGAGTTTGCTGTTGCAGCTCCAAAAACTAAAGAATTGCTTGCTAAGCTTAACGACTTGAATGCAACTCGTGCATTGATCATTACAGATGCTGTAGATGAGAACTTGTATCTTGCGGCGCGCAACCTTCCACACGTAGATGTGGTAGATGCAACTGCGATTGATCCTGTTAGCTTGATCGCATTTGATAAGGTTGTAATGTCTGTAGCTGCTGCTAAGAAAATTGAGGTAGAACTCGGATGAACAACGAACGTATCTATCAAGTCCTTCAAGGACCAGTATTCTCAGAAAAAGCACAAGTTTTAGGTGATACTGCTGGTGTTCAAGTGTTCAAAGTTGCGCTTAATGCCAACAAACTTGAAATCAAGAAAGCAGTTGAGCAACTCTTTGGTGTTGAGGTTGTTAAAGTAAACACAACAATCACTAAAGGTAAAACAAAACGCTTTGGTAAAACATTAGGACGTCGTTCTGATGTGAAAAAAGCATACGTCACCCTGAAAGCTGGCCAAGATGTTGAAATGGCTGACTTGGGCGATACCGCTGAAAACGCAGCGGAATAAGGACGAGAATTATGCCAATTCAAAAATGTAAGCCAACGTCTCCAGGACGTCGCTTTGTAGAGAAAGTGGTTCATAGCCATCTCCACAAAGGTGCACCTTATGCGCCGTTGGTTGAAGCAAAAAAACGTACTGGTGGTCGTAATAATAATGGTCACATCACTACACGTCATGTAGGTGGTGGTCATAAACAAAACTATCGTATTGTTGACTTTAAACGTAATAAAGATGGTATTCCTGCGACTGTAGAGCGTATCGAATACGATCCTAACCGTACAGCTCATATTGCTTTAGTTCTATATGCTGATGGTGAACGTCGTTATATCATTGCGCCAAAAGGCCTACGTGCTGGTGATAAAGTTCAATCTGGTAACGATGCTCCAATTCGTCCAGGTAACTGCTTGCCACTTCGTAACATGCCAATCGGTTCTACCTTGCACAACCTTGAACTTAAAATCGGTAAAGGTGCTCAATTAGCACGTTCTGCTGGTACTTCAGTTCAGTTGTTGGGTCGTGATGGTTCTTACGCTATTGTTCGTTTACGTTCAGGTGAAATGCGCAAAATCCATGTTGAATGTCGTGCTGTAATTGGTGAAGTTTCTAACCAAGAAAGCAACCTTCGTTCATTGGGTAAAGCTGGTGCTTCACGCTGGCGTGGTATTCGTCCTACCGTTCGTGGTATGGCGATGAACCCGGTTGACCATCCACACGGTGGTGGTGAAGGACGTAGTAAAGGTATTCAGCCTGTAAGTCCATGGGGTCAAAAAGCTAAAGGGTACAAGACACGTACCAATAAGCGTACGACTAAGATGATTATTCGCGACCGTCGCGTCAAGTAAGGAATCTGAATAATGCCTCGTTCATTAAAAAAAGGTCCATTCGTCGACGCACATTTGTTCGCTAAAGTTGAAGCTGCTATTGCTGCTAACAACCGTAAGCCGATCAAAACTTGGTCACGTCGTTCAATGATCCTACCAGACTTTGTTGGTTTAACAATTTCTGTTCACAATGGTCGTAACCATGTTCCAGTAATTATTTCTGAGCATATGGTTGGTCATAAACTCGGTGAATTCGCGCCAACTCGTACCTATCGTGGTCACGGTGTTGATAAGAAGTCTAAACGTTAATAGGTGCTATGATGGAAGTAACTGCAAAATTACGCGGTGCCGCTATCTCGGCACAGAAAGCACGTTTAGTTGCTGATTTGATCCGTGGTAAATCGATCGCGCGCGCGCTAGATATTCTAAATTTCAGCAACAAGAAAGCGGCTGTGCTTGTTAAAAAAGCACTTGAATCTGCGATCGCGAATGCTGAACACAATAACAGCTTAGATGTTGATGACCTTAAAGTAACTACGATTTACGTTGATGAAGGTGTAAGCCTTAAACGTATCATGCCACGTGCTAAAGGCCGTGCAGATCGTATTACTAAGCGTACTTGTCACATCACCGTTAAGGTAGGGGTTTGATATGGGTCAGAAGGTTCATCCAATCGGTATCCGCCTGGGTGTTGTGAAACGCCATAACGCTAACTGGTATGCGAGTCCGAAACAATACGCTGAATATTTACTTAAAGACCTTCAAGTTCGTGAGTTTTTAAATAAAAAACTTAAGAATGCGATGATTAGTAATATTCTTATCGAACGTCCTACTGGCGCTGCTAAAGTAACAATTAGTACTGCTCGTCCAGGTATCGTAATCGGTAAAAAAGGCGAAGATATCGAGAAATTACAGCGCGAACTCACCACTATTATGGGTGTTCCAGCTCAAGTAAGCATCAATGAAATTGATCGCCCAGACTTGGACGCGCGTTTAGTTGCTGAAGCAATTGCTTCACAATTAGAAAAGCGTGTAATGTTCCGTCGTGCTATGAAGCGTGCGGTTCAAAACACAATGCGTGCTGGCGCTAAAGGTATCAAAGTTGAAGTTTCTGGTCGTTTAGGTGGTGCAGAGATTGCTCGTACTGAATGGTATCGTGAAGGTCGTGTACCTTTGCATACACTTCGTGCAGACATCGACTACGCAACTGTACGTGCTGAAACAACTTACGGTACGATTGGTGTTAAAGTTTGGATTTTCCGTGGCGAGATCTTAGGTGGCATGAAACAAGTCATGAACCCTGCTCCTGCTGAAGATCGTCCAGCTAAACGTGGTCGTGGTCGTGGTGAAGGTCAAGAGCGTCGTGGTCGTCGCGGTGACCGTGCTGCTGACAAGGGAGAATAATCCATGTTGCAACCTAAACGTACCAAATTCCGTAAAGTGCACAAAGGCCGTAACACTGGTCTAGCGCATCGTGGTAGTACAGTATCATTTGGTTCGATCGCAATTAAAGCAACTGAACGTGGTCGTATGACTGCGCGTCAGATTGAAGCTGCGCGTCGTACCATTAGCCGTCGTATTAAGCGTGGTGGTAAAATCTTCATCCGTGTATTCCCGGATAAACCAATTACTGAAAAACCATTAGAAGTTCGTATGGGTAAAGGTAAAGGTAGTGTGGAATACTGGGTTTGTCAGATTCAACCAGGTAAGATCCTGTACGAAATTGAAGGTGTTAGCGAAGAGTTAGCGCGCGAAGCATTTGCTTTGGCTGCAGCTAAACTTCCGTTTAAAACCACTATCGTGACTCGGACGGTAATGTAATGAAAACTAAAGATCTACGTGAAAAATCGGTAGAAGAGTTGAAAGCTTTGCTTGATGAGCAGCAGCTTAATCAATTCCGTCTTCGTATGGCGAAAGCAACTGGTCAATTGGGTAAATCGCACGAAGTGCAAATTGCTCGTAAAACTATTGCTCGTATCAAGACACTCCTTACCGAAAAACAGGGGAACGGACAATGAATGAAAAAACAGTCCGCACGTTAACTGGCAAAGTCGTAAGCGACAAAATGGACAAGTCTATTGTTGTGCTTATTGAACGCCGTGTTCAACACCCGTTGTATGGCAAATCAATCCGCCGTTCAACTAAATTACACGCTCATGATGAGAACAACGTTGCTAAAATTGGCGACTTAGTGACCATTAAAGAAAGCCGCCCAATTTCTAAAACTAAAGCTTGGGCTTTAGTGGAAGTCGTTGAAGCAGCTGCTGAGTAATTAGACGTTCTTGTTGCATCATCGGACAATTTCGAGTACTCTTTGAGCCTTTCGAAATTGTGACCGGTGATGCTCGGTTTTGGAGTAGGGCAATGATTCAAACCGAAAGTATGCTCGACGTAGCAGACAACAGTGGTGCACGCCGCGTACAATGTATTAAAGTACTAGGTGGTTCACACCGTCGTTATGCTTCAGTTGGCGACATTATTAAAGTTACTGTAAAAGAAGCAATTCCTCGCTCACGTGTTAAAAAAGGTGACGTAATGAATGCTGTAGTTGTTCGTACAAAGTTCGGCATTCGTCGTCCAGATGGATCTGTGATCCGTTTTGATGATAACGCTGCTGTTATTTTGAACAACAATAAAGCTCCGATTGCTACTCGTATCTTCGGACCGGTGACTCGTGAACTTCGTACTGAACAGTTCATGAAAATCATTTCATTGGCTCCTGAAGTTCTATAAGAGGCAATCATGGCTAAGATTAAAAAAGGCGATCAAATTATTGTGATCGCAGGTAAAGAGAAAGGCAAACAAGGTATCGTTTTGTCAGTTTCTGAAGATCGAGTTAAGGTTGAAGGCCTTAACTTAGTGAAGAAGCACCAGAAGCCAAACCGTGTAACTGGCGCCGAAGGCGGTATTGTTACTCAGGAAGCTTCGCTTCATATTTCAAACGTGGCAGTTTTTAATGCTACAACCCAAAAGGCTGACCGTGTTGGTTACCAAGTGATTGATGGCGCGAAAACGCGTGTATTCAAATCAAATGGTGAATCAGTGGCGACAGCGAAGTAATAGGTTGAAAAGGCAATGGCCAGACTTAAAGCACGTTACAATGACGAACTTAAAGCAAAGTTACTAGAAGAACTTGGCGTTAAGAATGTGATGGAGATTCCTCGCATCACAAAAATCACCCTTAATATGGGTGTAGGCGCAGCTGCAACTGATAAGAAATTATTAGATGGTGCTGTTGCTGATATGCAACTCATTGCTGGTCAAAAACCAGTTGTGACACTTGCTCGTAAATCGATTGCTGGTTTCAAAATCCGTGATGGTTGGCCAATTGGTTGTAAAGTTACTTTACGTGGCGACCAAATGTACGAATTCTTGGATCGTTTGATCTCTATCGCAATCCCTCGTATCCGTGACTTCCGTGGTTTCTCAGCGAAATCATTTGATGGTCGTGGTAACTACTCTATGGGTTTAAAAGAGCAAATCGTTTTCCCTGAAATCGATTTTGACAAAATTGATCGTATCCGTGGTTTAGACATCACGATTACGACCACTGCTCGTAGCGATGACGAAGGCCGTGCGCTTATGCGTGCATTCGGCTTCCCGTTCAAATAAGAGGTCGATATGGCTAAGAAAGGTATGATTAATCGCGAATTGAAACGCGAACAGACAGTTGCTAAATACGCTGCAAAACGTGCTGAATTAAAAGCAACGATTGCAAATGTAAATGCAAGTGAGGAAGAACGTTTCAATGCGATGTTAAAGTTACAGGCATTGCCACGTAATGCATCTCCAGTGCGTCTTCGTAACCGCTGTGGTTTAACTGGTCGTCCTCATGGTTACTTCCGTAAGTTCGGTTTAGGCCGTAACAAATTACGTGAAACAGTAATGCAAGGTGATGTACCGGGCGTTGTTAAGGCAAGCTGGTAAGGAGCGACTAAATGAGTATGCAAGATACCGTTGCCGACATGTTAACCCGTGTTCGTAACGCACAAATGGCAAAGAAACAAACTGTTTCTATGCCTTCTTCTAAGTTGAAGGTTGCTATTGCAAACGTACTTCAACAAGAAGGTTATATTTCAAATGTAGAAGTTGCTCAAGAAGAGATTAAATCTACTTTGACAATTACGTTAAAATATTTCGAAGGCAAACCAGTTATCGAAACGGTTAAACGCGTAAGCCGTCCAGGTCTACGCCAATACCGTGGTAAAGATAAACTACCGAGCGTTAAGCAAGGTTTGGGTATTGCAATTGTTTCTACAAGCAAAGGCATCATGACTGATCGCGCTGCACGTGCTGCGGGCGTCGGTGGTGAAGTTATTGCTTTTGTTTCTTAATAGGTGATTCCTCATGTCTCGTGTGGCTAAAGCCCCAGTAACTGTACCGAATAGTGTAACAGTTACTCAGAACGGCCGGCAGGTCGAAGTGAAAGGCAGCAAAGGTACATTGTCTTTCAACCTGCATGCGCTGGTCGAGCTAAAACAGGAAGAAGGTAAACTTCAACTTGCTCCAGCTAAAGAGTCGAAAGACGCTTGGATGCAAGCTGGTACTGCTCGCGCTGTATTGAACAACCTTGTAAAAGGTGTTAGTGAAGGCTTCGAACGTAAGTTACAGCTTGTTGGTGTTGGTTATAAAGCTGCGGTTAAAGGTACTGTTGTAAACCTTAACCTTGGTTACTCACACCCGATTGACTACGCTTTACCTGAAGGTGTAACAGCGGAAACTCCAACTGCAACTGAAATCATATTGAAATCAGCAAACAAGCAGTTGTTAGGTCAAGTGGCGGCGGAAATCCGTGCATACCGTTCTCCTGAACCATATAAAGGTAAAGGTGTTCGTTATTCGGATGAAGTTATTCTTCGTAAAGAAGCTAAGAAGAAATAAGGCGCGAGGTTCTTATGAACGAAAAGAAACAAACCCGTTTGCGTCGTGCGAAAAGCACACGCTTGCACATTCGTGCATTGGGTGCGACTCGTTTGTGTGTAAACCGCACTCCGCGTCACATCTATGCTCAAGTCATCTCAGCAGATGGTGGCAAAGTTTTAGCGCAAGCTTCAACTTTGGATGCATCTTTGCGTAGTGGTGCGACTGGTAATATCGATGCAGCAACTAAGGTTGGTGCTTTAATCGCAGAACGTGCTAAAGCAGCTGGTGTTACTAAAGTTGCATTTGACCGTTCTGGTTTTAAATATCATGGTCGTATCAAAGCCTTGGCTGATGCTGCTCGTGAAGGCGGCTTGGAGTTCTAATCATGGCGAAAGTTGAACAAAACGAAGGTCTCGTTGAAAAGCTGGTTGCCGTTGATCGTGTAGCCAAAGTTGTTAAGGGTGGTCGTATCTTCTCTTTCACAGCATTAACTGTTGTGGGTGATGGTAATGGGCGCGTAGGTTTTGGTCGTGGTAAAGCACGTGAAGTTCCAGCTGCTATCTCTAAAGCACTTGAAGCTGCTCGTCGCAACATGATTACTGTAGACCTTGCGGGGACTACTTTACAGCACCCTGTGAATGCTCGTCATGGTGCAAGCCGTGTATACATGCAGCCTGCTTCTGAAGGTACTGGCGTAATTGCTGGTGGCGCGATGCGTGCTGTTCTTGAAGCTGCTGGTGTACATAACGTACTTGCTAAATGTTACGGTTCTACTAATGCTGCTAACGTAGTAAACGCGACTTTCAAAGGTTTGCGTGATATGACTTCTCCTGAGAAAGTCGCTGCGAAACGTGGTAAATCAGTAGAAGAAATTCAAGGGTAATCAATCATGAAAACGATTAAAGTTACCCAGACTAAATCTTCTTCGCATCGTTTAAAAAATCATAAACTTTGCCTACAGGGTTTAGGTCTGCGTCGTATTGGTCATACTGTAGAAGTGCAAGATACGCCTTCTAACCGTGGTATGGTCAACAAAGTTTACTATATGGTTAGTGTAGAGGAATAAGCCATGACTCTGCGTTTAAATGAACTTGCACCAGCAGAAGGTGCTAAGCGTGACAACCGTCGTTTAGGCCGTGGTATTGGTTCAGGCGTTGGTAAGACTGGTGGCCGTGGTGTCAAAGGTCAAAAATCACGTAAAAGCGGTGGTACTCGTCCAGGCTTTGAAGGTGGTCAAACAGCACTTTATCGTCGTTTGCCAAAATTCGGCTTCACTAGCCAAATTGCTTTAAAAACTGCTGAAGTGCGTTTGTCTGAGTTGAATAAAGTTGAAGGTGATGTAGTTAGCCTTGAAACTTTAAAAGCTGCGAATGTAGTTCGTCGTGACCAAATTCGTGCTCGCATCGTGCTTTCAGGTGAAATCACTCGCGCGTTCACTGTACAAGGTGTTACGTTGACTAAAGGCGCTAAAGCTGCTGTTGAAGCAGCTGGCGGTAAGGTCGAGGAGTAATCTCGAGTGTCTATGACTCCTAGTTCTTCAGGTCATGTTAACATGATGAAAGGCCAACCATTTCATGTGAAATACCGTGAAATTATTCGTCGATTAATGTTCTTGATTGGCGCGTTGTTGGTCTTTCGACTAGGAGCGCATATTCCGTTGCCAGGCATTGATAGTGTGGCACTAGCGAGCTTTTTTAAGGCTAATGAAGGTACCTTCTTAGGCTTATTTAATATGTTCTCTGGTGGCGCATTGGAGCGCATGTCAATTCTAGCGTTAGGGATTATGCCGTATATTTCTGCATCGATTATTGTGCAGTTGATGTCTACGGTGGTTCCTTCGTTAGAAGCTTTGAAAAAAGAAGGCGAGCAAGGCAAACGTAAAATCAATCAATACACACGTTACGGCACCTTGTTTCTTGCACTCGTGCAGGGTATAGGGATGTGTGCTGGTTTGATTAGTCAGGGTATTACTTTGACATCAGGCTTGGCATTTTATGTTCCAGCAGTGACTTCGCTTGTTGCAGGAACTATGTTTTTGATGTGGTTGGGAGAACAGATTACCGAACGTGGTGTTGGTAATGGTATCTCAATGATCATTTTTGCAGGTATTGTGGCTGGTTTGCCAAATCTTGTAATTCAGTCGTTCTCGTCTGTTCAGAATGGTCAAGGTAGTTTAATTGGATTAGCTGTCTTCGGTTTATTATCGTTAGCAGTTCTCGCTGCGATTGTGTTTATTGAAAAAGCACAACGTCGTATTCCAGTGAACTATGCTCAAAAACAGCAAGGTCGTAGGGTGTTTACTGCACAGCAAACGCATTTGCCATTAAAAATTAATATGGCGGGTGTTATTCCAGCGATTTTCGCAAGCTCACTGTTATTATTTCCAGCGAGTTTGGGGCAATGGTTAGGGAGTGCTGATCCAAATGCAGGGATCGTAAAACGTAGTCTGCAAGACTTGGCATTGGTGTTATCGCCTGGACAGCCGTTGTATTTGATGCTCTTTGGCGGGTTAATTATTTTCTTCTGTTATTTCTATACGGCGCTAGTTTTTAGTCCGAAAGAAGTTTCAGAGAATCTAAAACGTAGCGGAGCATATGTGCCTGGTATCCGTCCAGGTGAGCAAACGGCTCGTTATTTAGATCATATTCTTAACCGTTTGACGTTTATTGGTGCAATTTACATTACCGTGGTGTGTTTAATGCCAATGGTTCTGCAAAGTTCGTTTGGTATTCCATTCCATTTGGGTGGGACATCATTGTTGATTGTTGTTGTCGTAGTCATGGATTTCATGGCACAACTTCAAGCACACCTTACTTCGCATCAATATGACAATCAAACGTTAATGAGAAAAACGACTGCTCATCCGAAGGGATAAGCGCACTTAGAGGTTTCATCATGAAAGTACAAGCTTCTGTAAAGAAAATTTGTGGTAGCTGTAAAGTTATCCGTCGTAATGGGGTTATTCGCGTAATTTGTAGCGCAGAACCTCGTCATAAGCAGCGTCAAGGTTAATTTAATTAAGACCTGTTGATTTCAGTAGGCTAATTAGGTTATTATCCGCCCCTCAAGATTTTTGTGGGGCGGTTGATTATCTCTGCTGCCTTTTTGGAGAAAAGTGAATGGCTCGTATTGCCGGTGTAAACATTCCGGATAACAAGCATGCTGTTATCTCCCTCACGTATATTTTTGGTGTCGGCCGCCATACAGCTAAGAATATCTTAGCTGCTGTTGGTATTGCTGGAACTACAAAAATCCGTGAGTTGGACGATGCACAGCTTGATGCGATTCGTGCAGAAGTTGCTAAGGTTCCAACCGAAGGTGATTTACGTCGCGAAATTTCCATGAACATTAAACGTTTAATGGATTTAGGCTGCTACCGTGGTCTTCGTCATCGTCGCAGCTTGCCTGTCCGTGGTCAACGCACCAAAACTAACGCACGTACCCGTAAAGGTCCGCGCAAACCGATTAAAAAGTAAGATTTCTGGAAGCTAAAAGATGGCTAAAGATACTCGCACACGCAAGAAGGTCACTCGTACCGTCTCTGAAGGTGTTGCACACATTCACGCTTCTTTTAATAACACCATTGTAACGATTACCGATCGTCAAGGTAATGCATTGGCTTGGGCTACCTCTGGTGGACAAGGCTTCCGTGGTTCACGTAAATCAACTCCGTTTGCTGCTCAGGTAGCTGCTGAAGTTGCTGGTAAAGCAGCTTTGGATTACGGTTTGAAAAACCTAGACGTCCTTGTAAAAGGTCCTGGTCCAGGTCGTGAGTCTGCGGTTCGTGCATTAGGCGCAGTGGGTTATAAAATTAACAGCATTACCGATGTGACGCCAATTCCTCACAACGGTTGCCGTCCACCTAAAAAACGTCGCGTGTAAGGAGAAACATTCATGGCTCGTTATATTGGTCCAAAATGCAAACTCTCTCGCCGCGAAGGGACAGACCTGCAACTTAAATCAGGCGTTAAACCGTTTGATGTTAAAACCAAAAAGCACAATAAAGCACCTGGTCAACATGGTGCGGCTCGTGGTGGTAAGCAATCTGAGTATTCACTACAATTACGTGAAAAACAAAAAGTACGTCGTATGTACGGTGTGTTAGAACGTCAATTTAGTAATTACTATAAAGAAGCTGCTCGTGTGAAAGGCGCAACAGGTGAAAACTTGTTGAAATTGCTCGAAAGCCGTCTTGATAACGTTGTTTATCGCATGGGTTTTGGTTCTACACGTTCAGAAGCTCGTCAGTTAGTCAGTCACCGTTCTATTACTTTAAATGGTCGTCGTGTAAACATTGCGTCTATTCAAGTAAAAGCTGGTGATGTAATTGCGGTACATGAAGGTGCTAAACAACAATTGCGTATCAAAAATGCAATTGAATTAGCTGCTCAACGTGGTACACCTGCTTGGATGGAAATTGATCATTCTAAGTTGGAAGGTACGTTCAAAGCTGCACCAGATCGTTCTGATTTACCTGCTGAAATCAACGAAAGCTTGATTGTAGAATTGTATTCTAAATAATCCTTGAGGTAGCAATAAATGACGCGTACTGCAAACGAGTTTCTAACTCCGCAAGCGATCAAGGTCGAAGCGGTGAGCGGGACCTCGGCAAAAGTGATTCTGGAACCTTTAGAGCGTGGCTTTGGTCATACTCTAGGTAATGCTTTACGTCGCATTCTATTGTCTTCTCTGCCTGGCGCTGCTGTGGTAGAAGTAGAGATAGAAGGCGTCGAGCACGAGTACAGTACTTTAGAAGGCTTGCAGCAGGACATCGTCGAGCTCTTGCTGAACCTAAAAGGATTGTCTATTAAGCTGTTCGATCAAAACGAAGCATATTTGACATTAGAGAAACAAGGTGCGGGTGACGTAACAGCAGCTGACCTTCGTTTACCTCATAATGTTGAAGTGGTTAACCCTGATCATTTAATCGGTACTTTGAGTTCTTCTGGTTCATTAAAAATGCGCCTTAAAGTTTCTCAAGGTCGTGGTTATGAAACATCTGACTCTCGTTTCCCGGAAGGCGAAACACGTCCAGTAGGTCGTTTACAGTTAGATGCTTCTTATAGCCCGATTAAGCGTGTGTCTTACACAGTTGAAAATGCTCGTGTAGAACAACGTACTGATCTTGATAAACTAGTGATCGATCTTGAAACTAATGGTACTGTTGATCCAGAAGAAGCAATCCGCAAAGCGGCAACAATCTTGCAACAACAAATTGCAATTTTTGTTGATCTTCAGAAAGATCAAACACCTGTGGCTCAAGAACCTCGCGAAGAAGTTGACCCAATCTTGCTTCGTCCAGTAGATGATCTCGAGCTAACTGTTCGTTCTGCTAACTGTTTGAAGGCAGAAAATATTTACTACATTGGTGATCTTGTTCAACGTACTGAAGTTGAGTTGTTAAAAACTCCAAACTTAGGTAAAAAATCGTTAACTGAGATCAAAGATGTTTTGGCATCGAAAGGTTTACAACTCGGCATGCGTTTAGAGAACTGGCCACCAGCTAGTCTCCGTATGGATGACCGTTTTGCCTATCGTAGCCGTTAATTAAGTAGGACTATCACCATGCGTCATCGTAATAGTGGTGTGAAATTAGGCCGTACAAGCAGCCACCGTAAGGCGTTGTTCCAAAATTTAACAAATGCTTTAGTTGAGCATGAGTTAATTAAAACAACTTTGCCTAAGGCGAAAGAACTTCGCCGCGTTGCTGAGCCTTTAATCACTTTGGCTAAAAACGATACAGTAGCAAACCGTCGTTTAGCGTTTGCTCGTACTCGCTCTGCAGCAACTGTTGGTAAATTATTTACCATTCTTGGCCCTCGTTACAAAGAACGTAACGGCGGTTATCTTCGTGTTCTTAAAGCGGGCTTCCGTGCAGGTGATGCTGCACCGATGGCTTACGTTGAACTCGTTGACCGTGAAGTAAAATAATACTTCTACGTGTAGAACAGTTGTTCCAAAAAAGGTTGGCGAAAGCCAACCTTTTTTATTGGCTGTATTTCAAGATTCGTTTAAGAAATATCGGCATTCTATGGCATAAAGATGTCTACATCATGTGAAATGAAGCCAACTTTAATTTAAGCCTAAATAGTGATTGAGTCATTGTTGTCACAAATGAATACTGCTTGAAGACAGCCATCTAGGCTATCCATTAATATTTCATTTGCTCTTTTTTTATGAAAAGTAAGTGATGCATTATTCCCGAAATCACTTTCTAAATCAGATGATAAGATAATACTACATTCATCATCTCTTAATTTATTCCATAAATTTTGAACTAATTGAACTAATGAGAAACCGATGTTTATTATTTCATTTGTAGTAAAATTTTCATTATGAATGTAATCATCTATGTGAATTCTATTAGTGGATGCTTCAAATCCCGTTAGATCTCCATATCTACTAATGACGGCATCATAGTCCCAGTGGTCTAAGCGGTCTTTGTAAAAAGCAAAGACAATAGTATCAGCATGTTCATAAAAGCCTTCTAACATCTTAAGTTCTAAAGTCTCGGGAATAGGAGTATTACCCCTTGATAACAAGAATTCACTCATTTGGGAGTTTAAAACTATCATTCCTAGACTCGAAGATTATGGCTGCTATTAAACTTCTAAAACTAACATAATACAGCTTACACGGAATGCTTAAAGTTTTACCTTTAAGCACTTTTTTGTTGTAAACCGCTCTATATTTTAGTGTACTAAGCTTCTGTGCGAGATATTGTTCAGCACTTAACATTTCATTCTTATTCATTTGTATTAAAACTATTTTGCTAAAGTATTTACGGCAAATATATATAAGCGAGGCTAACAATTTTTTAAAAAAATTCAAATTCAATCGTAAATCTCAAAATGTTTTAACCTCAATTTTTCTGCAAATTGTCCCGAACTGATATAAAAAAACCGATGAATGACTAAACTTGACATTGTGTATTGTCAAATTTGTGCTTTAATAAACTCATAGTTTCTACTAGGTATAAAAAAAATGGAAAAGCAAGTTGATGTTCTAATTATTGGCGCAGGAATCTCTGGGATTGGCTCTGCTGTGCATATTTCTAAAAACTGTCCACAACGTAGTTTTGAAATCTTAGAGCGTCGTGAAAGTTTTGGTGGAACTTGGGATTTATTCCGTTATCCAGGGATTCGTTCTGACTCTGATATGTCAACTTTTGGTTTTAATTTTAAGCCATGGGCGAAAGAAAAAGTTTTGGCAAGTGGGCCAGAAATCAAGGGTTACCTTGCTGAAGTTATTAACGAATTTAAGTTAAAAGAAAAAATTCATTTTGGTCATCGTGTCCTTTCTGCAAACTATGATTCTGCTAAGAAAAAATGGTTGGTTGAAATAGAAGACAGCAACAAGAAAAAACAAACTTGGTCAGCAAATTTTGTAATGGGTTGTACTGGCTACTACAATTATGATCAAGGTTATGCACCAACATTTCCTCATCAAGAAGATTTTAAAGGTCAATTGATTCATCCACAGCATTGGCCAGAAAATTTAGATTATAAAGGTAAGAAGGTTGTTATCATCGGTAGTGGTGCAACAGCTATTACTCTCGTTCCTTCAATGGTGAAAGGTGGAGCAGGGCATGTCACGATGTTACAGCGCTCACCCTCTTATATTGCAAGCATTCCTTCGATTGACTTTATTTATGAAAAGACCCGTAAATTTATGTCAGAAGAAACTGCATATAAATTTACCCGTGCACGTAATATCGGGATGCAACGTGCAATTTATGCACTTGCACTAAAACATCCTAAAACAGTACGTCGTTTATTGTTGAAAGGTATTGAATTACAGCTTAAGGGTAAAGTAGATATGAAACACTTTACACCTAGCTACAATCCTTGGGATCAACGTTTATGTGTTGTACCTGATGGTGATTTGTTCAAAGCACTGCGTGAAGGTCAAGCTAGTGTTGAAACGGATCAAATTGAGAAGTTCACTGCGAATGGCGTATTATTGAAGTCTGGTAAGCACTTGGAAGCTGATATTGTCATTTCTGCAACAGGTTTAGAAATTCAGATTCTAGGTGGTGTGAAAGGTTCGATAGATGGTAAACCAATGAATACCTCTCATCATATGCTGTATCAAGGTGTGATGGTCAGTGATGTTCCGAATATGGCGATGATCATTGGTTATATCAATGCATCTTGGACTTTAAAAGTGGACGTTGCTGCTGACTACATTTGTCGCTTGCTCAATCACATGGACCAGAATGGCTTTGACGAAGTCATTGCTTTGGGTAACCAAGCAGATTTGATGGAAGATACTGTAATGGGGAGCTTATCATCAGGTTATATCGCACGTGCAGCTGATGTGATGCCTAAACAAGGTCGTCGTGCACCTTGGAAAGTAACTAATAACTATCTGGCTGACCGTAAAGAATTGAAAAATGCGAAATTTAATGATGGCGTTTTACAATTTAGTAAACGTGACGAGCAAGCAGGTCGTAAACCAAAATTAGTGTCGTAACGGCTGAACTGTAGTTCCAAAAACCCTATGTTTTTACATAGGGTTTTTTGTTTAAATGTTGAATGGATATTCTTTAAATAATTTAAATATCGAGTATATTGAGCACATTAAAAAAATTGATTAGCAAGGGAAGTGTGATGAAGCAAATACTAATTTTGGGGACTTTATTATTGAGTACTTTAACTTTTGCAAATGATGTAAAGCAAAAAGAAGCGATTGCACAGAAATTGGTTTCCATTGATGGAACAGAGCAAGGCCTGCAAAGTACCGACAAAATGATTTTAGAGCAAATTCGGATGCGTTTGCCGAAAGATATACCAGAAAGCTTTTATGTGGATTTAGTTAAAAACTTAAATAGTGAACAAAGAAAGCAGTTTATTGTTCAGCGCTATGTCGAAACGTTTAGCCAAAAAGAGTTACAAGCTGCATTAACCTTTTATCAATCTACTGAAGGAAAAGTCTGGGCGACGAAAGCCAGTGAAGTAGGGAGTGAGGTTGCACATTTCACCACACAATATGCACGGACCGCTTTAAATACTACCATGCAACAACATATAGAAAACCCGACGGTGAAACAATTAATGGCAAGGATGAATCCCTCTGCTGTTCAACCAGCTGAAAAGGTTGAGCAGAAGTAAATAAAAAAGGAATAGCGCATTAGCACTATTCCTTTTTTGGGTTACATAGGGATTATAAAGTACGTGAAATAAGTTCTTTCATAATTTCATTGGTGCCTGCATAGATACGGTTTGCACGATTGTCGATATAAGCACGTGCAATTGGATATTCCAGCATGTAGCCATAACCACCATGTAATTGTAAGCATTCATCGACAACCTCTGAGAACATGTCAGAGATTTTGTATTTAGCTGCTGCTGCTGCATCAACGCCTAAGTTTTCTTCTAACTGTAATTCCATACAACGATCTAGATAGGTACGGCAAAAATCAATTTCAGTCCGTAACTCTGCCAGTTTAAAACGAGTGTTTTGGAACGTACTAATCGCTTTGCCAAATGCTTTACGGTCTTTGGTATATTGCACTGTATGGGCAAAGGCTGCTTCAGCACCTGCTTGGCAAATGATCGCAACCAGCATACGTTCCCACGCAAGCTCTTTCATCAGCATCATGAAGCCCATACCTTCCATACCAAGAAGATTTTCTTTGGGTACACGCACATCATCAAAGAACAATTCACAGGTATCTTGACCTTTCATACCGATTTTATTTAAAGGTTTACCTTTACTAAAACCTGCGCGGTCTGCTTCAACAATAATCAAAGATAAGTTGGCTGAACCTTTTTCATTGTTGCCAGTTTTACAGACGACAATAGCCATGTCACAAAGATAGCCGTTGGTAATAAAGATTTTAGAGCCGTTAATCACATACTCATCGCCATCAAGCACGGCTGTGGTGCGAACGGCTTGTAAATCTGAACCTGTTCCAGGTTCTGTCATCGCAATCGCTGTAACGGCTTCACCTGTTGCCATTTTCGGTAGCCATTGTTGCTTTTGCGCGTCATTTCCAAAGTTATTGATATAGTTGGCAACAATATCTGAATGCAAGGAGAATCCTGTGCTTGAGTCCATCGCATAAGCTTGTTCTTCAATCAGAATCATGCTGTATAGTCGATCTACACCTGAGCCACCATATTCTTCAGGCATCGTGGTACAGAGTAAGCCAAGTTCACCTGCTTTATTCCACAAATCTCGATCGACATGTTGTTGTTGCTCATATTTTTCAATATTTGGAACAACTTCTTTTTCATAAAACTTACGGACGGTTTCGCGAAATGCTTCGTGATCTGAAGTAAATAGTTTACGCGGTAACATATTTGGAATTGGACGAATAGCACCTGATTGCATTTGTTATTTTTTCCCTAGTCTATTGGATTTAAAATGATCCTTATCACGATACAAGAAATCGAAAATATTGAACAATGTGATCAATGCTCAATTTGATTGATGTATTTGGTCACTTGAGAAAAATCTCTGCGAACTTTATGGGGGGATCGAGTACACTATGGGGAAATTGTTGCGTATTGGAACAAAGCATGTCTGAAGAAATGACACTGGAAGAACGTAAGGTAATTTATCGTGCACGTCGGGGATTAAAGGAAATCGATGTGTATTTTGACCCTTATGTTAAAAATTACTATCTCAGTGCAGATGTCGCGGAAAAAGCATTATTTGCAGAGTTGGTCGACCAAGAAGACCCTGATTTGCTAGATTGGTTTATGGAAGTCGGGGAGCCACCGCGCACCGAGTTGAAAGATTTTATTTTAAAATTAAAACACTATGTACATGGCTAGCCGTGTTTTTGAGTTGCAATACAGTCGATTTGCTATTGTTTTGCAACTCTTTACTTTTATTATCATTATAAGTTTATTATATTCTTTTCTCTCTATATTCTTGTGGTTGCTCAGCGTTGTTATTATGGGAGTGGCTTGGTTTATCTTTCAAAAGAAACCTCAAATACAGCATTTTGAATTTTTAGATGATCAAGATTGGATATTCTGTTTTCATCATTTCCCCCAGTCTATTCAACGCAGAACAATTAGAAAAATGATCGATCATCAATGCTATATCGTGATCTATTTTGATGATCCTTTGCATCAACCCTGTATTATTTGGTGGGACCAGTTATCAATTTTACAATGGAAAAACCTGAAGATATTAGCAAAACTTGTTTGATTGTTAGACAATTGTGCAGTTGTATATTTTTATTAAAATAATATTATTCAAGTACTTATCTGTTTTTTACCCTCATGCTATCTAAATTGTTAGATTAAATACTCTAAAAAATCATGAAAATTATGATTGTCAGACAATATGCCGATCAAGTTGGATGTGTTTTGGTTAAAGTACAAACACCAACGTAAAGTATGGTGGAGGTCCAAAATGATGGAAATTCCAACATGGTCGTTTCTGGTGATTGCAGTCATTTTTGCAATTGTAGTAGGAAGAGCAGGAACTTTACTCAGGGAACTTCTTGAGTCACATCAATCTAAGATTGGAGTGAACAAGAGAAAGAGATTGAAGGTGTCATCAATATATCATACTCCCATGAATATTGATGATGAGCGCCAATCTAGTGTCTATCAAAAGTAGACACAAAAAGTGTAGGAGGTCTCTATGGAGATTTCAATGTGGATGTTTCTAGTAATTGCAATTGTTATGGCGATTGTTGTAGGAAGAGCTGGAACGTTACTTAAGGATTATTTTCAACAAAACTAAAATGTAAAAAGTTTCACGATTTTACCAGTTAATAAGTAGCATGTGCTGAACCGTCGCAATGCTACTTTTTTTTGCCTGAAATTCCTGTATTCCCAAATATCTGTCAATTCATTGTTCTGTGAAGTGTGTCAAGATATCTATGTCAAAATTAGAGCAATTACTCTTTAACTCGAGTATGGCATCTGATAAGGTACGATTAAAAGGAAAATAAATTAATTAGAGGACAGGAAGTATGTCTAGACTGCATAAAGTTGGACAGGGCGTGGCGGTTGCGTTTTTAACAACATCAATGTTAACAGGGTGTTCATATGTGATTAAAACTGGGGCAAATGTTGCTTTAGGTTTTGGTGAAAGACATATTGTACCGCCAATTTTAGCAATGGATGATGCTGAAATGGTGTGTAACTCGGGGAATGCTTTAACGCCAGCTGTGATGTCGACCAAAGAGATGGGAGCCGATCCAACGCGGATGGCGGTATTGTTGTATACAGCATCTGGTGTTTGTGCTGAAAATCAAGCATTAGAAGCAGAATTACGTTATTTGCGAGCAGCAAAAGCAGGACAAATTACTGAAGCACAAGATGCACGTATTGAGCAAAAACGTTGGGCAGCGATTGCGGCTCAACGTCAATATACCAGTTATCAGCTTTTCGCAAACCGCTGGGAAACGAAATATAAATATAAATTAGGCGATTCCTGCCCAACTATGCGTAATGATCTCGATCAAACGGTGTATTTGCTAGGGATGGTAAATGGCTTACAAGCAATGACCAATGATATTAATTCTGGTGGCTCAGTCAATGTACCTAAAGATATCGCAGGGATTGTTGAGCGTGGTATGGCATGCTTGGATAATGAAAAATATTGGGGCGCGCCAATGGCGACCCGTGCAGTGATTTGGACTTTATTACCTGGCGCTGGTGATGGAAAACCTGAACCTTATGCAACCATGAAAGAGTCAATGCAAATTGGCGAGAAAAAGGGTGTTCGTCTAGCGCATGCTTTATATGCTGTTGCCGCTCAAGCGAGTGGTGATGATGCGAAACTGCGTGATGCATTACGTTCTTATGCGGCAGCTTCGGGTGAAGATAAACCTGCAAACCCTCAATTTAGATTAGTTGACCAAATGGCTGGCTTGATGGTGCGTGGTATCGCAGACCGTTACTGGACTGAAAATACGGGTGTAAGAGCGAGTGATGAAGGCTTATCTTCATTCTGGGATGATGAGAAAGAAAGTTCATCAGAATTAGATGCATTATTCGATGGCGATGAATAATCATCTGTTCCAACAGGAAGCCTGTTGAGTAACTTGAATTAAACGGCCTTTTACAGTTCTCGATGAACAAAGTATTTATGATTTGTGAATCGTAAAAGGTCTGTTTTTGAAGAGGTGTAAATAAATGAAAGATCAAATATGGATACGGAAAGTCATTTTGATCGCTGTATGTATTTCAATATCAGCGTGCTTACAAGTCTTTTCTGATCATTTCATTTATTGGAAACCGAGTTTACTTGATGAGTTCTGGCGTTTGTGGACTGCGCATTGGGTGCATGTTGGATGGATGCATTTTTTGCTGAATATGCTGGCATTTGGATGTTTACCGTTTATTTTTCCTCATGTACTTAATCGGCATTTATGTGCGCTGTTATTGATTCTACCGCCATTTATCAGCCTAATTTTTTATTTTTATTTACCTTATATAGATGCGTACGCAGGATTATCAGGCGTTCTGCATGGTTTATATACTGCAGTAAGCTTGGTGTATTTGCAGTATCCAAAGGAACGTAAGTTTGCCATTTTGGTGTTGGTTTTGGTTGCTGTAAAGTTACTTTGGGAAAACACTTTTGGACAAGCAGGCACAGCTCAATTAATCGGTAGCCCCGTGTTAACAGAGGCCCATTTGATTGGTGCAATTGGTGGTGTCTTAAGTGGTTTAGGTTATTTATCTATAAATGGAAAAGGTAGAGCACAGGCAAGTTGATAAAAACAACCTATAAAAAATTGATTGTAGCCATTCTTTTTTGAAAAAGATTGCTGCAAATTTAAGCGGTTTAAAAGGGACTGGTGATTCAAAGGGTAAATTCATTTATCTATCAACCATGGATATCGCATGATTCAACATCTTTGGATGGATGTTGATAACAATAAATTGGAATAGACATGCAAAATGATCAAGAGAAAAAGTCTGGATTAGGTCTGCTGAGTTATATCTGGACAGAGTGGATATCGACCTTTGTTGTTCTCGTTTTACTATTAATGACGCTCGTTATTGGTACTGGTGAGATGATTCATGGTCAGTTATTGCGTATGGGGGAACGTTTATATGGCGATCCTAATACGGGTATGCAATATTCTTTTCTACGTGCTGAACCGACGAAACCAACCTGTGATACTAATCCGAATATAGATGCGCAAGTTCAAGAGCAGATGAAGATCAATGCTGCGGATGAGTTTGCCAGTATGTTTGGTGTTGCATCAGAATCAGATGTGCGTTCGTCATTGCTTGCTGCAAAGCAACAGTGTGAAGAAAAATATCAATTCTATGATAAAGCAATGGCACATATTGAAGCCAATCCAAGCGTCCGAACCTATCGAAATATTGAAACCTCCTTTTTTGGTGTTTTTAAATTTGGTTCTGAGAATCGCGCTTTATTTTTAGTGATTATGGTTTTATTTGCTGCAATCAGTGCGACGATAAAATCACATCATATTGGTTTGCGTAGTCCAGCGACCAAAATTGATTTCCGTATTTATAACACTGCGATGTTGTTGGGTAATGCTTTACTCACATACTCAGTGATCAGTCAATATAATTCTGTTTTGAATTCTGGTGTGCCTTTCGCCTCAGGAATGAATATTATTTATTGGCTTTGGATGATTTTATTTGGGGTACTCACGTTAATTAGTTTATTCCATTTAGTGAAGTCACCAGCTCCGACACGTGAAGGTGGAAACATTGGTTTGGCCTTCCTCAGTATCCCATTGTATGCATATATGGCGATTATTACTGGGATTGCATTTACATTCTTTATGGATTATCCGATGGGACAAGGGATTTACCTTGGTCAATTGGTTGAATTCGCAAATATCTTCTTAAATCTTGCCTTGTTTATTTGGGCAGGTATGTTGCTTAAGCAAACACGTATTGTCGATTTATTCTTAAATATTTTACGTCCGTGGAACTTAGCTCCTGAAACCTTAACATGGTTGATTTTGATTGCAGCTGCATTGCCAACGGCTTATACCGGTGCATCTGGTATCTTCGTTATTGCCGCTGGTGCAATTATTTATAAGGAAGTTTGGAATGCGGGTGGTCGTCGTCAGTTTGCTTTAGCGGCTACGGCATTATCTGGTTCGCTTGGTGTGGTGTTACGTCCTTGTTTATTAATTGTAGTTGTCGCGTCTTTAAACAAAGAAGTCACGACTGACCTACTATATAAACATGGTATGTATGTGTTCCTGTTAACATCTACATTATTCTTGGTGATTGCATTATTCTTTGCTGAGCAAAAATTCCGTATTGCTCCTCCAAAAATTGCTTTACCGAAATCATTACGTGCATTCGTTCCTGTAGCGCCGTATATCGTGATTTTTGTTCTGATTTGGTTGTTCTATAAGCATGCATTATCAACTGAGCTGAATGAATTTACTGCACCTGTCATGATGCCAGTGATTCTATTGATGATGGTCTTGTTTGATAAGTTGCGTAAAGAACCTGCACCACTTGCGCCTGTTGGGCATTGGGACAGTACTTTAAACACCTATACAGCACCATCAGATGGTTCTCAACCAGTACCACCAGTGAATCCAGCGGATGACCCACGTAATCCTGAACGTCACGTCCCATTTGGCAAAGCATTACATACTTCAACGACAGAAACCGTTGGACATATTGGTGCGTTAGTTATTTTAATGGCACTTTCAGTCAGTGTCGGTGGTTTCCTCGAACACATTGAGGTTATGGAAGCTTTCCCTCGCGACATCAGTAGTATGTTTGTGGTGATTTCCTTAGTTGTAGTGTTTATGGTCTTGGTCGGTATGATCATGGATCCATTCGGCGCAGTTATTCTTATTTCCGCAACTGTTGCGCCTGTGGCTTATCAGTACGGTATTGATCCTGTCCATTTCTGGATGATTGCATTGACTGGCTTTGAGTTGGGTTATGTCACACCACCTGTTGCTTTAAACC
Source organism: Acinetobacter sp. 2JN-4 (assembly GCF_003687745.1). Classification (NCBI taxonomy): domain Bacteria; kingdom Pseudomonadati; phylum Pseudomonadota; class Gammaproteobacteria; order Moraxellales; family Moraxellaceae; genus Acinetobacter; species Acinetobacter sp. 2JN-4. The sequence goes on along the minus strand of NZ_RDNY01000002.1, from coordinate 82,906 downwards.
ATCTATTGGCACGACAAGCGATTGGTGATGAAGAAGTTATGGCCGCTGATGCAGAAGTGAAACATCTGTCGTTCTACTATCGATATGAGCGCTGGATTTTACCGTTACTGGTGATGGTTCCTGCGATGTTAATTATTGCGTACGTACCGTATTACTTTAAGTTGTTCGGTTGGTATCATTAAGTAACTAATTAAAAAAAAGCACCTTCGGGTGCTTTTTTTATGCACTGAACAATATACAGATTTGTTCTGTTGGTTATTTAATTGGGCTTAAGGGGGGATTCCCCATAACAAATATCATTCCATCTCATGTGCTACTTCACTGGCTTATTTTTGCTTTTGTATGAATGGGCTGCATAAAAAGATAGCAATCAAAATAAAACTGAAACCAATTAAACTATATATATCTGGTGTTTCTTGCCAAAGAAAAAATCCCCAAATCCCTGCAAAAATGATCGCCATATAATTCACTGGTGCAATCTGACCAGCAGGTGCAAGGCGATAAGCGTGTGACATAAAGATTTGGCTGGTATTGGCAAGGATACCTGCACTGATTAGAAAAAATAACTCTTTGATTTGATAGGGACGCCAAACCCAAAACATAGGAATCACAGAAAGGCACGAACCAATCAAGCAGAAATAAAACACAATTCGTTCAGGTGGTTCTGTCCGAGTCAGTGCTCGTACGGTGACAAATGCCAGTGCAGCAAATAGACTTGATGTCATCCCAACTATAGCAATCCAGTTCAGCAAGCCTTGATCAGGTTTGGCAACGAAAAATACACCAATGAATCCTAAAGCTGCGGCACAAAGCATCGCTGCTGTGATTCGTTCTTTTAAAAATAACCATGCGATGAGTGGAATGAAAATCGGGGATGAATAAGTAAATACCATTGCATTGGAGAGTTTTAGATGTGCAATGGCATAGAAAAAACCATACATTGCTGCAAGCCCGACCAAACTACGCCATGTATGCATCCATAGTTTTTCTGTTTTTACAAAAGCTAAACCCTGTTGAAAGATAAAGGGGACAAACAGAATGAGTCCAACGATGTTACGGAAAAATACAATGGTGTAGTTATCAACTGTATGGGAAGCATAGCGAATACAGATCCCCATCACCGAGAATAAAAGTGCAGAGAGCATGAGACATGCAATAGCCAGAATCAGACTTTTATCTTTTTTGATTGCATTCATCTTGAAGGGTAGATCACTATCATGATTGTATTGATGAGAAAGGTTTGGATAATAAAACTATTCTGATTGGATGAGGATAATTTCTTATCAAATTGACTGAGAATAAGGAACTAAATGGATTATAAGTCTTATTGTTTAAATAATTTACTTTTTTATATAGAGTCTTCGTTGTTGCGTGTATAGGTCTTGATATTGCAAATAATATCAAGACCTATATGACTAATTTATATCATTCTTTTTCTAGAATAAGCCATGTAGACATAACCTAAACCAAAAATTGCGGGTGGGGTCGTCATCGCTGCAATTTGAAATGCAATTTGCGTCGTATAGAAGAAGGTGAAGAAATACCAATTGATTAATATAAATATTGGTAAGACTGCAAAGCTAATTACATGGATAAGCCATTCACGATAGGCAATCCATCTTTTCTGATATTTATTCAAAGACAGCATCGTGACATATCCAATGAAGGTCATGACAATTAAAGACATGATGATGTAGAAAAATGCATCAAAAGTTTTGAACAAATCAAAGTAAAGATACGTGATAAACATATATAACAAGCAACTGAGTATTAAACCTAAGTTTAAGAAAGGGGAGTAATGATTCAGTTTTGAAGGAGGTGAGCACAAAGTTTGCTTACGAAAATCCGTTAGACGAGAAACAATAATGGCCGCAGGAGTAAGTAAATATCCAAAAATCAATGCACTATATAAATTTGATAACTCTTGAGTCATGTTTGGAATTTGACCGATAAACAACCACTCTAATCTTAAAACAGGTGCTGACAGTAAAGCGCCAAAATTAAAAATCATTAATGCTTGGTGTGCCAGGACGTCTTTTTTTATGATGGCCCATACGGCGAGATATAGACTGAGCAAGGTTCCTATTGCCAATAGCCATAGTGAATAGTGGAAACCAATTCCACTGAACGTATCCACAGCAGATGTATTGATCAAATACATAACAGAGCCAATAACTGTAATTGTAACAACAATAACTTGGATTCTGCCCAGAATTTTATGTCGTTGTGGATACCGAATTCTGTAGGGTTTATAGAATTGATGTATGGCAATAAGAATTGAGAGTCCACCAAAGATGGAATGAAAGAGCATAGGAACACGAGATTTTGTATACGGTATAGCTTGCTCGATTTCAGCCGATCCTACACCAAGCGCATGTTGCTCACCAACAAACCATACAAAAAAATTATCCCACAACCGAGGACTATCTGAATAAAAAAATTTGGCAAAATATTCCATCGACATGGGGGCATATATCACTACAAATATCAAAAGTAGAAAATATAAAATCTTGTTAATTCTCTTTTTTTGAATGGTATTCATTAATAACCGACCTTGTTACAATACTGCTTGGTCATTAGTTTATAACATATGTTATAACGAGTGTTATGTCATTGCGGGACAAAAGAATGCAGAAAAATGCAAGTCAGGATATGAAAGTTCGATTGCTACAGGCAGCAGCAAAAATGTTGGCGGAGGAGGGAGTAAAAGCACTTACTACTCGAAAAATCGCTACTGCAACTGGAACATCAACAATGAGTGTTTACACGCACTTTGGTTCTATACAGAACTTAGTCAGTGAAATGGTCAATTTTGGTTTTGCTCAATTAGACATGACATTAAATAAAACAACTCAACATGAAGATCCAGTAACTTATTTGGTTGGTCTTACACAAGCATATATTCAGTTTTCGAGAGAGAATCCACACCTATATGCAATCATGTTTGGCTGTGTTCATTTGGGGGAGTTACGCACTCAGGAGAGCAATGTTTTAAAAGAGAACTTATATACTTTGGAACGAATAGTTCAGGCGATTCAAGTAAGCATTGAACATAACAGATTTGGAGACAACGTTGCCTTTTTGCTTGCTAATCAATGGTGGACGATTGTGCATGGGTTTGTTTTATTAGAAACAGCAAAATATTTACTTCCTCCAAATGATGTCACTAAGGTATTGAAACCTTTGCTTCTCAATTTTTTTGTGGGACTCGGTGATCAGAAAGATCAAGCTTTAAATTCTCTAACTGTATATTTTTAAGCATCGTTGGCTTGAACTAAAGAAGCATTTAAAAGGGTAGCAATCATATTCAGACTCCCTATTTTTACAGTCGAAATAATAAGGGATGTGGAAAGAGGCCGGTATCATTTGGCGGAGAGTTGGTCGCTTGTAAAGTACAAAGCTGGTACTGGTTTTATGTCTCTATCGACGCAAATTGTTGGAGATAGTCTCTTGGTGTCATGCTGGTCTCACGTTTAAACATAGCACTAAAAGCACTTGGACTATCGTAACCTAAGTCTAAAGCAACATTTAAAACTGGCTTATTCATAGCTAAATCGATCATTGCCTGCATCACTTTTGCCTGTCGAACCCAATGCGAAAAATGTAAGCCAGTTTCTCTTTGAAAATGTCGTGCGAGTGTTTTACTGCTGATATGTAATTGTTGAGCAGTATCTTCTAAATTCCATTCTAAAGCTAAGTTCCCTTTAATCCTTTGGCACAATTGTTGGAGCTTTGGACTTTGAGGGTCGGGTAAATTGAATGCGAGTGCGGGTAAAATTTGTACTTCGTCTAAAATTAATTGAAGAAGCCTTTCATTACGGCTATTGGATTGAATAGCTGTCCGTATTTCCATGGCACTACTCATCAGTTCACGTAATAAAGCAGGCACTGCAACGACACGGCATTCATTGATTAAGCTTGTGCTGGCGGAAGTTTCAATAAAAACACCTCGCGCTTTCACATCACCACTACTGAGCAATGCATGTGCTTTTTGAGCGGGAATCCACACACCACGTCCAGGTGGAATAATCCAAATGCCTTCATGAGTCCGCACTCGGATAACACCTGTTAGAGTATGAATCAATTGGATGCGGTCATGACTATGCCAGTCTTCAATATGACCATGAGGATAGTTTTCCGAGAAAGCATAGACTGGATAATCTAAAAAACCATGTTTAAAGCTTTTCCCCATCTTACGTTAGGCCCTCAGATAAGTTGTCTTTTTTGCAATAGTTATTGTCTTTATATCGAGTAACTATAAGTTGATTATTTTTTAGCATAACTTATACGGCAATGTATAGGTTTTGATTATGTTTCAGAAGGCTTCTTTGTACCCTTTATTCGCTATCTTATTTTGGGCAGGGAATGTGGTGGTTTCTAAAATGGCAAGTCATGCCATATCACCTGTGGCGATTACATTTTATCGTTTAGTACTGGCACTTGCTGTGATGAGTACTTTTGTGCTGATCCCTGTCTGGAAAAATAGACAAACTATTCAGCAATATTGGAAGCAATTGGCGCTAGGTGGTTTTCTATCGGTGTCATTATTTCAGTTTCTGTCTTATCAGGCAGCAGCAACGACTACAGCCACCAATATGGCGATTGTGACCGCATTGATTCCTTTGCTAACCATGATATTAAGTAGTTTTATCCTTAAAGATAGAATCAGTTATGGCATGTTGTTTGGTGGGGCTTTATCTTTTTATGGGATTTTATATTTGCTCAGTCATGGTGATATTTCACAGATTTTGCAACAAGGCGTCCATCTTGGTGATGGTTTAATACTGATTGCTGCTGCGGGTTATGCTTTGTATGGGGTATTGTTGAAACGTTGGAAAATGCCAATACCCGCTTGGCAATCGAATTTCATACAATCTAGTTTTGCGATTTTATATGTATTACCTTTTTTTATCTTTTTACCCGATTCAGACAGGCTATTGAATCAACAGACGATTCCTTTGATTTTATATGCGAGTATTTTTTCTTCTGTCCTATTGTCTTATTTATGGATTGAAGGGATAAGACATTTAGGACCTAATAAAAACAGTATTTTTATGAATTTACTGCCGTTATTTACTGCAATGATTGCAGTGGTTTTATTGGGTGAGCATTTACAGGATTTCCATTATATGGGGGGTGGCTTAACGCTTGCGGGGATTTTAATAGCCCAAGCCATTCAGAAACCGATTCAGTTGAAACAACGTTCAGCTCAAGTTTTGGATTAAGGATGCGGACAAAAGAAAAGCTTTAACAGAAGTTAAAGCTTTTCTTTTTTAGGTTTTACTTTCTGCTGCGATTTGAGCTTCAAGCAGTTTAATTTGTTCCTCTTTCAGCTTGAGTAAAGCATCTACATCTTCGTGTTGCTGTTTTAAATCTTTTTGCTGATCTTTTAATTGATGGTGAATATCATCTAATTTAGCGATTTCTTCTTTGGCTAAGCTGTCATTGGTCGGTAATGGTTCCTTTATTAATGACTCTTGTACTAATTGAATCGGTGCATCAGCTTCGCTATCCGTCATTGTAGTGATTTCAGAGGCTGCGCTACTTACTTCGATTGGTGAAGCAATTGTTTCCTCAGCTATAGGTTGATCTGGGTTCGTACTTGGCTGTTGGTTTTTCTGTGCTAAAAACCATTGTATTGCAAAAAACAAAACCACAATAATGCTAATGCCAGCAATGATCATCCACAATAACTTGGCGTTTTTGGTTTGGTTTGGTGACGTCATTTTTTTAACCTTCTAGTCAAAATGACGAGGTTTGAACTGTATCACCCCAATTTCATCTGGCTCTGCGATTTCAGGTTCATCCACTTGAGTTGGCCGTTTCTCGCTATAAGCACATTCGATACATTCAATCCACTCGTCATCCACAGTCGTGATTTTAACTACACGATCTAACGCGCCACATTTGGGGCATTTTGCACCCGCGATGAACTGTCTTTTCATGTCAGTTAATATCACCCTGTGAACAATAATGACGTAGTTTAAGCGGTTTTGTCAGCGTTCGTCCAACCTTGATGACGCAATAATGCATCTATTTTGGGTTCTCTTTTTCGGAAATTGCGAAACGCATCAAGTGCAGTCTCTTTTCCGCCAACTGCTAGAATAAACTTCCGAAACTCCTTTCCAGTCTCAGTATTAAAAATGCCTTCATTTTCGAATCGATCAAAGGCATCACTGGCTAAAACTTCTGCCCATTTGTACGAGTAATAACCCGCAGCATAGCCGCCTGCGAAGATGTGACTGAAGCTATGCTGAAAACGGTTATAAGAAACAGCAGGAACTACCGCAAATTTATCTCGAATATCATCCAAGGTTGCTTGAATCTGCTGGCTGTTTAATGCAGGCGCTTGACGGTGAATGGTCAGATCGAACAATGCAAATTCAATCTGACGTAGCGTTTGCATGCCTGATTGGAAGAAACGTGCGTTCAACAATGCAGCTAACAATTCTTGCGGTAAAGTTTGCTTAGTTTCAGTATGCTCACTGAGAACATCTAAGCTTTCATTATCCCACGCCCAGAATTCCATAAACTGACTTGGTAATTCAACCGCATCCCAAGCCACGCCGTGTGTGCCTGCAACTGAGATATTATCCACTTCAGTAAGCATGTGATGTAAGCCATGACCAAACTCATGGAATAAGGTAATCACTTCATCATGGGTGAGTAGCGCAGGTTGATCACCAATCGGTGGAGTAAAATTACACACCATATAACAGACTGGTTTTTGTAATCCTGTTGCGGTTTGCACGCGCGAGCGGAAACCACTCATCCAAGCACCACCACGTTTACCGTTGCGGGCATATAAGTCAAAGTAGAAACCACCAATCACTTGACCTTGATCTTCAATTTCAAAATAACGCACATCATTTTGCCAAACAGGTGCTTGGCGTTCGATGATTTGGATGTCATACAGGCGTTGCACAATCTGGAATAAACCATCCACAACTTTTGGAGCTGGGAAATAAGGTTTAAGTGCTTCTTGAGAGAGATTGAATTGTTGTTGTTTTAACTTCTCAGAGTAATAAGTCGCATCCCAAGGTTTTAATTCTTCGATCCCATCTTGTTGTGCAATAGCCTTGAGTTCTGCAATTTCAGCCAATGCAGGCACACGTGCATGTTCAGCCAAATCGACTAAGAATTTATCGACTGTCTCAACATCAGGTGCCATTTTGCTGGCAAGTGAATATTCTGCAAAATTATTAAAACCAAGTAATTGTGCCATTTCCTGACGTAAGCTGAGGATTTCTTCCATGACAGGCGTGTTGTCAAACTCGACTTTATCAGACTGCTTAGATGCACGTGTCACATAGGCTTTATACAATTCCTCTCTTAATGATCGATCATCGGCATAAGTCATAATCGCAAAATAAGCAGGGAAGTCGAGTGTCGCAACGGCCTGATCAAGCTCACGTTGTTGTCCATATTGTTTCAGTAATTCAATACTACTTTGTGGCAGACCTGTGAGTTGTGCTTCATTTAAAGGTTTAAAGTAAGCTTGGGTTGCATCAAGGACATGATTGGAAAAGTCTGATGAAAGCTGAGATAGACGTGCTGAGATGTCGGCATAGCGTTTTTTTGCTTCGCCTTCGAGTGCCACACCTGAAAGTTTAAAGTCTCGTAGTGCCAGTTTAATGGCACTTTGTTGTGCTTCACTGAGGGTTCGGAACGCAATGCTGTCATGAATCTGTTGATAGGTTTGATACAGCGCCGTATGTTGCCCAAGTTGTGTGTAGTATTCGCTCAAGCTCGGTAATAGTGATTGATATACTTCACGGGTTTCAGGGTTATTCATGACGGCATTGAGATGCGACAAAATGCCCCATGCTTCACTCATGTTATTTTCTAGCTGATCAACTTCGGACAGCGTTGCAAGCTGGGCTTCAGTGTTTTGAGGAACTTCATTGAGTTGGTTTAAGAAGTTTTGACCGTTTTGAATGGTCTGTTCAATTTGTTGTTTTAATTCGGCAAGTTGAATTTGATCAAATTGAGGAACGGGAAGCGTTGCTTGCTGTAGTGTCATTCTATTTTTGCCATATCATCTTTAAACATAGTTATAGATGTAGGGGTGATGACATCAGAAATCAAGTTGAAGGTATGATTTATTAGGTTAACTTCTGGTTTTGGCTGAGAAAGGAAAGGAGGTTCAATCGCCAAACAAATTCACGTCTGGTGATCTCTTGCTATTTTATGATGCGATATTTTATATGTGTTACCAAATCTGTGCCACTTTGCTCCAGTATTTCAAAATCTATTGGCGGTACATCCTCGAACAAGCGTTTGCCTTGACCTACCACGACCGGAACGATATGTAGCCACAATTCATCAATCAAACCTGCTTGTAAATACTGATTAACGGTATTGGCACCACCTGCAATTGCAATGTCTTTTTCACCAGCCACTGCTTTTGCTTTTTCCAGAGCACTTTGTATTCCATCAGTCACAAAATGAAAGGTCGTACCACCTTGCAAAGCTAGATCCTCCCGAGCAGTGTGGGTTAGAACAAATACAGGAGCATGGTATGGGGGTTCTTCGCCCCACCAACCTTCCCATGTATTATATTCTGCCCCACTTGGGCCGAACATATTACGTCCCATAATAAAAGCGCCAGCAGAGGTTAAACTGGCAATTTCATTCTTATGTTGAGCAGCTTGTTCAAACAACCATTTACACAAACTTTGATGAATATTAGGTAACTCACCGAAAGGCTTATCTTCACTCATATTCAGGCCAGCAACGAAACCATCAACGGATATACATATACCGCATATTACTTTTCCCATACTGGCCTTCCTATTCATGATTTAAGCGTCTTGCTTTACCTTCGCATTGGACTTTTTCTTTTTCGGTTTTGCTTTCTTCTTCACCTTTTCTTTACTTTCAGGCTTAGAAGCGCTCTTTTTGTTTGGTTTCTTTGCGTAAGGACTAGCTTTGTCCTTATTCTTCTTTTTAGCAACGGGCTTTTCACCATCTTCACTGAGTTGAGCGATGATAGGTGCTTTGCTAAATACTTCTTCAGTGGTTAGGGTTTTGTTTGAAGCAGTACGTGGTGCTTTTTGACGAATCACACGACCCAAATGGGTCAATTGCTGAATCAGTTGGAAGTCGATTTTACGTTCTTCCAAGTTCACGCCAGCGACTTTGATTTTGACTTCATCACCTAAACTAAAGGCTTGCCCACGGTTTTGACCGACCAGACTTTGGCTGGCTTGATCATAGAGGAAATAATCCTCACCGAGTTGGCTGACATGGATCATACCGTCCACATACAAGTCTTTAAGGGTGACAAATAAACCAAACTCAGTCACAGCACTAATCAGGCCAACAAACTCATCACCTAAATGCTGCTGCATATAATGGCATTTCAACCATGTGGTCACACTACGCGAAGCTTCATCTGCGCGACGTTCGGTTTGAGAGAAATGCTCACCTGCATCATCCAAGGCCGCACCAGAAAGCGTGTGAGGCTTTTGTTGCAAATGCGTTTTAATGGCACGATGAAGTAATAAATCGGGGTAACGACGAATTGGTGAGGTGAAATGCGTATACGCTTCATATGCCAAACCGTAGTGACCAGAGTTTTTTGCGCCATAGTACGCTTGCATCATTGAGCGCAATAACACCGCATGAATACTTGGTGCATCCAAACGATCCTTGGTCGCTTCGATCACGCGTTGATAATCTGCTTGGGTCGGTTGTTCTGGGAATGGTAGACCGAGTAATTTCACAAAATCACGTACTTTTTGAATACGTGAAAATTCAGGTGCTTCATGCACACGATAGAGCATCGGAATATCATGTTCTAAAGCGTATTCTGCCGCCGCGACATTGGCGAGCAACATACATTCTTCAATCAGTTTATGAGCAACGTTGCGCGTACGCGGCAAGATTTCTTTGATGCCACCCAACTCATCAAAGGTCATATAGGTTTCAATGGTTTCAAATTCCATTGCATGACGTTCAGCACGTAAGCCTTTTAGGGTTTGATAAAGCTGGAACAGAGTGTTGAGTGATTTATGGATGCTTTTATCTTGTGGAATCGCATCTGTTGTACCATCAAAATATTCACTGACTTGGGTATAAGTCAAACGTGCTTTGGAGTGCATTACCGCAGGATAAAATTCGTAACCCGTTACTTTTCCTGCACGAGACAGTTTTAAATCACAGACCATACATAGACGGTCAAGGTGCGGATTTAAAGAACACAAGCCATTCGACAATGCTTCAGGCAACATAGGCAAAACAAAGTGTGGGAAATAAACTGATGTCCCACGGTCTTCTGCTTCTTCATTTAAAGCTGAATCTAAACGGACATAATGACTGACATCGGCAATGGCCACCACCACACGATAACCCCCACCAGGACGTTTCTCTGCATAAACGGCATCGTCAAAGTCACGCGCATCTTCACCATCAATGGTGACGAGTGGCAGATCCCGTAAATCGACACGTCCTTTATGGTCTTGTGCAGACGGTTCTTTGAAACTTTCAGCTTCTTTGATGACCGCATCTGGAAACTCGTAAGGTAATCCAAACTCTAAAATCGTTTGCGGAATAATAATTTCGGTATCGGCTTTGTCTGCCATGGATTGAATCACATGACCTGTGGCTAGCTCTTCACGCGTTGGATAGTCATCAATTGCAACACGCAACATATCACCAACTTTTGCATTGGCATGTTCAATCAGTTCTTTTTCTAAGGTGATTGGTTGGTGCTGATTGGGATTACTGGGTTGAATAAAATATTCACCATCATGTTCAATGACTTTACCAATAATCTGTTTAACGCGGTGTTGAACCACTTCGCTAATAAAGCCCCAAGCTTTGCCTTTACGGTCGACTGAGGTCTGACGAACTTTGACGCGATCGCCATTAAAGACCAGTCGCAATTCACGCTCAGCTAATAGGATGTCGTTTTGTCCTGCGATATTGGCAGTACCTAAACCTTTGCTATTGATATATACCGTCGCCTCATGGCTCGGAAGGTCTGTTGCTGGCTGAAATTTATAGCCATCCTTCATTAACTGGCCATCACGCACCATCGCACTTAAACGATGGTTTAATGCATCAATACTTTTTTGATCTTGAAGATTAAAGCACTCGACGAGTTCTGCATGAGATTGAGCAGTTTGTAATTGTTCTAATGTGGTTAAAATAAGAGTTCGGCTCGGAATCGGGTTATCATAACGTTCGGCTTCTGCTTTTGCTTCGGGATCGCCCCAGTTTTTAATCATATCGTTTCATTTCACATCTGGCAGATCGCTTTAGCATAAGTCATTCAAACTTCGACTGCACGTCAAAGATTGCAAGTTTCTGTTTACGCCACGGATCTGTATAAAAGAGAAGCCTATATTAACAAGCGTTGAGGCAAAAAATGCTGAAAAAATACCAAAATCGTTTAAAAAATATTTGATTGATATAAAAAAACAGAAAAAAACAGGATCTTCCCTTGTGTAAAGGAGTTTTAGTTTGTATTATTGCGCTCGTGTTACGGTGAGATGGGTGAGTGGCTGAAACCACATCCCTGCTAAGGATGCGTACGGGTAACTGTACCGAGGGTTCGAATCCCTCTCTCACCGCCATTTTTTACTTAATGCGCTCATAGCTCAGCTGGATAGAGCACTTGGCTACGAACTAAGGGGTCGGGAGTTCGAATCTCTCTGAGCGCACCAAGTAAATATTGCACAAGTAACACATGCCACATTGGCACATAAGTAATGCGCTCATAGCTCAGCTGGATAGAGCACTTGGCTACGAACTAAGGGGTCGGGAGTTCGAATCTCTCTGAGCGCACCAACTTAATGAAATAAACCGCTTAATTGCGGTTTTTTTGTGCCTGAATTTTTAGGTGATATAAATCATCAAGCTTTTATAAATGATTGAAATGTAATACAGACCGAGTAAAGCAATCAGTGTAATTCTTGATTTTTTTGAAAATAATTTTAATAAAGTGGAAATCACTAAAGTAATTAACAAACAAGCCCAACCCCCAATAAAAGTGATTATCCATAGCTTCCAATTATTCTTTTGTATCGCGATGGAGGTATTTGGTGCTATTTTATTGTAATTTAGATGAATCAATTTTCCTTTTAGATCCATATAGTCGATGGCTTTAAGTTGATATTCGGGCTGGTTATTTCTCATAGGTATCGTTTGATAATAATAGATGGTTTGGATAGCTTGAGTTGGCTGTTTAAGCTCCTGTTGGCATAACCTTATAAGTTTGACATCACATTGCATCACCAAGGGTTCTTTTTGACCAGTAGGAAGTATCAGCGATGCACCTACTCTTTCACGACGGATGTGAGGCTCGCTGGATGAATTGATGTGTTTCTTTGAGATTTTCCATGTGTGATTTCTAGCTAGATCTGCTTGATGTAAAGCAGCTTGATGAAATGAGCTAAAAACCAATAAAATGATGAAAGAAAAAATAAAACAGAGGAAAGTCGATTTAAAGTGGTCTTGAATACAATCTTCTTCTGTATTGTTCTCGAAAATTGTTTTTTGCATTTCTTTCCTTTCGTCTGAGTGTATATTTTAATTGCGAGTAAAGTTGAACTCTATAATTATTTATAGATATCAAGAAAACTACTTATTATGATGCTTTTATTGATTTTTTATAGAAATAAATGAAATCTTTAGGTGGGTTTTATTTCCCTATTTTCTTTTCAAAGAAACGATATAAATAGCCTACAGTTCCCAATACGCCAACCATACGCACCACATGAAAAGCGGTCACTATGGGTACGCCTAATTGTAATACATTTGCAGTGATGGTCATTTCAGCGACACCACCGGGTGCGAGACCTAAGCCAAGTGTCGGTAGGGGAATATCGGTCCATTGCATTAGGACGTATGCAACTAAGCCTGTGAGTACCAATGCGCCAAGATTACAGAGCGCGACAATACTCAAAAAATGTGGAGCGGTTTTAAAAAATCCAGCTTTGAATTTATTGCCAAGTGACCAGCCAAGTAAAACTTGTCCTAAGTGCACAATTGGATCTGGTATGGCTGAGAGATGGATATTTTGTGCGGTAAAAAAAATGGCAATCAGTAATGCGCCAAACGTCCAAGGGTTAGGGAGTTGATAGTACAGAAATATACGGCTGGCGAGATAAGATAAGATTGCTAAAAGGATAAAACCGAGCCAATCAATTTCCATATTACGGTCAATGGTATTGCCATCAAAGCCATGCCATCCCATGAACTGATAGAAGAACGGCACAATCACCACCACCATCAGTACGCGTAACGTATGCGCAGACGCGACTTTATCGACTTGAGCTTGATAATGTTCTGCTAAATGCGACATTTCATTCGCTCCGCCAATCGCAGAAGCAAACCAAGCTGTTTTAAAATCGACTTTGCCCCAGCGTTGTAAGATGACAGCGCCAATACCACCTAACAGTAAAGCGAATAGCAAACCAATCAATAATGCCAACCCATTGATCGCAATCAAACGTAGCATTTCTGGGGTGAAATACAAACCTAAGGTCAGACCGATAATGGATAAACCGATGCTGCGTGCAGCGCTATGGCACTCAATGGGAGCATGATTTATTTTGAGTAATGCGGTAACAAATAATGGTCCTAGAAGCCATGGAATAGGCAAGTGTAACCATAGTGCGAGATGTGCACCTAAAAATGCAAGACTTAGACTCAAAGCATACTTTAGATACAGCATAAATAGGGTCACATATCAAAGGTAAGTGACCGATAGGCATTTAATCCCTATCGGTCAGCATGATTTAGATCGCGCGATGGCGATTACGTAACCAGCGAATCAACGGTAATACAATCATAATACCTGCCAACATCCATAACACTTTGGTGATGTAACCATCAAACAGAATAGATAATTCACCTTGAGAAATGGAAAGTGCACGGCGTAAGCTGGACTCCATGAGTTCTCCGAGTACGAACCCTAGAATGAGTGCCGATAAAGGGAAGTTGAGTTTGCGTAAAATATAACCAAAGATACCCAGAATCACCATGAACACAAGGTCAAAGACAGTGCTATGGATGGCATAAACCCCCACAAAGCTGACTGCGGCGATGGCTGGAAGTAAAATAAAGTTTGGAACACTCAATAGCTTGGCAAAGAAGCGAACCAATGAGATGTTCATAATGAGTAATAAAACACTGACCACAAATAATGAGGCAATCAGTCCCCAAACAATCGTTGGTTGTTCGGTGAATAACTGTGGACCGGGCGTAATGTTATAAAGCGTTAAAGCACCTAACATCACTGCTGTTGTGCCTGAACCGGGTACACCTAGGGTGAGCATCGGAATAAATGAACCACATGCTGAAGCGTTATTGGCAGCTTCTGGTGCTGCAATACCACGCAAATCACCTTCACCAAATTTGCCATCTTTTCCTGCGAGTTTGCGTTCGCTGGTATAAGACATTGCACTGGCGATGGTTGCACCTGCACCAGGTAAAATACCAACAATAAAGCCAAGCAAAGAACTGCGAATCGTTGTGCCTAAGGTGAACATAAACTCTTTGAGGTTGAATAAGCTGCGCTTTCCTTGACCCAAGGCTTTTTGCCCAACCGTTGTTTTTTCCAGCATGATTAGAATTTCGCTGATACTGAAAAAACCAATTACAATCGTTGTAAATTGCACGCCGTCGCTTAAATTAACCGAACCAAAAGTAAAGCGATACACGCCAGTGACAGCATCCACACCCACGGTCGCAAACAATAAACCGATTAAGGCTGCAATCGCTGTTTTAATCGGCTGGTCGCCCACTAAGCCACTTAAACACGTCAGTGCGAATACCATTAAGACAAAATATTCAGCAGGTCCGAAGACGATTGCCCATTTTGCTAAAAGCGGTGCAAATAAGACGATTCCGATAATTGCGATTAAGCTACCGATAAATGAACTCATTGCTGAGAGTGACAATGCAATCCCTGCTTTACCTTGTTTGGCGAGTGGATATCCATCCATCGTTGACATAATGGCGGCAGCATCACCGGGCACATTGATCAGAATGGCAGAAATACGTCCTCCATATTCACAGCCGAGATACACTGCTGCTAATAGGATCAGCGCACTTTCGGGTGGGAGGCCCAATGCGTAAGCAAACGGGAGGAGTAATGCGACACCATTGATCGGACCGAGTCCGGGCAATAGACCAACGATCGTTCCAATAAATGCACCGATCAGCGCAATCATTAGGTTTTGAGGTGTCAATGCGACCTGAAAGCCGTACATTAAATATTCATAAACTTCCATTTATTCTTCCTTGATTAACTAAAAAATCCCAATGGCAGTGGTACATCTAATACGTAGTCAAATAACCCATATAAAAGACAACCAAAGACAATGCCTGAGATTAGTGATGCTTTGATGCTTCCACCAAAAAGAGTGCCGACAAGGAAAAACATGATGGCGGTCGCAATAGGAAACCCTAAAAATTCAAAAGTTACCGCGTAAATCAGCATAAATAGCATCAATAAGCCGATTCTTTTTAGAATTGAAGGTGTGTAGCCTAAATCAATGAATTCAGCTAATTTTTGAGGTCTAAATGTCAGATAAAGACAACTTATAATCAACAGTAACAATAGCAGGACAGGATAGGGGCGCGGTCCTAAGGGGTCATATGCGAAAGGGGCCACATAACCCCAAGCTAAATAAAGAAGACCTAAACTGACGAGTCCTAAAGTCCCTGAAAAAATCCTTTCTGCGGACATAAATAATTCCTTTTCTGCATAAAAATTCAGGCGCATTTCAATACTGAATTTCCGCTTAAACGAAATATGAGGATTGAAATGCTCTAATTGTTTTAAAGGCTATTTTGTAACGAGATCGAACTCTTTTGATAAATCTCTGAGTTGATTCGTTTGCTGCATGACAAATTTATCTAACTCTTCTCCAGTCATAGAAAGAGGGAGTAAATCGAATTGTTCGCGAGATTTTTCAAACTTCGGATCACGCATCATTTTTTCAAATGATGTTTTCCACCATTGATAGGCTTCGTCACTAACTTTTGGGCCAACATAGTAGCCACGAACTACAGGCCATTGGATGTCATAACCTTGTTCTTTTGCTGTTGGAATATCCGCCAAAGCATTTGGTAGGCGCTCAGGTGCAAATACAGCAAGTGCGCGTAACTTTCCAGATTTAACATGAGGAATAACTTCGGCGACACCTGCGCTAACCACTTGGATGTGGTTGCCTAAAACAGATGTGACGGCTTCACCACCACCTTCTAACGCAATATAGGTCATTTCTTTTGGATTCACGCCAGCGGCTTTGGCGAGCATCGCCGTTTGCATCCAATCTTGACCACCGACACTACCACCTGCGCCGAAGCTCACGGATTTTGGGTTTTTCTTGAGGGCAGCAATTAAATCGTTTAGGTTTTTATAAGGAGATTCTGCATTGACGGCAACGACACCGTAGTCTGTGCCTACGATCGCTAACCAACGGACATCTTTTTCAGTGTATTGACCAAATTTTCCTTGTGAGAGGTTCAGAAGAGAACCTGTAGAAAAAGCCACAATAGCATTGTCATTGGCAGGGTCATTGGCAACAATTTTATTGTATGCAACGGCACCAACCCCACCTGGCATATAAGTTACACGCATTGGTGACTTTAATAATTCGGTTTCTTTAAAGGCATTTTGTGCCAATTTACAGGTCAGGTCAAAACCACCTCCTGGTTTTGCTGGTGCAATACATTCTGGGCGTTTAGGTTCGCCCACTTCGCCTTGTTTTTTGTTGCATGCCGTTAGACCTAATCCTAAGGTCAGTAAAGTACCAGTTAATAGAATGCCTTTTAACATTTTAAGTGTTTCTCCATAAACGGTTATATTTATATGCAAACTTTGGGTGTGCATATTTTTATATAGGCTTCGTTGCCTAGATTTTTAAAAGACGGGGGAGAGGTATTTTTAACCTTGCAGTACTCTCTACCACTTTTGCATAGCTTTAATTTGAATGGTGGAATCCGTTGTTTATCATAAAAAATAAACAGAAAAAGAATATCATTATCTTATCTATGGTTATGATTCATTTTTAAAATACATGTAAAGTGGTTATTTATTTTAGAAATACCATGTGCTGCTAAATTATTATAGAGAGAAATAAGTTGATGATTTTCTTTTTAAATATAAGGGTGAATGTCTTTTGAAAAATCGGTGGGAATGATTGATATTTGAGCGGTGCGGGATATGGATTTGTGATAATCGGTTGAGAATTATGAATAAGCGAAGATTAAATCCTGCTTTATTATTAAATTTTTGTATTTGATTTATTGAAAATTATTGGTGATTTTAAATAATGAATAGATATTAAAAAGCCAAAATTAATAAATCTTGGCTTTTTTCTTAAGCGGTGATGTGTGCTATCAGAATTTAAATTCTAAACCAGTACCGACTAGAGGTTGCTTGTCTTTCGCATCTCCTTGTTTGAAAGTTGCATAGGCTGTATAGCCATAGGCTTTCACTTGCTTGTTAAATGAATAATCTACGCCTGCCATAATTTGCTTAGCATCATAGTCTGCATCATCATTTTTAAAGCTGGTGGAGTTTTGACTGTATTGTACCTTTACATTCCATTTTTCATAGTTGGGAATTCGATATTCAGCACCAATCAACCATCCGATAGAATCATCAATATTATCTGCGCCGACAGTATTTCCTTTGGCTTCCTCAACTTCAGATTTTTGGATTAATCCCTTTAATCTTAGATTTTCTACAGGTTTAATTACACCTGTTAAGCGCATGGTTTTTGCTGCTGCAAACACGCCATCAATCGCAGTTTCGGTATCGCTGGCATTTAAGAAACCATGGCCGAGGAAGTTGCTTGGAATACCTTTATCATAAGCTGCACCTGCTAAGAATAAAGGGTGGTTAAATACGATAGAGGTAGACCATGCATCCCCTAAGCCCCCACCATCAACGGTTACACCGCCTTGATTGTTTTTGATACCTTGTTTCTCGCCTGTGGCTAATAACGCATTAAATCCTAAAGACGACTGTTCACTCATTGCAAATTGAGGAGATTCATAGACGATGGAATTATTGATGCGGTTTTCACCAGGCATGATACTTCTAATATCCGCAGTATTGCGGACATAGTTATTGAAGCTATCAACAGTACTGGATAATTTTTTTAATGGTGAATTGTTTTTACCCGCTTTAATAGTTCCGAATTTTTCATCTTTTAAGCCAACATAGCGATCACGTTGCGACCAATCGGTTCCATCCCCATCCGCATTAAATGCCCATTCGATTAGGTAAACAGCGCTGAGGCGTTCGGTTAATTTTTCTTCGCCCTTAAGTCCAAGGAATGAGCTGTTGCTGTTTACTTTCCATACATCTTGATCAGATTTTGTTGCATTGTTTTCTGGTAGGTAATCCAAACTGGCATCAATCTCACCATAAAATTTTGGGGCGGCGAATGTTGAACTCGTTGCAATGCTTAATATACTGGCAATTAAAAAATTAATTTTCATTCATGTCATCCTAACAATTTAAAATTATGAATAAGCAACCGTCATCTCATTTAAATAAATGAAATTTAAAATAGACCATGCCGTTAAAATTAAAAAATATATTTCTTGAAAATCAAAAGATATAAATCAATGTGGCATAAGCCTTGAGCTGTGTTTTCATAATTAAATGCTTAAACTTTAAGTGAAAGCATCTAAGCAATCCTTCGCTAATAGATTTAATGCACGAGGCATGGCCTGTGAACTTATTCAGTATGGATTTTATGGTATTTAAAGTAGAGGCGGCATTTAATTTTTTTATAAATGTGGTTGGAGTATTTAATTTTATGATAGAGACTTGGTGTGTGTATTTATTTTGATTTTCTATTATCGTGTTTTTAAATATAAATATATTAGACTTTGGTCTAACTTCGCTGTAATTTTTTATATTAAATGCATCGATTTTTTTATTAAAGGCAGTGATGTTTAATTTTCGTGTTTTCTAAGTTTGTAAAAACTCTCAATCTACAAAATTATTGTTAATTCATCTCGTTCATTACCTTTTCTAGTGATAAAAAACCGCTGAAATATCAGCGGTTTTTTATAGGGGAAGCAAGACTTAGAAAAGGTTGTTACTTTCAAAAAGCTGTTCAGTTAGGTTTAAGCTTGGGGTATTAAAGCTCTCAGTAAAGTTTGAATTAAAGACAGTTACCGAGACACTTTGAGACGATGAAGAGGTTGCACCAACTACAGAGTCTAAAATGTTCTCTACAACACTATTGCTATCGCCATTGATAGAAATAAAGCCACCTACATTACCGCTTATACTGCCACTTATGATCTCAGTAATTGAATCAAGAGGGCTACCATTACCGCCTCCGATACCATCAATCATGCCACCGCCAAGTAAATCCTCACCAATGACGTGTTGGATAATATCTGCAGCAGTTGAACCATTGTTGATCAGTGTACCGATGACACCTGTTGCATTATCGAACGCGCCACCGAAATCAGCACCTGCCAAATCTGAAATGGCTTCAAGTGTACCGTTGACAGTATCACGAGAAGTTTCGAAGGTAAGCGTGCCGAGCTCCGCAAGATCAGCGACAGGATGTTCAGCTTGAGGGAATGCCCCGATAATTGCATCAGCAACAGTATTGATGCCTGTGTTGATGATTTCAGTTTTGAGGCTTTCAACACCTTGAAGGATATCAATACCTGTTTGGATGACACCTGTTACAGGATTGTTGCCTAGATCGCCACCAGCAATGCCACCAATAATACCCGTTAAGATATCGAGAGGGCTGCCGCCGTCACCACCAGTAATACCGCCGATGATACCTGTGATTGCACCTAAAGGACCACCGTCACCACCAGTAATACCGCCGATAATGCCTGTGATTGGACCTAATGGACCACCATCACCGCCACCTGTAATACCACCGATAATGCCTGTGATTGCACCTAAAGGACCGCCGTCACCACCAATACCACCTGTGATGCCATCAAGAATGCCACCGCCAAGTAAATCCTCACCAATGACGTGTTGGATGATATCAGCAGCAGTTGAACCATTATTGATCAGTGTACCGATAACGCCAGTAGCATTATCCAGTGCACCACCAAAATCAGCGCCTGCTAAATCAGAGATAGCTTCAAGTGTACCGTTGACGGTATCGCGAGAAGTTTCAAAAGTGAGTGTGCCAAGATTTGCGAGGTCACCGACAGGATGTTCAGCTTGAGGGAACGCCCCAATAATTGTGCCAGCGACAGTGTCGATACCTGTATTGATGATTTCAGTTTTGAGGCTTTCAACGCCTTGAAGCACATCGATACCTGTTTGGATAACACCCGTTACAGGATTGTTGCCAAGATCACCACCCGTAATACCACCGATAATGCCTGTGATCGGACCTAGTGGACCACCATCACCGCCACCCGTAATACCACCGATAATGCCTGTGATTGGGCCAAGAGGACCGCCATCACCGCCACCAGTAATACCACCGATAATGCCTGTGATTGGACCTAGTGGACCGCCGTCACCACCTGTAATACCACCGATAATACCTGTGATTGGACCTAATGGACCGCCGTCACCACCAATACCACCTGTGATGCCATCAAGAATGCCACCGCCAAGCAGATCGTCTCCGATGACATGTTGGATGATATCTGCAGCAGTTGAACCATTATTGATCAGTGTACCGATAACGCCAGTAGCATTATCCAGTGCACCACCAAAATCAGCACCTGCTAAATCAGAGATAGCTTCAAGTGTACCGTTGACGGTATCGCGAGAAGTTTCAAAAGTGAGTGTGCCAAGATTTGCGAGGTCACCGACAGGATGTTCAGCTTGAGGGAACGCCCCAATAATTGTGCCAGCGACAGTGTCGATACCTGTATTGATGATTTCAGTTTTGAGGCTTTCAACGCCTTGAAGCACATCGATACCTGTTTGGATAACACCCGTTACAGGATTGTTGCCAAGATCACCACCTGTAATACCGCCGATAATGCCTGTGATTGGACCAAGAGGACCGCCATCGCCACCAGTAATACCACCGATAATACCTGTGATTGGACCAAGAGGACCGCCATCACCGCCACCCGTAATACCACCGATAATGCCTGTGATCGGACCTAGTGGACCACCATCACCGCCACCCGTAATACCACCGATAATGCCTGTGATTGGGCCAAGAGGACCGCCATCACCGCCACCAGTAATACCACCGATAATGCCTGTGATTGGACCTAGTGGACCGCCGTCACCACCTGTAATACCACCGATAATACCTGTGATTGCACCTAAAGGACCGCCGTCACCACCAATACCACCTGTGATGCCATCAAGAATGCCACCGCCAAGCAGATCGTCTCCGATGACATGTTGGATGATATCTGCAGCAGTTGAACCATTATTGATCAGTGTACCGATAACGCCAGTAGCATTATCCAGTGCACCACCAAAATCAGCACCTGCTAAATCAGAGATAGCTTCAAGTGTACCGTTGACGGTATCGCGAGAAGTTTCAAAAGTGAGTGTGCCAAGATTTGCGAGGTCACCGACAGGATGTTCAGCTTGAGGGAACGCCCCAATAATTGTGCCAGCGACAGTGTCGATACCTGTATTGATGATTTCAGTTTTGAGGCTTTCAACGCCTTGAAGCACATCGATACCTGTTTGGATAACACCCGTTACTGGGTTGTTGCCAAGATCACCACCAGTAATACCGCCGATAATGCCTGTGATCGGACCTAAAGGACCACCATCACCACCCGTAATACCACCGATAATGCCTGTGATCGGACCTAGTGGACCACCATCACCGCCACCCGTAATACCACCGATAATGCCTGTGATTGGACCAAGAGGACCGCCATCACCGCCACCCGTAACACCACCGATAATTCCAGTGATTGGACCAAGAGGACCACCGTCACCACCAGTAATACCACCGATAATGCCTGTGATTGAGCCAAGAGGACCACCATCACCGCCACCAGTAATACCGTCGATAACACCAGTAATTGAACCTAGTGGACCGCCATCTGTGTTGCTAGTTAAGCTGCTAATTGTGTTTGTTACAGTATTTGTAGATAGAATATTTGTAATTGTGGAAAGAGAAAGAGGGGCTAGGATTGAATGACTAGCCGACGATGTACTACTCTCTGTTAAATTTGAAGTAATACTTTTAATGGGTGATAAAAGACTTTTGAAAAGCATAACGATACCTATATTTTTGAAGTTGTGTTGTTTTGATTCAATTATTTATTAATGGTTACGGTTATTCTGTGATTTATGTCTCATTAATCAAATTTAGTGTTATATTTTTCAATTAATTTGTCAATGTATATTAATGATCAAATTTAATTGTTAAATGAGAGTTTAAAGTTAAGTAGGTAATTGTTTTTATTTGATATATTTTGTTTTTTTAGTGGCGAAAAGTCTTATGGTGAAGATGTGCTAATAATTTTCCATTATGAAGTTTAGTTTATTAAATCAGTTGGTTAATAGGGAGTAGGTTGAATTGTCCAGATGCTTATTGAGGAATAAGCAGAAAGTTTATGAAATTTGTTGTTGGTTTGAAAGTAAATGTTTCATAGACTCTGGGTCTATAAAAAAACAATATATATCATAATCTTAATTTATTATATAAAAATGTAGACGATGTGAACCCTATTTTATCTTTAATGAAAACTTATCAATTCGAATAAAGTTTTATGATTGAGTTAATTAAGGATTTTTTATCTTGTTTCACGACGATGTACTAAAAAAAACCGCTGAAATATCAGCAGTTTTTTTTATAGGGAAAGCAAGCCTTAGAAAAGGTTGCTACTTTCAAAAAGCTGTTCAGTTAAATTTAAGCTTGGGGTATTAAAGCTCTCAGTGAAGTTTGAATTAAAGACACTTACAGAGACACTTTGAGAAGATGAAGAGGTTGCACCGACTACAGAGTCTAAAATGTTCTCAACAACACTATTGCTATCGCCATTGATAGAAATGAAGCCACCTAAATTACCGCTTATACTGCCACTTATAATCTCAGTAATTGAATCAAGAGAGCTACCATCACCACCACTGATACCACCAGTAATGCCGCCAATGATGCCAGTGATTGAACCTAAAGGACCGCCGTCACCGCCGATAATACCTGTGATTGCGCCAAGAGGACTGCCATCCCCACCGCCAATACCACCGATGATGCCGCCACCAAGCAGATCGTCTCCGACGACATGTTGGATAATATCCGCAGCAGTTGAACCATTATTGATCAGTGTGCCGATAACGCCAGTAGCATTACCCATCGCACCACCAAAATCAGAGCCTGCTAAATCAGAGATTGCTTCAAGTGTACCGTTGACGGTATCGCGAGACGTTTCAAAAGTAAGCGTACCGAGATCCGCAAGATCACCGACAGGATGTTCAGCTTGAGGGAATACACCGATGATTGTGCCAGCAACAGTGTCGATACCTGTATTGATGATTTCAGTTTTGAGGCTTTCAACGCCTTGAAGCATATCAATACCTGTTTGGATGACGCCCGTTACAGGATTGTTGCCTAGATCGCCACCAGCAATGCCACCAATAATACCCGTTAAGATATCGAGAGGGCTGCCGCCGTCACCACCTGTAATACCACCGATAATGCCTGTGATTGGACCTAATGGACCGCCGTCACCACCGCCAATACCACCGATGACACCTGTGATTAGATCAAGAGGGCTGCCGTCACCGCCCGTAATACCGCCGATGATGCCAGTGATTGGACCCAGAGGACCGCCGTCACCACCCGTGATACCGCCGATAATGCCTGTGATTGCATCTAGAGGACTGCCGTCACCACCGCCAATGCCACCGATGATGCCTGTGATTGCGCCAAGAGGACCATCATCACCACCGCCAATACCGCCGATGATGCCAGTGATTGGACCCAGAGGACCGCCGTCACCACCCGTGATACCGCCGATGATGCCAGTGATTGGACCAAGAGGGCTACCGTCACCACCGCCAATGCCACCGATGATGTCTGTGATTGCATCTAGAGGACTGCCGTCGCCACCGGTAATACCACCGATGATGCCAGTGATTGCACCAAGAGGACCGCCGTCACCACCGCCAATACCACCGATGATGCCTGTAATTGGATCAAGTAGGCCACCAGTCAGATCACCATCACCGCCAATAATTCCAGTGATGCCGCCGACAACATTGGTGATTGGATTTAGTAAACCACCACCTACATCTGGATCACCGATAATTCCACCAGCAATACCTGTGACTGTACCGACGAGACCTGTACCACCTTCGCCATCACCCGCAATAATACCAACGATATTGGTGACAGGGCTGAGCACGTCTCCTTCACTGAGACTATTGAGGTCTAATACAGAGATTGCATTGCCTGAGAAGTTAATCGGAATTGTGATTGGTGCAACGACGCTAGCGTCATCACCGTTACCATTGCCGATACCGTAGTTATGTTCTCCATTTCCAGTACCAACACCATTGAGTAGACCACCTAATAGACCTGCACCTGTGCCGAAGCCATTGCCAGCACCATTGCTATTGTCAGTGGTGTCATTATCTTCGACGTGGTTATTGGTTGTGGTTGATGAGTTATTGGTTGAGTTCGATGTGGCAGTGCCAACAACTGATATTGCATTACCTGATAAGTTAATTGGAACTGCAACTGGCATGACAATACTGGCATCGTCGCCATTCCCATTGCCAATACCGTAGTTATGTTCGCCATTGCCTGAACCAATACCATTGAGCAAGCCACCTAGACCTAGGAAACCGCCACCTGAGCCACCACCTGTACCATTACCGCCTCCATTACTGTTGTCGGTTGTGTCGTTGTCTTGAACGTAGTTGTTGGTTGTGGTCGATGAGTTATTGGTTGAGTTTGAGGTCGCATTGCCAAAGATGGAGAAGGCATTCCCGTTGGCACTAATTGGCACTGTTATTGGTGCGACAATGCTTGCATCATCCGCAATACCATTGCCGATACCATAATTATGCTCACCGTTGCCAGCAGCAATACCATTACCTATACCACCACTTGTACCATTGTCAGATCCATTACCACCGCTATTGCTGTTATTGGTGGTGTCGTTATCTTGGAAGTAGTTACTGGTTGTGGTTGATGAGTCATTGGTTGAATTGGAGGTGGCATTGCCAAAGATTGAGAAGGCATTACCATTGGCACTGACTGGTGTCGTAATTGGCATAACGACAGCGGCATCATCGGCGATACCATTGCCGATGCCATAGTTATGTTCGCCATTACCTGCGCCGATACCATTTAATAGACCACCAATACCATTGCCAGATGAGCCACCGACACCGCCGCCACTGTTGCTATTGTCAATGCTGTCATTGTCTTGGAAAAAGTTTGAGGTTGTGGTTGATGAGTCATTGACAGAGTTAGAGGTCGCATCACCAAAGATCGAAAAGGCATTACCATTGGCACTGATCGGAGTGGTAATCGGTGCGACCACAGCAGCATCGTTGGCTATACCATTCCCGATGCCATAGTTATGATCGCCATTACCTGCTGCTGCACCATTGCCCCAACCGCCTATACCATTACCTGCACTGCCATCACCAACGAGGCCAGTACCGCTATTGCTATTATTGGTGCTGTCATTGTCTTCAAAATGGTTGACTGCCGTTGTGGATGAGTCATTGACAGAGTTAGAGGTCGAGTTACCAAAGATAGAGAAGGAGTTGCCGAGTGCATTGGCTGGAGCTGTGATTGGCATCACGACACTGGCATCATCGCCATTTCCATTGCCGATACCGTAGTTTTGCTCACCATTGCCTGAGCCTACGCCATTGAGTAAGCCACCGATACCATTACCTGAGGCACCGCCTACGCCTGTACCACTATTGCTATTGTCAATGCTATCGTTGTCTTCGATATAATTGATGGTCGTAGTCGAGCCATTATTGACTGAGTCGTTGGTAGAGTCTCCAAAGACTGCAAAGGAGTTACCTAAGCCATTGACTGGCATAGTGATCGGCGCAACGACACTGGCATCATCGCCATTTCCATTGCCGATACCATAGTTGTGTTCACCGTTACCTGCACTGACACCATTGAGTAAGCCACCACCAATACCATTGCCTGCACCACCATCAACACCAGTACCACTATTGCTGTTGTCGGTACTGTCGTTATCAAATACAAAATTAGAGGTGGTTGTAGAGGCATCATTGGTCGATGCGTTATGTGAGTTACCAAAGAATGAGAAGTCGTTACCTAAACCATTTAATGGTGTGGTGATCGGCATTACGATACCAACATCATCGCCGTTGCCGTTGCCGATTCCGTAGTTTTGTTCGCCGTTGCCTGATGCTGGTCCATTGCCCCAGCCACCAATGCCATTACCCGCAGTACCTGTTCCGCTATTGCTATTGTTGATGCTGTCATTGTCTTCAACAATATTGGTTGTGTTGGTTGATGCGATATTGGTTGATGTGTTGGTGGTTTGGTCGGGATCTGAATTGCCAAACCATGAAGCATTGTTCCCCATCACGTTGACTGGTGTCACGATTGGAGAGGTCCAATCTGCATCAGTACCGTTGCCATTACCAATACCATAGTTTTTGTCACCATTACCCGCACTTACACCATTCAATAGTCCACCGATACCATTGCCAGTTGCGCCATCAACGCCAGTACCGCTATTGCTATTATTGGTGCTGTCATTGTCTTGGACATGATTGAGTGTATTTGTTGGCGCTGTATTGGTGGATGAAACACCGCCACCACCTGTGCCACCCAATGAGTTACCGAGGACATTAAATGGTGAAGTCACTGGAGCAGTGATGCCGACATCGTCGCCATTTCCGTTACCAATGCCGTAGTTTTGTTCGCCATTGCCTGATGCTGGACCATTGCCCCAGCCACCGATACCATTGCCAGTACTACCGTCTGCACCTGTACCGTTGTTGCTGTTATTGGTGGTGTCATTGTCTTGGACGATATTTGAGGTTGTGGTTGGTGCTGTGTTGACGGAGTTTACTTCACCACCACCGATCCCTGCGAATGAGTTACCTAACACTTGGACAGGAGTCGTCCATGGTGCAACGACGCTGGCATCATCGCCATTTCCATTGCCGATCCCATAGTTGTGTTCGCCATTTCCAGCAGAAACACCATTGAGTAATCCGCCTGCATTGCCATTACCCGCAGCACCGACACCATTGTTACTGTTGTTGATAGTATCGTTGTCTTCAATCACATTGGAGGTTGTGGTTGGTGCAGTATTGACTGAATTTACGTCACCACCACCAATGCCTGCAACTGAATTGCCGAGTGCCTGAAATGGTGCTGTGACTGGCATGGTGATATCGGCATCATCGCCGTTACCATTACCGATTCCATAGTTTTGTTCACCGTTACCAGCACCAATACCATTTAACCAGCCGCCGCCATTACCATTACCCGCAGTGCCAGTCCCATTGTTATTGTTGTTGGTGGTGTCATTGTCTTGAATATGAGTGGATGAGGTGGTTGGGGCTGTATTGATAGAGTTGACGTCTCCACCGCCAACCCCTGCAATTGAGTTACCTACCGCTTGTACTGGGGTTGTCCAAGGCACAGTGACATTCACATCATCACCGTTACCATTGCCGATACCATAGTTATGTTCGCCATTACCTGCAGCAACGCCATTGAGCAGACCACCGCCATTACCGTTACCCGCAGCACCAACACCACTATTACTGTTATTGGTGGTGTCATTGTCTTCGATCACGGTCGTCGAGCTCGTCGGCGTGGTGTTGATAGAGTTGACATCTCCACCACCAATTGCAGCGAAAGAGTTGCCTAATGCTTCAAATGGCACAGTGACAGGCGTGGTGACATTAACGTCATCACCATCACCATTGCCATTTCCAATGCCGTAGTTATGTTCGCCATTGCCTGAACCGATACCATTTAAGAAACCACCGTTACTGCCATTGCCAGCAGCGATGCCTAAATTACTGTTGTCTGTGGTGTCGTTGTCCTGAACGTGGACTGACGATGAGGTGGTTGAAGTATTGACGGAAGTGACTGGTGAGGCATCACCAAGCCAAGAATAAGAATTTCCGAGTGAATGAAAAGCCGTTGTGAATGGATAAGTGAAGTTTAGGTGATCACCGTTACCCACACCAACACCGTAGTTCTGATCGCCATTACCCGCTGCAATTCCATTGAATATGCCATCATCAACTTGAGTACCACTGTTACTATTATTTGTGGTTGTACTCTCTTCGACATGAACTTGTTTTATTGTCGATACTGTATTGACAGAAGATGATGTTCCTTGGCTATTGCTACTCCCAAGAGATAGTATGCTTGTAATGGGTGATAAAATATTTTTAAATAACATGTCGATATACCTATAATTATTGGAGTTTTGTTTTATTTACCTTAATAATTGTGTGACTCCTGTATCATAACTTATACAATAGTATTTATTGGTTATTATTATTGTGTCAATATTGCTTGATATGTCACATTTGTGTTGGTTGTAAATATTATATAAATCAGCCCTCTACTTTTTGATGATCAGATATTTATTAGAATTTCTACATATATCGTATAAGTTAAATCAGATTGTTCATAAAAATTGCATAATTCATAGAACTGAAGTTGGCTTTGTTAATTTTAATATGATACTGAATTGTAATGAAAAAAAACTGATCTAGTGCTTATTGCTAAAAGTATGTCCTGATGATAAAGATATGAATGACATACAAAGGCTTTACATAAATTCAACATAGAAAGACCAGTGTTATAAACAAGAAAACACTTTTTAAAACATAGCAGCTGCTGAATCTATAGCCAAACGATAGTGAAGTCGTGAAAAAGCGCTTATCAATTGGGAAAAAATGCGTATAATGCCCAACATCAAATATGCGCTCATAGCTCAGCTGGATAGAGCACTTGGCTACGAACTAAGGGGTCGGGAGTTCGAATCTCTCTGAGCGCACCAATTTGATCAATAGAAAAAACCGCTTAATTGCGGTTTTTTTGTGCCTATTTTTTATGTGAATAGACCCTACATCTTCGTTTTTATCTTCTGTACGAACACAGCATTGCCCCCAATTGCTGGCAACGTGTCATGGTAGGGGAGACTGCGCATTGCTCTCAATAAAAAAGGTGCTTTTTCGTCGATCTTCATGGCTGTGGTCATTTTCAATAAAGATCCTTGATCGTTTTCATTTAAGATCATTTGTCCTTTGATATAGCGTAAATCTCCACCATTGGCATGAAAATTATTTTCAGTGCTTTGTGGATAGTTAAAATGCAATTTAAATGAAAATGGAATACTAATCACACCCAAACCGACATTGACGTGAATATCCGCCTCCTGACTTTTGTTTTGGAGGGGTGTAGTGCTGATTTTTTTGATCTGACGTGGAAATAAGGCTTGATAAGCACTTGGAACAAGCCATTTTTGTAGCTGTTGAGGGGGCTGTTTATAAAATTGATAGGTTGTGGTAAATCGCATGGATTCCCGCCCATGTGTATAAGGCAACGTAGTCGGTGCGTGTAGAAAGCTAACAGGCTGCTGCGCGGCTTGGCTCAGTTGAGCAACTTTTGCCAGTTGGATGCTTGTAAGCTGAGGGTTTGGAATTTGACCTGCAGCAAGTGGCGTACTATTTGATCCAATAAAACGCTTTCTTAAAGACTCTAAAATAAAAGCGCTGCCGCTGCTCGGAATACCAAGTTTTACTTCAGGTATTGCATTTAGAATTTTTTTAAATAAAAAACCTTGTGGTTGATTTAAGTCACTCCATTGCGTCAGGGTGATTAATGTTCTGTTCTCATCCAGTGCAAACCATTCAAATTTACCGACGCCATAGGGAATGGGTGCATCAATTACCAAGGTTGAAATACTATTGGCTGCAAGCTGATGTTGCATGGTGACATCTTCATTAAAGTTCAGTACAGGAATCGGTGTGGGGATCGACACGCGATATTTCATTTGGGTGGTATTGCCTGATTGCACCAATGTTTTTGCAGATTTGAGGGTCGGGAAAAGACCAACATATTGATTATAGTCAGTTAGAGTTTTGGCGACTTGTTGTGCGTTCACGGGAACAATAATCGCAGCTGAAGTAAAGTTTGCTGTGGGTTGTGGATTGTTTTTTAAGGTTGGAACAGCCGTTTTTGTGGCTGGATGTCCATAGATAAAGATATGGTTTTGCGTATAGCCTGCCAAAATTTGTGGTTTATTTTGAAAGGGCTGCAAAGCACTAGGGATATTATCCGTCCATGTAATGAGCTGTGCAAAGCTATGCTGCGCGGAACAACATAAAAAAATTGTAAAAAAAGCAATAAAACGAGACATCACATTCCTTTGATTTTTATAGGTGATTTCAACGACAACAATAGCTTTCTTTCATAAACCCCTTTTGTTTCTCCCAATCAAAATAATACAAAGAGGCAAAAAATCATGAAAGTCATCTAATTTATAACTTTTTTAGGTTAGGGAAATAGCACGTTTATGTAAAACGACATGAATGACAATAAACTGGTGTAGTATCTATGTCTGTCTATGATCAACCTATTGAATGTTATGTCTGAACAACGTCCAACACTCTCTGCGCGCTATTATCTAAATCTAGAAGAATCTCAAGATGGTTTTGCTTTGATTACGTTTGGCAAAAAACCGATCACTCGTTTTCTAACACCCGCAATTAGTATCGGAATTATCCTTTGGGGGATTTATTTAGGTTTTACTGGCGTGGGGCGCTACTATGTGGCACTTGGTGTTTTCTTTTTGATCATGCAAGCGATCATGCGATTTTGGTTATTGCCTCTGTTATTCAAGCGTCAATTTGTGCGTTATCAATTTGGCAAAAGTGAACAAGGCATTGATTTATACCAAAACCACTTTGAACTTTATGCCGCGGGTAAAAAGCAAACTGCAGCTTATAATGAAGTACAGTCTTTCATTACTGGTAAGCTGACTTATATGTTAGAACTAAAAACGAAAACAGTGGTGATTATACCTAAACGTGCTTTTTCAAGTCCTGCTGATCAAAGTAAATTTGAAAATAGTTTTAAAAAATAAATAACAGTTTAAAAGAACAAGGAGCTTCCATGAATACACGTCCTTCAAAAATTGTCTGTGTTGGTCGAAACTATGCTGAGCATGCGAAAGAATTGGGTAATGCGATCCCAGACCGTCCGATTTTATTTATGAAGCCACCGAGTAGCTTGGGTTCACTAGCACAAGGCGTAAGTTGGAATCAGGCATTGGGCGAGTGTCATTTTGAATGTGAAATCTGTTTGCACATTGCTCATCCGATATCTCAAGAAACAGATAAGGCAAAAGCTTTAGAAGCAGTTGGTGCGATTACGCTGGGATTAGATTTAACGTTGCGTGATTTGCAAAGTGATTTAAAGAGCAAAGGAGAACCGTGGGAGCGTGCTAAGGCTTTTGACGGTGCATGTATACTTGCAGATTGGGTCGAAACTGATGAGATCGGTGATCTACAAGAATTAGAGCTTATTCTGATGATCAATGGCGAAGAACGTCAGCATGGTTTTAGCCGAGATATGTTGTTTGATATCGGGGCGTTATTGGTTGAAATCAATCAGTCTTTTAGCTTGGAAGCGGGCGATGTGATTATGACAGGGACACCAGCAGGTGTTGGTGCACTTCATCCAAATGATCAACTGACGATGAAATTGATTACCCAAACGGGTGAATATGACTGGGATACATTTGTTAAAGCATAAGCGTCAATGATATGGCTCTGATATTCAGATATCAGCGCCTTTTTTATTGTTAGAAAATGAGAAGAATAGAATGAAAATATGGCTATGCCTGACACTGTTTTTGATCACCACCCTCGGTCATGCCAAGCAGCTTGCTTTAAGTTTTGATGACGGTGTAAATCCTGATTTAAATGTTCAGGCAACACCCATTAATCAGCGTATTTTAGAACAACTCCATCAACATCAACTGAAAAGTATTATTTATCCAAGTGTGATTAAGATCGGTGATTATGCAGGGTTACAGTTGGTTGCTGAATGGGGGAAACAAGGTCATCAAATTGCTAACCATAGTGAACTTCACCTTAACTTAAATAAAGACAGTACCAGTAGCCAACAATACATTGATGGGATTCGACGAGCAGAGCATGTATTTCAACCGTTACAGGGTTGGGTTGCAAGATACCGTTATCCTTTTCTGAAAGAAGGTGATACGCGAGAGAAAAGAGATACGGTTGTTGAATATCTTAAACAACATGGCTATCAGTCGGGTGCTGTAAGTATTGATGCCAGTGATTGGTTTTATAACCAGAAATATCTGTCATATCAAAAATATAATCAGACTGTGCAACTTGAGAAACTAAAGCAAGCATACATTCATCATTTGCTAGATCGAGCTGATTATTATGATCAGTTGGCAGCGGATACAATTGGTTATTCGCCAAAGCATGTGCTGTTACTACATGTAAATGCAATTAATGCTGCTTTTTTGGATGATGTGATCACTGCATTTAAACAACACGGTTGGCAGTTGATTGACAGTGAAAAAGCTTATACCGATCCGCTATATCAGCGTACTTCAATGGTTTTACCTGCTGGCGAAAGCATTGTTTGGTCACTGGCAAAACAACAAGGACATATCAAACTACGTTATCCCGCCGAAGATTCGCCATATGAGCAAGATAATTTAAAGCGTTTTGATTTGCCTTAATTAGCGACCTTGATATAACTTGCGGAACTGGTCTGGGGTAAAGTGCATCCAGCGTTTAAACATATATATAAAAGCGGATGAACTGGCATAACCTAAATCGAATGCAATGTTTTCAATGGTTTTACCTTGATTGAGCATCGACATTGCTTTCATCACTTTGAGGCGTTGCCGCCATTCGTGCAGTGACATGCCAAGCTCCTTTTGGCTATAACGCGCTAAGGTTCGTTCGGTCATGTTAATCATTTCCGCAAGTTGTTGCAGCGTACTATTATCGGCTGGATATTGGTGTAAGTGACTTAATATTTTTGATAGGGAAGGATGTTGTGTGGTGGGTAAATAACTTCCGACCAGTTCAGCATGTGTGAGTGAATCTAATAATACTTGCAGCAACCTTAAATATTCTGGATCTTGTTCTGAAAATAGCTGTTTACGAATATGTTCCAACAATGCAGGAACCAGTGGTGCTGTCAGTAAAATGCCAGCTTGTTGCGGCATATTTTGACACAGGCTTTCATGTACATATAAAGTACAGTGCGTCACTTCATTACGATTGATACCACTATGTTGTAAATGAGGAGGCAGCCAAATGCCGTACGGAGGAGGAGTAAGATAGTGAATCTGATCAATACTGACCTCAAGTACCCCATCAAAAGTATAAATAAACTCGCCCCATGCGTGCGCATGTTTTGGATAAAACGTTTCAGCAGGTGCATCACGAATACGTAACCACAATGATGCAGGAATATCATCGTATGCAGGAAGTTCATGAAAATCTTGGATGCGTTGTGCTGATTTTTTCATAATATGAGAATTGCCTGAAAACATGCATGCATTGTCCGAATTTCACTATATCATCAAAATAAGACAGCTTTATATTGACGTTCTAATTATAAAATTGAGAGCTGGCAATGGATGAGCGTAAAACATTAGATGCACGAGCATCAGGTCTTATGATCGGTCTTTGTATGATTTGGGGGCTACAACAAGTCATCTTAAAAATGGCTGCGCCTGATATTTCTCCCTTAATGCAAATTGCTTTACGTTCGGGCTTAGCTGCAATCCTACTATTGCCTTTATTGTGTCTGGATAAAACGGCTGAGCTCTTTAATCGACAGAACCTGAAAGCAGGTGCTTTGGTTGCTTTTTTATTTTCTTTAGAGTTCTTCTTATTGGCGCAGGCATTGCAATGGACTTCGGCTTCACATGCTGTGGTTTTGCTGTATACCGCACCGATTTTTGTGGCTTTAGGTTTACACTGGAAACTACCCTCTGAGCGTTTAAGTCTGTTGCAATGGAGTGGCATTGCTCTGGCTTTTATTGGAATCGTCGTGACGTTTATCCGAGGGCAACAAGGAACTGCTTCGCTGATCGAGCAACAAATGCTTTGGGGGGATTTGTTGGCATTGGCAGCGGGTATTGCTTGGGCAGCAACTACGATCACCGTACGCTTATCTTCTTTGGCGCAAGCTGCTGTGACACAAACATTATTCTACCAATTGGCTGGTAGTTTTATTTTACTGTTTGGATTGGCGGTATTTTTAGGACAAGCGAGTATTCATTTTACTCCCTTAGTGATCGGCAGCTTGGCATTCCATACGTTGGTGGTGTCTTTTGCGAGCTTTTTAGCTTGGTTTTGGTTGCTTAGAAATTATTTAGCATCTCGCTTAGGCGTATTCTCTTTTTTAACACCGTTGTTCGGTATTGTGTTTGGGATGTGGTTGTTAGGTGAGCGAATTGAACCTAATTTCGTACTTGGTTCAATTCTGGTATTGATGGGCATCATGGTGGTGAGCTTGCAAGGCTGGTTAAGGAAATAAAAAAAGACCTCATATCGAGGTCTTTTACGTTACTTCGATTCAAAAATCGTTGAAAGGGGAATCGATAACTTGGCAGCCAAATAATCATTGCTTTCAATGAGCGCGGGCCCGATTTTTTCCATCCACTCATCATCCTGATGCACATTGGATACATCATCGCGTAAGGGAAGCGGATAAGGGAGTGCGGTAAAGAAACTCCAAAAATCAACCTGTGCTAGATTACGTACCAATACATACTCATCGTTATCGGTTCGTTTAATCAGATTTTGCGCTTCTAATTGCAAGATATATGAGGGTAAACGCCCGAGCTCACCACGGCCTACAATATCGAGTAGCTCATGCTCGTTCACACTATTACCAATTTGCTGTTTTTTATAGAACAACTCTAAGATATCCAATAACATCATGATTGGATGACGTTTTTGTTCTTTGCCCGAATGGAATGCGGTTAGCGCATAACTGATTTCTACGCCTAATAAGATGATATTCCAAGACAGAAAAATCCAAAGTAGAAAAATGGGGATCGCCGCGAAAGCACCATACACAATTTCATAGCTGGTGAAATTACTCATGATCCAGCCAAATAAACGCTTTAAGATTTCAAACACAGTCGCACTAAAACAAGCTGCGATGATCGCGGAGACAATCGGCACATTACGATTCGGTATGGTCCAATATAAAATAAAGAAACCAAAGACCGTTAATAAAAAAGAAATTAGCCATAATAGAAAAGCACCATCAAGTTGATAGCCTGCAAAATTATTGCTGAGGATATTCATGGATGCGACAGCTGAAGAAAGTACAAATGCACTGCCTAAAAGGATTGGACCTAAAGAAATAATAGTCCAGTAACGCATAAAACCGACTAGACCCGAACGTGTCTCTTTCACACGCCAAATGCGATTAAACACATTTTCAATCGATGACAGCATTAGTACTGTGGTAACAAATAAAAACAAGACACCGATGATGGTGAGATTACTTGATTTATCAGTAAAAGCACTCAAGGCCTTATCAAAGGCAATGGTACTTTTTGGCAAAAAGTTACTATAAATCAGTTGTTGTAGTTGCTGCCTAGCAGGCTCTAAAGCTTTAATCGAAGAAATAATCACCAAAAATACGGTAAGCATTGGGACGACTGCAAACAGGGTGGTATAGGTCAAGGATCCTGCTTGTTCTCGACAGCGATCAGCCTCAAAACGACGTAATACAAAGACAATAAATTGAAACCATGTTTTTTCTAAAAAATTCAGTTTTTTTAGATAACGGTTTAAGATCATGGGTTCTATCCTAGTTATTTTTCAAATCTTCCTCTTTTGAAAGAGGGCTTCGGGAAGATTTTTGGATTGATCAATACACAAAACAGCGAATAAATTGGCATTAATCGTATAATATCTTCTTTAAGTTAACAAAAACCTTGAAACCGATGCAACCTTACATTCTTGTTCTTTATTACAGTAAATACGGTTCAACCAAGCAAATGGCACATCTGATTGCAGATGGGATTGAGTCTGTAGGTGTGACAGCACGTATCCGAACAGTGCCCAATCTGGCAACAGTTGTGACGCAAGCTGAAGCAAGTATTCCAGAAGAGGGTGATCTTTATTGTAGCTTAGATGATCTCACGCATTGTTCAGGATTGGCTTTGGGTTCACCCACGCGTTTTGGCAATATGGCCAGTGAGATGAAATACTTTTGGGATCAAACCACTAGCCTATGGCTCAATGGTGCTTTGCATAGTAAACCTGCTTGTGTATTTACGACTTCGGGGTCGATGCATGGTGGGCAAGAGAGCACTTTGTTGAGTATGTTACCGCCGTTATTTCATCATGGCATGATGATTTTAGGTCTGCCAAATTCTATCCCTGCATTGTCAAATACCAAAACAGGCGGTACTCCCTATGGCGCAAGTCATGTCAGTGGACCTCGTCATGATCAGGGCATGAGTCAAGATGAAAAAATCTTATGTGAGGCACAAGGCAAACGCTTGGGTGAAGTGGTTAAAAAACTATTTTAAAGTCATAAAAAATGGGAGCATCTGCTCCCATGATTTTTATTTTTTCAGTTGCCAATCATAGATATTTTTACGGTATGCATACCAAATCATCCAGAGTCCAATAATAATCATCGGGAAACTGAGGATTTGACCTTTGGTCATCCAGCCAAATAAGATGAAGCCTTGATCTGCATCGGGTTGACGGAAAAACTCCATAAAGAAACGTGCAACACCATAGCCCACCAAGAATACTGCTGAAACTGCCATTCGCGGACGAGGTTTAGCACTAAACCACCACAGCACAATAAATAGAATTAAGCCTTCACAAATCGCTTGGTAAATTTGTGAGGGGTGGCGGACCAAACCTAATGGATCTGTTGGGAAAATCATGCCAAATGGATAACTTGGGTCTTGCACTTGACGGCCATACAGTTCGCCACCAATAAAATTACCAATACGACCAAACATCAAACCTGTTGGTACGCAGGGCGCAATAAAGTCCAAGGTCTGAAACCATGTCTTTTGGTATTTTTTACACCAAAATAACATGGCAATTACCACGCCGAGAAAGCCGCCGTGGAAGCTCATGCCACCTGTCCACACTTGGAATAACCACAGTGGATTTTCTAAGAACTTCGCAAACTCATAAAACAGTACATAGCCCACACGACCGCCCAGCACCACACCGAGTGCACCGTAAAAGACGAGATCTGAAACCATATCTCCCGTCCAGCCATCACGTTGCTTTGCGCGATAAGAGGCAAGCCCCCAAGCACATAAAAAAGCCAACAAGTACATGAGTCCGTACCAGTGCACCTGTACTGGTCCTAAGCTCAGTGCAACTGGATCAATATTTGGATAGGTCAGCATCGCTGTTCCTCAGTTTAGAATTTGAAATTAAGTTTTGAGCAAATTGTAGCGGAATGATGTGAAAAATGTTGTACATTCAATGTGAAAGTCAACAGCCTTTAAGATGTGAGAACAAAATCAATGTGTATTGTCGCTTTTGCTTGGCATGTTCTGGAGGATCTGCCACTGTGTTTAATTTCAAATCGGGATGAGTTTTATCACCGACCAAGTTCTGCTTTGCATGCATGGGAAAATAGTTCGATTGTAGCAGGGCAGGACTTGCAATCAGGCGGCACATGGATGGGGGTGACGGCATCTGGTCGTTGGGCGATCGTGACCAATTTTCGTAACGGTCGTGATCAGCAGCAGTATCAGACCTCAAGAGGACATTTGATTCAAGATTTCCTTGAAAGCGATTTAGCGCCGATTCGTTATGCTCAAATGCTAGAACAAAGACAACAAGACTATGCGGGCTTTAATTTATTTGTGGGGGATACACAACAAGCTGTTTATATGAGCAATCGCGGAGAATCGCCACAAGTTTTGGCCAAAGGCGTTTATGTGGTTTCCAATGGTTTGATGTCTGAAGATTGGAAGAAAACCATGCATTTGCGCAAGCGCTTTACCCAAGAGTTTTTGCCGATGTTACAGCAACCAAAGATTTCAGATACAGATTTGGAATATGCCATCTGGGATATTTTAGAAGATGAACGTAAAGTTATCCCAGAGTTGTTACCCGATACGGGTATTAGCACGGAGATGGAAGCTTTACTTTCTTCAACGTTTATTCAAAGCCCCATTTATGGCACACGCTGTTCAAATTTTTTACGCATGACACCAAAACAATGGCAATGGTTAGAAAAAGAACAACAAGGGGAGCAGCAAGGAAATATTGTGCGTCAACACATTACGCTACTGAAATAGCCAATGCCAACCCGAAGGTTGGCATTGTAATGTTTGTTGGGTGAGGTTGGCGATTAGCCAGCAATCACACCACCATCTTTACGTGTGATTACCACCGTTGCTGAGCGCGGGCGGGCAGTGGTGTTTGGATTGGTTTGAGTGGCAGGCCAATGGC
This sequence comes from Acinetobacter sp. 2JN-4, assembly GCF_003687745.1. Classification (NCBI taxonomy): domain Bacteria; kingdom Pseudomonadati; phylum Pseudomonadota; class Gammaproteobacteria; order Moraxellales; family Moraxellaceae; genus Acinetobacter; species Acinetobacter sp. 2JN-4. The sequence goes on along the minus strand of NZ_RDNY01000002.1, from coordinate 44,496 downwards.
TAGTTGGTGTTGCATAGCTTTTAGATCTTTCACCAGGATGTTGAACATTGATGAAAATAGCTTTGTAGTCAGGTGTCATGGTAACACCTGTAATTTCACACTCTTTAGGACCTGTAAGGAAGCGGCGTAGATTTTCATCATTCACTTTGGCACCGACAATCGTTTCAGTTCCATTCGAGGTTGTAGCTTTACTACCATCACTGACTTGACCTGGTAAAGCAGCAAGCATCATACAGTTGGTGACATCGGTATAAGCACCATCATCAGTTTGAATCCAAAGCACGCCGCGAGGGTCAAACCACATACCATCTGGCGATGAAAAGTCATTCTGATCAGTCAAGCCAGAAAGGTTGATATTGGCTGCCATCGCTGCTTCCGCACCAAACAGGTAGATGTCCCATTGGAAGCTTTCAGCTGTGGTTTTATCTTCAGCTTCACGGAAGCGTATGATATGTCCGTTGACATTACCTTCCTGTAATGTGCTGCCGCCTTTCATATCTTCATAATGACGCGGATTGGCTGCATCGGTTGGGTAGCTTGAACCACGATTTGAGTTGTTGGTCAATGTCACATACACTTCACCATTGACTGGGTTGACTGCACACCATTCTGGGCGGTCCATCTTAGTTGCGCCAACTGCGTCCGCAGCTAAACGGGCAAAGGTCACCACATCTGCTTGTGATTTAAATGGGTATGCTGCATTACTTTCATTTAAGCCATTTTTACCATAGCTAAGCTCAACCCATTGACCTGTACCATCAGCGTTGAATTTAGCAACATAAAACTTTCCAGCATTCATATACTTATCGCCAGCGCGATAACCACCATTTATATCTTTTGGATCCCATTTCGCATCAGAAACGAATTTATAGATATATTCACCTTTTGAATCATCACCCATATAGAAAGCTAAATTTTCGCCTTCAATTACTCGACTGGTACGGCAGTCTTCGTGAGCAAAACGTCCGAGAGCAGTACGTTTTACAGGGGCTTGGCGATTATCAAATGGATCAATTTCCACCATCCAACCAAAGGTGTTTGGTGCATTACGATAGTCTTGTGCCGCCTGTTCTGCTTTTACATCAGCATTCCAGCGATCATATAAGTCTTGTGAGTCTACTCGTCCAATAGCTGTTTCCCATTCATAGCGGGAACTTGCTCCTAAATAGATTTGACGACCTTGATTATCAACGTTTGGTATTCGATTGCCATTTTCATCTTTTTTATAAATGATTTCACCTTTAGCATCTTTCTTCGGCGAACCATTTTCATCTGTCTCATATAGATATGGTTCATCCTTTTTTAGGCCTAGACCATAACGTTTTAACGCAGTTTTTTCTGCATCTGAACGTGCATATTCATCTTGACCTGAACGTTGGAAATAACCAATAAAGTTTTCTTCAGTTGTGAGGTAGGTTCCCCAAGGGGTATAACCATTACCGCAGTTGTTATGCGTGCCACGTGTTTGTACACCTGATGGTGAGAATTTGGTTGCTAATAGTGCATTGCCTGCCGCAGGACCAGCAAATTCCATCAAGGTTGAACCTGTGATACGACGGTTGTACACAGAGTTTTTTACCAATTCAACCTTTTGAGTTTTGGTATCTTTTTTAACATGAATGATTGAGACACCATGTGCATTTACTTCACGAATCACTTCATCTTCTGGACGGCGACCATCTACTTTGGTTGGACCTTGAGGATGCAAGAATGTTGGGTTGATATATTCGTGGTTGAGGACTAACAAGCCATCATTAGATTGTTGTTCATCATAACGACCAGTTGCAGTATTTAATCCAAAATAGCTCATACCATCATGGCAGTCACCTGAACGGAACTGAAAGCTTGGCCCTGATGGAATACTGTTGTCATCCCATTCTGCATAACTTGGATTAATTGAATCACCTAAGGCATAAATCACATCTGCTTGATAGTCTTCTGGTACGGTGACAATATCGTTAAGATTTTTTGGTACAGCGGTGAAATTGAGTTTTTCTGGTTTTTTATTAGGATCAACAGGCGTTGTTGTACCACTACCGTTATTGTTATTATCGCTATCATTACAGCCGGTTAATGTTGATGCCAATGTCAATGCGACAGCGCCACTTGCTGTTTTGGTGATGAGGCTACGACGACTAATGTGTTGTTCTAAAATGTCACGGAAATGGATATTAGCCGAAGTGTTATTATCCAGTTCTTGGTCTTCATGATATGGCGTCAGCTGTGTCATGGAATCATCCTAAGTTTATAAGTGCATTAAAAAAATTTCCCGCCTTTAACTTAGATTGAAATTGTGACGTTGCCTTGACACTTATGTGACAAATACATTAAAAATCAATTAATAATTTAAAATCTGGTCAAAAAAAACAGGTCTTAGACCTGTTTGGAAAACCACTTGTTTTTATACAGCGGAAATTATACTTCTTTTCTTTTTTCGATGATTCTTCCAAAGAATAAACCCAATTCAAAAAGTAACCACATCGGTACAGCCAACATAATCATAGAAATGGCATCAGGCGGCGTAACAAACATGGAGACGAAGAAGCAACCTACGATGATAAAGCGCCGTTTCTCGATCAGACTTTGGGTAGTGACTACACCAATTAAAATAAGCAATAAGGTAATCACTGGAATTTCAAAAGTTAGACCAAACACGATAAATAGCTTCAAACAAAAAGCCAAATAACTGTTGATGTCTGTCATTGGTGCTACGGTTTCAGGCGAGACACTGATAAAGAAATGCAAAATAGAAGGCAAGGCGATGAAATACGCAAACGCAATACCGATATAAAACAAAGCAATGCTACTAATCAATAAGGGCAGAGCCAATGATTTTTCTTTTTCATACAGTGCAGGTTTGGCATAGGACCAAATTTGATAAATGATAAAGGGCATAACCAGCATCAGTGCGACAAAGAAATTCAATTTAAAGGGTGCCATAAATGTCGCGGTGACATCGGTCGCAATCATGGATGAGCTGACGGGTAACTGCGCTCTTAGCGGCTCTGAAAGTATTTGGTAGGTCCGATTTGCAAAAGGCAACAAACAGAAAAACAGAACCAGTATTGCGGCAACGATTTTAAATAAATGTCGACGCAAAATCATGAGATGCTTGGTTATCGGCATTTCTTCAAGCTTAGCGTCTTGATCATCATTCCCCAAAGTGGTTTGGGTTAATGGAGAGCTTGATGGTGAACTCATACCGCCACCTTTAATTCAGGAGTTGAAGAGGTTAAATCAAATTGTGAATGCGGAGTCGGAGATGCCATGTGTAAGAGTGCAAACTTCGGTAGATAAATGCATGCCACTGGATGTAATAAATAATGGTAATGAAGTGGTGTGCGATTGTTTTTGGATACAGCAGTTTGAGGTTCATCTTCTAAAGAGACTTTTTGCTGTTCAAATGAGGTCATCTGAGCTTGCATCTTTTGCTCAAGTTCAGCGATACGTTGCATTTCTTTTTGCATTTGTTCACGTAGCTCAGACAAGCGTAATTCACGATCGATATCATTTTGAACGTTACTGACCAGACGCTTAATTTTTGCATACCATTTCCCCACAAAACGAGCGGCTTCAGGTAGCTTATCAGGCCCGAGTACCAGTAAAGCAATAATGCCGAACGCAAGCAGTTCGGACATTCCCAAATTCAGCATAATGGCGCTCGCTTAGCTTTTTATTGAGCTTTCAGTACTTTTGACTTGAGCATCAATGGTACGAGGTTCATTTAGAGCAGTTGTGGCTTCTTCGTCTTCTTTGATCGATTTTTTAAAATCTTTCACAGCGCCACCAACATCTTTACCTAAGTTCTTAAGCTTTGATGTACCGAACAGTAAAATAACCACTACTGCAAAAATAAGTACATGCCAAATTGATAAACCAGCCATAACTATATTCCTATAAAACTTTGGTTATATCTCAACAGTTTGGCATGACAGCGGTGTGACACTAATATTGCAATTTTAAGACAATGAATAGAGGAATGATTTTTATAAAAAGAAAGAAGCCCGAATATATGTTTCGGGCTTCTGTCAATGTTAGCGTAAGCTCGCTTTAAAAAGTTGCATCGCCTGACCACGATGGCTGATTTTATTTTTCTCTATTTTGCTGAGTTCTGCACTGGAAAGCTGCAGTTCAGATACCCAGAATAATGGGTCATAACCAAAACCATTTTCACCACGTGCGGCTTCTAGAATCTCACCTTTCCAAATCCCTTGGAAAATTTGTGGAAGAGGATCTTCGGCATGCGTGACTAAAGCCAACACACAAACGAACATTCCTTCAATGGTCTGATCGTTTTTACGCAATGGTTTAAGATCAGCTAACAGTTTTTGATTGTTAGCAGCATCGTTGCCATGTTCACCTGCATAACGTGCAGAATAAATCCCAGGTGCACCGCCTAAAATCGGTACACATAGACCTGAGTCATCTGCAATTGCTGGTTTGCCAGAAATTCTTGCTGCATGACGTGCTTTGATAATGGCATTTTCAACGAAGCTCAAACCATCTTCAATGGCATCTTCAATATCGAGTTTACCTTGAGGAATAATGTCGATAGGTAGATCGAGTTGCTGAAACAGCTGCTCAAATTCGGCAACTTTACCTTTGTTATTGCTCGCAAGGACGAGACTACCGTGTTGTAGCCAATGTGGAGTAGACATGTTTGATCAGAATATCTAGATTGAATAGCGAAGATTTTAGTGACTTTTTAAGTATGAGAGTAGTTAAATTATCTTAATGAGTAGGAGATTGGGGATGTTGAGAAAAAATGTTTTAACGCGAAAGCGTGCAAGTGCATTGAAAAGGTTAAAGTAATTGATTTTATTTTTTATCATTTATTTAATTAGATAATATAAGATATAAAAAAACTTGAATATTTATTTTTTTCATGTATGATTCACTTAACTAGAAAAATTATTGTTTTGGTTAATCTTCTCTAAGTATCGCAGTTTTAGTCATAATCCTTCGTTTTTTACAGATATCAAGCTCAATTCTTCATTATTTTTCAAAGTTATCATTAGCCGTAATAACATGGCTAAAATGTTAAAATTCAATAGGATATATTATGTCTACTACAACAGTTACTGGTACAGTGAAGTGGTTTAACGAAACTAAAGGTTTTGGTTTTATTCAACAAGAATCAGGTCCAGACGTTTTCGCTCATTTCAGCGAAATTGCAAACTCAGGTTTTAAAACTTTGTTTGAAGGCCAACAAGTTTCATTCAGTATCGCTCAAGGTCAAAAAGGCCCAAATGCTGTGAATATCGTTGCTCTTTAATAAGTAACCCAGCATTCAAAAAAAGCACTTTATAGTGCTTTTTTTACGTTTTGCGTTTAAGAAAGTCATTTAAAAGGATACTCAGCAGACTATTATCATACGCGAGGACTCAGTGGAAAACTGAACTGATCTGCAAGGTTTTCTCACGTATTAAAAAACCGACTTCATTAATCCGTCGGTTTTAGTACAACAAAATATAATAATTACTGTGCTTGAATCCATCGATCAGCACGATCACGCGCAGTACGAATCTGTTCTTGAGTCAAGTTTGCAGCCAAAGCTGTTTTTTTACCTTCAGAAAGGCTAATTACTTTAGTATCAAGCATGCCATCACGCGTTGAAAGCTCATACCATTGATAAGCACCCATATAGTTTTTCTTCTGTTCTTCCATCATGGCAAGATTAAAGCTGGCACGGTTATCACCATTACTTGCCGCTTTTTCAAAATACTTACGCGCTAAGACTTCATCTTTTTTGATACCAATACCATCTGCATACATGCGACCCACATTGAGCTGAGCTGCTGAGATGCCTTTATCGGCTGCGGCTTTAAATAGCGCAAATGCTTGTTTCTCATCTTTTGCAACATCTTTACCATATTGGTAGCGTGTTGCGAGATAAAATTGTGCTCCTGCCTGACCAGCTTTGGCTGCGCTTTGTAATTCACCGATACTCATCACTGAGTATCGTGCTGCTTGTGTTGCAACCGATTGGGGTTGAGCAACATAGTCAGCATGCGCTTGTATACTGATCAGACCAAACAAAAAGGTGCTGATAAATGTCTTTTTCATAGTGCGCTCACTCGATAAATTGCGACTTCACCAAATAGGTTCGGCATATGCTTGCTGAGCACACTACCTTGTTGGTCACCATTAACGGCAAGTCGATTAATAATTTTAATCCGATTCTCAGCACATAATGCTTCAAAGTCTCGGAAAGTACATAAATGAATATTCGGGGTGTTATACCACATATAAGGCAACGCTTCCGAAACAGGCATTTTCCCTTTTAACGCAAGAAAAGAACGCGTCTTCCAATACGCAAAGTTCGGAAAAGTAATAATCGCCTGTTTGCCAACACGCACCATATCACGAAGTAATACATCAGGTGCATCTACAGCTTGCAAAGCTTGTGCCATAACCACTGAGTCAAAAGATTGGTCAGCAAACCGGCTTAAACCTAAATTCAAGTCCTGTTGAATAATATTTAACCCCCGACTGATGGCAATTGCAATCTTTTCTTGATCAATTTCTAAGCCATAAGCGCGAATATTGTGTTGTTTGCTCATATGAGCTAATAATTCACCATCCCCGCAACCCAAATCGAGCACGCTGGTATTTGGAGTAATCCATTTTTCGGCAAGTTGTTGGTCTATACGCATTAGATTGCCTCCAAATGGGTCGATTGCAACTGCTGCTCTCCACCTAAAAATGCGCGTAATGTTTTCACATACAGCGGAATCGGGAACAAGAAAGAGTCATGACCTTGTTCAGCATCAATATCTAAATAGCTGACAGGCTGATGATTATCAATCAAGGCATCCACGATTTCCTGAGATCGGCTTGGACTAAAACGCCAATCGGTGGTAAATGAAATCACTAAAAATTGGCATTTCGGTTTACGCATTGCTTTCGTTAATGAATGCTCATATTCGCGAGAGGGATCAAAATAATCCAATGCCTTGGTCATAATCAAGTAAGTATTTGCATCAAAATTGCGACTGAATTGTTCGCCTTGATAACGCAAGTAGCTTTCGACTTGAAATTCAACGTCAAAACCATACATAAATTTGCCCGATTTTAGATCGCGACCAAATTTTTGTTTCATGGCTTCTTCAGATAGATAGGTGATATGACCAACCATCCGCGCCAAAATCAAACCGCGTTTTGGATAACTATCATTTTCCAAATAGCGTCCATGATGGAAATCTGGATCGGAAAGAATAGACTGGCGTGCAACTTCATTAAAGGCAATATTTTGTGCAGAAAGCTTTGGTGCACTGGCGATAATTGCACATTTTTTTAGGCGATCTGGATAATCGAGAGACCATTGTAAGGCCTGCATTCCACCGAGTGAGCCACCGATAATGGCATACCAAATGTCAATGCCTAAACGATCAGACAACATGGCTTGGGTTTTGACCCAGTCACGAACCGTCACTAACGGGAAGTCTGGACCATAGGGACGGTTTTCATTTTCTGGATTTGGCGATGTCGGACCCGTTGAGCCGTTACATCCACCGATATTGTTTAAAGACACCACAAAAAAGTGATTGGTATCAATTGCTTTCCCAGGTCCAATACATCCGTCCCACCAACCTGCTTTTTTATCATCTTCATGATGAAATCCAGCAGCATGATGATGTCCTGACAATGCATGGCAGACTAAGATTGCATTGGAGTGATCTGCATTGAGTGTTCCATAGGTTTCAACCATCAGGTCGAAACGAGGCAAAATCCGTCCGCACTCAAGCTCTAATGGAGCTTCAAATGAAATTTTTTGTGGTGTGACTAAACCCACTGAATCCGATGGAAAAGACACGAGAATGATTCGCCTTGTATAAAGTTTCTTAATCAATAATAAAAGGATACCAATTCAGGTACCCTTTCAAAAGTCATTTTTTCGATATTTAAATAGGTTGAATCATCAACACCTTAGATGGCTGCGGCAACCACCTGTTCAGTGGTCAATACGCCTTGCTCAATCAATCGGTTGGTACATGCAATAATGGCTTCGATAGATGCGGTGACAATATTGTCGTGAACGCCTGCACCGAATGCACTCTTACCTGTACCTTTGACTTGGATTTCGATCAACGCAAGTGCTTTTGCATTTGCACCAGAACTGATACTACGTTCTTCGTAGTTCACCACATCGATTGGTAATTGTAAGGCATCTAACATGGCAGAGATTGGACCATTTCCTTCACCACGGAGACGTTGAACTTCGCCTTCGATTTCAATATCTAACTCAATGATTTGTTTGCCATTGATATCAGACAATTGATAATGTTTAGTTTGATAATGACTGTTTTTCACATCTACATACGTGTCTTGGAATAATTGCCAAATCTGATGGGCACTGATTTCAGTCTCATTTTCATCGGTATACTGTTGTACGATCTGGCTAAATTCGATTTGCACGCGTCGCGGTAAAGCCACGTTGTAATTCGACTCTAACAAGTATGCAATACCACCTTTACCTGATTGGCTGTTGACACGAATCACCGCATCGTAGTCACGGCCTAAATCTTTCGGATCAATTGGTAAGTAAGGCATATCCCACATTTCTTGGTCTTTTTGGAATTCGAAGCCTTTTTTGATGGCATCTTGGTGAGAACCAGAGAAAGCCGTGAAGACCAAATCGCCTGCATATGGATGGCGTGGATGCACAGGTAAGCCAGTACATTCTTCAACAGTGGCAATGATTTCATTGATATTTGAAAAATCTAAGTTTGGCGCAACACCTTGGCTATACATGTTCAATGCCATCGCCGCAACATCAACATTTCCTGTGCGTTCACCATTGCCAAAGACACAGCCTTCGACTCGGTCAGCACCTGCCATAATCGCTAATTCTGACGCAGCAATACCACAACCACGGTCATTGTGACAGTGAACCGAGATAATCACGCCCTCACGACGTGCCAAGTTGCGATGCATCCATTCGATTTGATCGGCATAGACATTTGGCGTTGAAACCTCAACCGTTGCAGGCAAGTTCAAAATGACTTTATTGCTTGGTGATGCTTCCCAAATTTCAGTAACCGCATCGCAGACGTCTTTCGCGACTTCTAATTCAGTTGCAGAGAAACATTCTGGACTGTATTGGAAAATCCATTCAGTTGCAGGATATTGTGCAGCATATTCTTTGACTTTATTAGCCGCATTCATCGCAAGTTGTTTCGCGCCGTTTGCATCGACATTCAATACTTTTTGACGGAAGGTCGGTGAGTTTGAGTTATAGATATGCACAATCGCGCGTTTTGCTCCGACTAATGCTTCAAAAGTACGTTCGATCAAATGATCACGCGCTTGAACCAAAACTTCGATATAGACATCATCTGGAATCAAGTTTTCTTCAATTAATTTACGAGCAAAGTCGAAGTCAATTTGAGATGCAGATGGAAAACCAATTTCAATGTGTTTGAAGCCAATTTTGACCAACATGTTGAACATTTTGAATTTTTGTTCCATGTTCATCGGTTCAAAAATCGCTTGGTTACCGTCACGAAGGTCTGTACTCATCCAAATCGGTGCTTGGTTGATTTCATTATTCGGCCATTGACGATCTGGTAAATCCACTTGTTGGTACATACGGCGGTATTTTTTGCTTGGGTCAGCCAACATCATTAGGTAACTCCTTGTTATAGCAAGGGTTGCATGTTTAGTCTAAATGCAACCTACTATAAATATATATGGTGTCTATCAGAATCAATTTAAAGAGGATTTGTGTTTCGAGTGCCTAAAGAACTAGGCAAAAAGATTTATACGCGCGCGAGGCGCAGCATCAGGAGAGCAGCGAGATGTTTTGTATATGACGGATCGGTAACGCCGTGATTTGTTTTCATTATCTACCATTCAAATCAGTTATTTGGTTTTGCAACTATATTAATCATCTAATCAAAATCAGTCTAGGTGAAAATACAAGCGACTGCAAAGGTCTATAAAACATTTTAATTTGAACAAGTGGGAAATGTTTTTCTATTTTTTGCAGTATTCTAAGAATTATGAGAAAAATTTCCCATAATTTCTATAAAAATGGGAAAATAAATTATTTCTTAACACTAGAACTTTATAGTTCTGACCACATACGAATGAGGTTGTGATAGAGATTGGTGAGTTTCATCACTTCTGAATAGTCATCGCCGTGATCTTTGCGGAGCTGGCGGATGCTTTCATCTAAATTAAATAGCATATGACGCTTTTGGTCTTCGCGAATGAGGCTTTGTACCCAAAAAAAAGAAGCAAAGCGAGTGCCACGCGTGATGCTACTGACTTCGTGCAAACTGGTGGAGGGGTAGAGAACGACATCACCCGCAGGGAGTTTTACTTCATGATAACCATAAGTATCCTCAATCACTAAATCGCCGCCATCATATTCCTCTGGTTCACTCAAGAAAAGTGTACAAGATAAATCTGTTCGAATTTGTTGACTCGTACCACGAATCAAACGAATGGAGTTATCGACATGAAAACCAAAAGTCTCATGTTCATCGTAGCGATTAAATAATGGGGGAATAATCTGTCGTGGTAGAGCTGCGGCTTGGAAAGTTGGATGTTTCCAAATGGCTTGCATCACGATTTCACTTAAATGATGGGTAAGCTGGTCTTGTTCTGAAAGTTGCTGATTTTTTTTAACAGATGCGGAGAGTGTACCCGCTGTTACTTTACCGCCAATCCAGTTTGCTGTTTCCATCACTTTGCGGAATTCTGCAACTTGTTCTTTGCTTAATACATTAGGTATATGATGAATCACAGAACATATCCTTTTGAATAGATAGTGATAAAAATAGCCTCTTAGTAGAGGCTATTTTATATTAACTTAGATAAATTCCATAATAGACTTATGGGATTTAGTCTTAGTATTTAAAGTTGATCGCAAATACAGCGTTACGACCATCACCTTCATTTGCATAATGGCGAGCATGTGCACTCGTGAAGTAACGTTTGTCAGAGAGGTTGTTGATATTTAGCTGTAAATCTATGTTGTCATTAACATTATATTTAGCCATTGCATTGTAAATCATAAATGTTGGCAATACACGGCTCTGGTCATGGTATGTGTAAACTCTATCGCGGTACTGCACGCCTGCACCTACAGTGAATTGCGGTAAGATTTGATAGGTTGTCCACAAGTTTGCACTGTTTTTTGCGACAAATGGAATTGGGCCACCTGATTGAACTTGCTCATTTCTGACGATCCCACCTTCTTCAAGTTTGCTATCTAAGTAGCTATAGCCAATCGCCATTTCCCATTGATCAGTGATATGACCTGTCAAGCCAATTTCAAAACCATCAACTTTGCTTGAACCTGCATTTGTAGAAAAGCCTGAGCTATCGGTAATACGAGTATCTTGTTTTTCTGTACGGAAGATCGCAGCAGTTACATTGGCACGATTTTCCCAAAGACTCCATTTTGTACCGATTTCATAGGTGCGTGCTTTTTCAGGCTCTAAGTTCTTTGTTGATTCACTTAAACTATCAATATCAGGGTCGATACCTACAGGGTTGGCTGATGTTGCGTAGCTCGCATAAATACTACCATGTTCAGTAGGGCGGAATACCACACCAGCTTGATAAGAGAAGTAATCTGTATCGTTTGAATACTCTGTGCCAGCAGTAATGGTATTACCACGACTTGTTACATCTTTATTGTATTTTAAGTTGGTATCAAATTGATCCCAACGTACGCCGAGATTGAGTAACCAGTACTTGTTGAACTCAATACTATCTAATGCATAAATAGACACAGTTTGATTGGTGAGAGTGGTTTGTTTCTTATTTGGATTCAGTGAACCTAGCCAAGCATCGTTTGGTGTTGGGTTATCGAGATCTGTACACCAGCCATCATTATTTGCACAGTCAGCGTTAAATCCAGCAGTGGTTGAACCCTTATAACCAGAGTAAGTCATATCATAGTTACCACGATTAGTTTTTTCGCGGTTGTATTCTGCACCCACATTAAAGCTATGAGCGAGTGTACCTGTATTGAATTTACCAGCTAAAGACAACTGATCGGTAAATGCTTCTGTGTCACGAATTGACTGAGTTGCACGACGATAAACCTTGCCGTTATAAATGTTACCTTTTGAGTCATCTGGATTGGTATACATGTAGTCTGCTTTTGAGCGACTATATGTAGTTGTATTCGTTACAGTTAGATCATCATTAAAATCGTGTTCTAATTTTAAAGTACCGATGTGATTTTCACGTTTATCAAAGTCACGATCTTTCCAGCCATAATATGAACCTTGTTTGACGTTAACTGGTTTGCCACCGTTATTTCCATCAAATGGAATGCCAGAATCTGGCTCATCATTGCTTTTCAAGAAGTAATAGCTCAGCGTTGCACGATTGTCACTACCTAAACCAAATGCAATACTTGGCGCTAAGCCGACACGTGCATATTCTGCACCATTGTGTTGGCCTGATTTTTCATTCTCGTGACCCATTGCAATGACACGACCTGCGATACCATTACCAAAGTCTTTATTTGTATCAAGTACGATGTGTTTATAGTTATCAGTGCCACCAGCAACAGTGCCTTGATATTCATCACCCTCGTGAGCAACTTTAGGAATCAAGTTGATGCTACCACCCACGCCACTACCACCAGTAAGTGCAGAACTTGCCCCCTTGGTGATTTCTACTTGGTCGATTGCGAACATATCGCGATTTTGAGTGGTTGAGTTACGCACACCATCAACATAGATTGCGCTTTGCCCATTATAACCACGAATATATGGGATATCTGTATAAGGTGCACCGCCTTCACCAGCCCCTAAAGTAATACCAGGCTCATTACGTAATGCTTCTAATAATGTATTTGAATTGGTTTCTTTTAAAAGTTTTTGAGAAAGAACCGAAATAGTTTTTGGTGTATCTTTTAACGGAGCTACATACTTTGCATTTGCAGATTTATCGACTTTTAATTCATCAACAGTTGCTTCTGCATGGATCGTTGGAAGCTGAACCACTTGGCTTTTATCTTGAGCAATCGCTGTTGTTGCGATCATTGAGAGAGAAGATGCAATTGCAGAAGAAACAAATTTCTTACGTGTTCTGATAAAAGAAGACATATCGTATCCATGTAAACCTTAAAATTCATGCAAATAATAATTATTCTTATTTTTATATGCAATTGTTTGGGATTGGTTTTAACGATCTTAGATCATATAACTTTGGAAAAAGAAATAGAATAGTGTAATAAAGTGTAAGTTCGTGTGGATTTTAATTGTTTAAAATACGATCATTTCTTATGGTGGAGTAATTAACCTTGCGTATATGCAATTTTCACCTATTTAGAATAATCACTGAAATTAATTAAAAGAGGCGAGTTGGTAGAGATGCTCGGATTCACTTTTGCTGCTAGAATGCCTGACTAATTTTGTATATCAGCAAAGTTGTCATATAATGTGGCACTTTTAAAATTGTTACTACTTATATATCGAGGAAGCCATGCAAGTAACGACTGAAGCGGTTTCGGGCGTTGCCCGTCGTTTAAATGTTTCTGTACCGACGAGCCGTGTTAACGAGCAGTTTGAAGCTCGCTTACAGCGCACTGCCAAAACTGTGAAGATCAACGGCTTCCGTCCAGGTAAAGTGCCTTTAAATGTAGTGCGCCGTGAATATGGCGCGGGCATTTATCAAGAAGTTGTGAATGACATCATTCGTGACACCGTTTTTGAAGCAATTCAACAAGAAAAAATCAATGCTGTCGGTATGCCGAACATTGAAAAAGTTGAAAACAAAGATGATGTTTTAGTTTACGAAGCAACTGTAGAAGTTTATCCAGAAGTTGAAGTGAAAGCTTTTGCTGATTTGGAAATTGAGCGTAAATCATCAGAAATCAACGATAAAGACGTTGATACCATGATCGAAAACTTGCAAAAACAACGTCAAACTTGGGCTGTAACCAAAGGTATGGCGAAGAAAGACATGCAAGTGACTTTCGACTTTGAAGGTACTGTTGATGGTGAGAAGTTCGAAGGCGGTACGGCTGAAGACTTTAAACTGGTACTTGGTTCAGGTCGTATGATCCCAGGTTTTGAAGATGGTATCGTAGGCATGAAAGCAGGCGAAGAGAAAGTTATTGACGTGACTTTCCCTGAAGATTACCAAGCTGAAAACTTGGCTGGTAAAGCTGCTCAATTCAAAATCACAGTGAAGCAAGTTGAAAAACCAAAGCTTCCTGAAATTGATGCTGAATTCTTACAGATTTTTGGTGTGACTGAAGAAGAAGGCTTAGAAAAGTTAAAAGCTGATGTTCGCAAGAACATGGATCGTGAAGTTCGTAACGGTCTTCGTAACCAAATTAAACAAGCTGCATTTGATGCGCTTGTTGCTGCAAACGAAATTGAAGTACCAGCTTCAATGGTTGCTCAAGAAATTGACCGTCAACGTCAACAAATGATCCAACAGTTTACCCAACAGTTTGGTGCTCAAGGTGCGCAATCATTTGATAGCAGCATGCTTCCTGATGAGCTATTCAAAGAACAAGCTGAAAAATCAGTTAAACTCGGTGTGTTGGTTAGCAAAGTAATGGCTGATGCGAAACTTGAAGTTGATCAAGCGCGTGTAGAAGCTTATATCGATGACATGGCTTCTTCTTATGAAGATCCAACAGAAGTTGTTGAATACTTTAAAACTGACAAACAGCAACGTGCTCAAATTGAAGCTGTGGTTTTAGAAGACCAAGTTGTTGATCATATTTTAGCAGCTGCTAAAGTAAATGAAGTAGCGGTAAGCTATGAAGACTTATTGAAAGAGCAACAAGCTCGCCGTGGCTAATCTATCAAGAGTTGAGAAGAAAGGCGCGTAAGCGCCTTTTTTTATCGGTCTTTGTCTATGTTATGAAAGTGTTAATTTGTCAAAAAATTGCCAGATTTTAGTCTAAATAATCGAATATTTCAGATTGAACCTTTTGCAATTTCATTGATTATCCCTCATATTGTTGGCATAGATCGTGTCACAATAATTTAGGAATAAGTAAACGTATGTATGTTCCAACAATTGATAATGCTTTAGTTCCAGTAGTCGTTGAGCAGTCATCTCGCGGTGAGCGTTCATTTGATATTTTTTCACGCTTGTTACGCGAGCGTGTCATTTTCTTGACCGGGGAAGTGGAAGACAACATGGCCAACTTAATCGTTGCGCAAATGCTGTTTTTAGAAGCTGAAAACCCAGAAAAAGATATTCATCTATATATCAATTCCCCTGGCGGTTCTGTGACTGCGGGGATGGCGATTTATGACACTATGCAGTTTATTAAACCTGATGTAGTGACTTATTGTATGGGCCAAGCTGCGTCAATGGGTGCATTCCTGTTAAATGCAGGTGCCAAAGGCAAGCGTTACTGTCTTGAAAATGCGCGTGTGATGATCCATCAACCATTAGGTGGTTTCCGTGGTCAAGCCTCAGATATTGAAATTCACGCACGTGAAATACTCTTTATTAAAGAACGTTTGAATCGTCTAATGGCCGAGCATAGTGGTCAAGACTATGAAACTGTTGCTCGTGATACAGATCGTGATAATTTCATGACTGCAAATGCAGCTAAAGAATATGGTTTAGTTGACCAAGTCTTAAGTAAGCGCCCGTAATTTTCTAAAGATTCAAGAATTGGAGTAAATATGTCCGAACATCCTCAAGGACAAAAACATTGTTCATTTTGCGGTAAAACGCAGTCTGAAGTCGGGAAACTGATTGCAGGTGAGGACGCATATATTTGTAATGAGTGTGTGGATGTCTGCTTGGATTTGGTACAAACCAGTCAACAGGTCGAAGCTGGTGATTGGGCAAGCAAAGCCTTGCCTAAACCACATGAAATACGTGCTGCCTTAGATCAGTATGTTATTGGACAAGATATTGCAAAGAAAACCTTATCTGTAGCAGTTTATAACCATTATAAACGCTTGAAAGCGGGTCAATCAGGTCATAAAGATCAAGAAATTGAAATTGCGAAAAGTAATATTTTGCTAATTGGACCTACAGGTTCGGGTAAAACTTTACTTGCGCAAACACTTGCTCGTTTACTTGATGTTCCTTTTGCGATGGCAGATGCGACCACACTCACTGAAGCAGGCTATGTCGGTGAAGATGTTGAGAATATCGTGCAGAAGCTGTTGCAAAAAGCAGATTATGATGTAGAGAAAGCCCAGAAAGGTATTATTTACATTGATGAAATCGATAAGATTACACGCAAATCTGAAAACCCTTCCATTACTCGTGATGTATCGGGTGAGGGTGTACAGCAAGCATTATTGAAAATGATTGAAGGGACTGTTGCTTCTATCCCACCACAAGGTGGTCGTAAGCATCCTCAACAAGAATTTATTCAAATTGATACTGCCAATATTCTTTTCATTTGTGGTGGCGCATTTTCAGGTTTGGAAAAAATCGTCCAACAACGTCAAGAAAAGGGCGGTATTGGTTTCACTGCTGATGTGAAGAATAAAGATGATCGGAAGAAAGTATCAGAATTATTCCGTCAGGTAGAAGCAAATGATCTTGTGAAGTTTGGGTTGATTCCTGAGTTTATTGGTCGTTTGCCTGTGATCGCAACTTTAGAGGAACTGGATGAGGAAGCGCTTATGCAGATTCTGACAGAACCTAAAAATGCGTTAACTCGTCAATATCAACATCTGTTTACGATGGAAGATGTGGACTTGGTCTTTGATGAATCTGCATTACGTGCTGTGGCAAAAAAAGCACTTGAGCGTAATACTGGTGCGCGTGGTCTACGTTCTATTTTAGAAAATGTACTGCTTGAAACCATGTATGATTTGCCAAGTCGTACAGATGTGGGCACTGTGATTGTGGATGAAGCTGTGATCAATGGTACAGCTAAACCGACGTTTAAAGCAGAGCGTTTACCGCAAGTGACGAATTCTGAAGTCAGTGAAAAGAAAGATTTAAAAGTGATAGATTCTAAATCGGCGTAACGCCAAAGATCTATCGTTTATCTAAAAAAGCATGAAAGGCTTAGCTTTTCATGCTTTTTTTATTTGCAATTGGGCATTGAGGTGTTAATCTTAAAAAATTGAAAAAACCGCATAGTGTTGCGTAGTTAAAAATAAATCCAAGAAAACGCCTTGAGGGATGTCATGCGTTATTTAATATTGTCATTATGTTGTGCAGGGGTATTGGCTGGCTGTCAGAGTCAAAAGGCAGTTGAACAGAATCCAACAGCACTGACCGCAACGCTACCACCTGTTGATACTGAAAAAGAACCTGGTTTATTTGATCAATACCACATCGGTGGTTTTACTGTCGGAGGTTGGGTTAATCAAAAGTTAGGGCAACATTTCTCACCGATTAAGCCACAAAATCAACAAGCAGCGGTGGTCTATCTCTATCGTCCAGATACGCGATGGAATCGTCAGGAAATCGCTGCTGCAAACTTATTTATCAATGGTCATCGTATTCCAAGTTTGTTGCACAATCATTATTATTGGCTAGAATTACCCGCAGGCACTTACAGATTGAGCGTGAGCCGTCCTTTGGTTGGATTACATTTTCAAAAACCGAAATACATCGATTTTAGCGTTGATGCTGAGCAAACTTATTTCATTAAATATGATGAAGAAAATAAGATTTCTCGAAGTGAGCCGAGTGGTCCATTTATGCCAACGCCTGAAAAAGTTGCTCGTCAAGAAATTGCATTTACACGCTTAAAATCATCAAGCTATAATTTTGTGGCACAGGATGAATCTGGCAAGATCCGTTCTAAGCCTCAAGAGCTTAAACCTGAAAAATATGATGAAAAATCAGAGGTACATTTGGTCAAACCATTTAAGTTATGGAATCCTTTGACTTGGTAATGTTCTCATAATTATCTATGCAGAAAAGCACAATTCGGTTGTGCCTTCTGCAAAAGTTTAAGGCTTAGAAATAATAGCCTAGATTAATATTAAAGCGTTGTTCAGTTTTAGAGCTATCGCCTGCAACGCTTCCCCCAATAAAAGGTTGATTTTTTGCATTGACAAAATCAACGTAACTAAAGAAATTCCCTGCAGAAACAGCAACACCGGTAGTGTTCATAAAGGTGTCACGGCTATTATCAGATTTGTCATAAATCATGCCGTAATCATTATAAAATTGCAGTTGTGAAATCGGACCCAAAGAAACGGGCAGCGTATAGGCAACATTGGCACTTAAGGATTTGGCTTGTGCTGCAATGGAGTCATAGAAGCCATATGCGCCAACAATCATACGATCCGCATTGTTGTTGACATTGTAGTCATATTGACTGTGCTGTAATTGAACGTTCCAGCGTTGATAATTACTATTGAGATGAACTGCCCATGCATGGTAGTTTCCGACGCGTTTTTGGTTGTCATGCAGTCCACCATAAAGTGCAGATGTTCCGATTTCACTGGAGATCCCACCGAGATCAAATTGATAACCTACGCGACCTGAAAGCGTATTGTATTCACCGATTTTTTGCGTTGGTTCAGCATAAATATCTTCATCGTTAGCTCGTACGCCAACAACATCATATGAGTAGCGTTTACTACGATCATCGACATAACCGTCAACGCCCCCTAATTCATCATTTTTATAAAAACCTAAATCGAGTCGCCAATTATCTTTCATTTGGCGTGAAACGAGGATCCCAAGGTCAAAGTCATCTTCTAAACCAATATAGTAGTTTGGACTGAAATAGTAGCTATGAGAATTATAGGGTTGATTACCAAAGCGAACAGGTGTAATCCCGGCTTTAATTTCCCAATTAGGTATGAACTCATAACCTAGCCAAGCATATTTGACGGTTGTCATGTAGTCATAAAAACGCAGTTCTGCACCGAGTAGAATGTCATCGACATTGCCATTAAATTTGAGTGCGATCATATCGAAGTCAAAATCGCCATGACGGTCTTTGTTACCTTTTTCGTATGAGTTAATGCCTAAATTGGCACGAACTGCACCGCCAACATCGACTTTACTTTTTTTTGCTTCAGTGCGAGTGGTCTCAGCTTGTTCGTCTAATGCTTTGGTTTGTTGTTGGTGTAGTTTGGTTTCGAGTGCAGCAAGTTGTTGTTTTAGGCTATTTATTTGTTGCTGTAAGTCAGGTTCAGTATGAGCATAGCTGCTAGAGCAAATAGCAAGTGAAGATAAAAGTAAAAATCTTTGATAAAGCATAATATTGAGAGTTCTCCTTTTTTGATGTTTAAGCAGTGTAATAGAGTTTTTGTCGTATTTTCAAATATCAAACATTTAAAAAGGCATTGAGGCTAGCCTCAATGCCTTAAAAGTGAATAGCACTTATATTTTGTTTATACGCGAGAGTTTAAGCTTGTGCTGCATCAACCACTGGAATTTTTCCAATTTTTGCTTGCCAGATTTTTGGTGCTGTCGCATGGATCGATGTACCATTCACATCAACCGCGACAGAAACAGGCATATCTTCAACCACAAACTTATAGATCGCTTCCATACCTAAGTCAGCAAATGCAACCACTTCAGCTTCGCGTACTGCTTTCGATACGAGATATGCTGCACCACCAACGGCCATCAAGTAGGTTGCTTGATTGTCTTTGATCGCTTCAATCGCAGCCGGACCACGGTCCGCTTTTCCGATCAT
The DNA here is from genome assembly GCF_003687745.1 of Acinetobacter sp. 2JN-4. Classification (NCBI taxonomy): domain Bacteria; kingdom Pseudomonadati; phylum Pseudomonadota; class Gammaproteobacteria; order Moraxellales; family Moraxellaceae; genus Acinetobacter; species Acinetobacter sp. 2JN-4. The sequence continues at coordinate 24,914 of NZ_RDNY01000002.1, read as the reverse complement.
ACCGAATAAGCCAGTTGCTTCTAGCACTTGACGGGTAAACTTGTCCATACGGGTTGCAGTTGTCGGGCCAGCAGGACCAACCACTTCATCACCCACTGGATCGACTGGACCCACGTAGTAAATAAATTTACCTTTTAAATCAACAGGTAGTTCTTCACCATTGTTCAACATGTCAACCATGCGCTTGTGTGCAGCATCACGACCCGTATAGATCGTACCGTTTAACAATAAAGTATCGCCCGGCTTCCAAGCATTCATTTCTTCTTGGGTAATGGTATCCAGATTCACACGTGTTGATTTTGAAGAATCCCAAGTAACAGCAGGATAGTCTTCAAGTTTTGGTGCTTGGATATGTGCAACACCAGTACCATCAAGTTGGAAGTGCGCGTGACGTGTTGCCGCACAGTTCGGAATCATACCGACTGGCTTACCCGCAGCGTGGCATGGATAGTCTTTGATTTTAATATCAAGAACTGTGGTCAAACCACCAAGACCTTGTGCACCAATACCAAGTGCATTCACTTTCTCGAAGATCTCGATACGGAGTTCTTCCATCTTGTTTTGTGGACCACGACGAAGTAATTCGTCCATGTTGATTTCTTCCATGAGCGCTTCTTTTGCAAGCATCATGGCTTTTTCAGCAGTACCACCAATACCGATACCGAGCATACCCGGTGGACACCAGCCTGCACCCATGGTTGGAACAGTTTTAAGTACCCAGTCTACGATTGAATCAGATGGGTTGAGCATGGCAAGTTTAGATTTATTTTCTGAACCGCCACCTTTCGCTGCAACGGTAATATCCACTTTGTTACCCGGTACGAGTTTGTAGTGGATCACGGCAGGGGTGTTGTCTTTAGTATTCTTACGACCAAAAGCTGGATCAGCCAAAACAGAAGCACGGAGGACGTTTGAGTTCTCTAAGTAACCTTGGCGAACACCTTCGTTGATTGCATCATCTAAGCTCATGCTTAAATCAAATTTAACGTCTAAACCCACTTCAAGGAAAACATTGACAATCCCTGTATCTTGACAGATTGGTCGATGGCCTTCAGCACACATACGTGAGTTGATGAGGATCTGGGCAATTGCATCTTTTGCAGCTTGGTTTTCTTCACGATCATAAGCACGGCTCATCGCTTGGATGAAGTCTTGTGGGTGATAGTAAGAAATAAACTGCAGGGCATCCTTGATTGATGTAATCAAGTCATCTTGTTTGATGATCGTTGTCATATCAAAATTCTCTTGAGCGGGCGATTAGCTGGCGGGCTAAATTATATGACAAAAAGTCTGCATTGTGGGAGTTTTAGCATGTATTTGGCTAATGGTTGAAAGATGTGAGTTTCGGTTTCTTGCTAAATCTCTTATGTTCTTCCCGATGGGGAAACGCAAAGCGGCTCAATCATCATGAACGTCGTTTATTGGCAATATAAATTGACCTTATTTCATTCTCAATTGAGAGGGAGAGTAGCCGAAATACTTTTTAAAGCGATTACTAAAATGACTACTTGAACTAAAGCCATATTGCGCAGAAATTTCGGTGAGATTTAAGCGGGTGGTCTGTAGGGCTTGATGCGCCAGTTCTAGGCGACGTTGCATCACATATTGATGTGGTGGCATCTGCATGGATTGTTTAAACATATGTGCAAAATGATATTCACTGAGTTGCGTTTGTTGCGCCAAATCAGACAGTGTGAGGCTGAGATATAAATGCTGATCGATCCATTCTAAAAGTTGCTTTAGCACATAAGGTGATAGGCCTCCTTTTACCACAGGTACTTGCCATTGTGTGTGGCTATAATTTTTAATGAGATGGTTGAGTAATAGCGTGGTTGCGGTGCTCATTTGTAAATGGTTTTCGTGATTACCCCATGCCCCGTTAAGTAGGAAATGTCGGTAAATCATCGAGATATGTGGGTCAGATACAAAGATTTGTGGGTTGAGCGTGATTTGACTTGGCTCTCGATCCCAGACTTGTTCCGCCACACGTTGTAAATGCTGTTGAGTATAATAAAGATGCACAAACGTGAGTGAATCACGCAGATCCCATGTTGAGTCAAAATCTTGTGGCATGAGGCACATACGATCTGGCCCGCCGCCATTGTGCCAACCTTGAGCAGTCTTCTGATAACTCTGATAGCCGCCTTGAATATACATACTTAAAGTGTGATGGTTACTACAGACATTGACACGATCTTGGTTGTTTTGCCACATTGCCAATTGCATGCCTGAACCCAACTCTACCGAGTCGAGTAATTGGGCTTTATATTGTTGTAATTGATCTAGAATCTGATATTTCATCTTCTACTCAAAGCTTTAGATATGTGACTAGTGTAGCGATTTTTAATACATAATTGTTATCGATGCAACAGAAGAAATAGAAAACCGCAAGTTGGTGATAGTGAACGCAAGATGATGCAAGCTATCGTGATCTAAGACAAAGCAAAATAGTGCAAATGATTTTGGGTTTAGAAAATATGAATGCGCTGTTATATGCTTCGGTTGTGATGATCTGGGGCACAACATGGATTGCGATTAGCTTGCAACAGCAAAGTGGCATCGCAGCCAATGTTGCCGTGTTTTGGCGTTTCTTTATTTCTGCGATGATATTATTTGTTTTTGTCATCTTGAGTAGAAAACTGCAAAAGCTAAATCGTACAGATCACTTGTTCTGTTTACTACAAGGCTTATGCGTTTTTGGCTTGAATTTCGTTTGTTTTTATTACGCGGTTCAATATATTAGCAGTGGTTTAGAAGCTGTTATTTTTTCTATGGCGATGATCTTTAATGTCATCAACGCCAAACTGTTCTTTGCTCAACAGGTTTCAGCACGTTTTTATCCCGCTGCTTTGTTGGGCTTGCTCGGCATCATTGCTCTATTTTGGCATGATGTGATCGGAGCTGACTTAAATCGTAATACTCTGATTGGGATTGGGTTGTGTGTATTAGGCACTTATGGTTTCTCTCTGGGGAATATGATCAGTACTCGACATCAAAAGCAGGGTTTGGATATCTTCACCACTAATGCTTATGGCATGCTTTATGGTGCGATATTAATGGCATTGATTTCGGGCTTTAAGCAAGATAACTTCTTCCCAAGTATGCAATTGAGCGCAATCACAGCTTTACTCTATTTAGCAGTGTTTGGTTCTGTGATTGGATTTACGGCTTACTTTTATTTGATTGGACGTATTGGTGCAGGAAAGGCAGCATATAGTACATTGCTATTTCCTTTGGTGGCTTTGGTCATTTCAACGATATGGGAAGGTTATCAATGGCATATCAATGCCATGATAGGTGTGATTTTGATTCTATGTGGCAATGCGATTTTCTTTATTAAAAGCCCACAGCCAAACGTGCTGACCCGGTCAAAACAGGCTTAGCCCAGACTGAACAGGAGTACAGGAATGCAAGCAGATTTGGCAAAAAATATTATTGATATTTATAAAAAACATGGCCGTGCTTGGACGGAGCGTCGAGGCAACCATTTATATGAAAAAACATGGTTAGATCAATTTCTTGCTTTGATCCCATCACATTCCCAGCTTTTGGATTTGGGTTGCGGCTCAGCCAAACCCATCGCGGCATATTTGATTGAACATGGGCATCAGATCACAGGCGTAGATGCCTCAGATGTAATGATCGAAATGGCACAATCAAATTTTCCTGAGCAGAGATGGATACAGCAAGATTTTCGTCATTTTTACGCTGATCAGAAATTTCAAGGGATTTTTGCTTGGGATAGTTTTTTTCATCTCACGCACAATGATCAAAGAAAAATGTTTGCATCTTTTGCGCATCATGCCAGAACCGGAACAGTTTTAATGTTTACCAGTGGACCTGCACATGGTGAGGCAATCGGCGAGATGTTTGGTGAGCCGTTGTACCATGCCAGTTTATCGGCAGATGAATATCGTCTTTTATTAAAGCAACATGGATTTGAAGTAATCAGGATGGTGGCGGAAGATCCTGAGTGTGCAGGGCATACGGTTTGGTTGGCACGCTTTATCTAAAGAAAAACAGCTATTTATTGAGATAAATAGCTGTTTTAATCAAAGCGGTAATTTGGATTTGGTGGTGTTATTCTGCTTGGATCGCCGTTAACGCAATGGTAAACACAATATCATCAACTAATGCACCACGAGATAAGTCATTGACTGGTTTATTCAAGCCTTGCAACATTGGACCGACACTGACCACATTGGCAGCACGTTGTACCGCTTTATACGTGGTATTCCCAGTATTTAAATCAGGGAAAATAAACACATTGGCACGCCCCGCCACTTGTGAATCAGGTGCTTTTTGACGTCCAACACTTTCAACCGAAGCCGCATCATATTGTAGTGGTCCATCAATCAGTAAGTCTGGTCGACGTTGTTGCGCTATTTCAGTGGCTTGACGAACTTTGTCTACATCAGCCCCCGTGCCAGAGGTTCCTGTTGAGTAACTGATCATGGCAATTCTTGGATCAATCCCAAACGCTTTGGCAGAGTCAGCAGATTGAATCGCAATTTCAGCCAGTTGTTCTGCCGTGGGATCGGGATTAATCGCGCAATCACCATAAACAAAGACTTCATCTGGTAACAGCATAAAGAAGATGGAAGATACCAATGAGTAGTTCGGTGCTGCTTTAATGAGTTGAAATGCAGGGCGAACCGTATTCGCCGTGGTATGAATCGCACCTGATACCAAACCATCCACTTCATCCAATGCCAACATCATCGTGCCGAGTACAACCGTGTCTTGGAGTTGGGCGATGGCTTGAAGTGCATCCAATTTGCCTTTACGCAGTTCGACCATCGGTTCGATATATTGCTCTCGAATGCTATCAGGATCGATGATTTGCAAATCTTCTGGAATTTGAATTCCGCGTGCTTTCGCAACTTCTGCCACCGATTCTGGTTTAGCCAATAACACACACTGTGCAATGCCACGTGCCTGACAAATGGCAGCTGCTTGGACGGTGCGAGGCTCATCGCCTTCAGGTAACACAATACGTTTTTTGGCTGCAATTGATTTTTGCACTAACTCATAACGGAATGCGGAAGGAGATAGGCGTGGATGTAAATTATTTTGCGTATGTTGATCAAGCCACTGGCTATCAATATGACTGGAAACAAATCGGGTGACTTGTTCCGCTCGTTCGGTATCATCAATTGGAATTTCATTACCAAAACGACTGAGCTTTTTTAGTGCCTCTAATGTCGTAAGTGGAGTATGTAAAACTGGTAAACCTTGTTTAATCGCACTTTGACAGAATTCTAATACATTTTCTGAGGGTGGGGATTTCTCGGTGAGTACTAAACCCGCCAATGGAGTGCCGTTACTACTAGCCAGGCTTGCAGCAAGCAAAGTATCGGTACGTTGAGAGGCGCTAATAATAAGCTCGCCTGCAACAAATTTGTGTAATTCAGATTCAATATTGGATGCAATTAAACTGGTATGCAGTATGCGGCGATGTTTGGCATCACCTTGATGTAACCATGTACCATTGACGATTTCAGCAATGTCTAAACTTCGTGGCACGCTGAGAATATTACTAAAAGGAACTAAACCAATAATCGGCAATGCTTCTGTGCCGATAAAACGATTGTAGTGTTGAAGCTCTAAGGAAAAGTCAGCTATTTTTTGATCTAAGCGTAAACTTGGATCAAGCGTGACAGGGATTGCAGCGGTATCCTCAGGCAGTCCCTTTGTTCGCATGAATAACACGCCAGTGGTTCGTGTGGATGCTGCACCACCGAATTGACGTAAGTGGGCATCTATTCTTTCTGCCGTTTTGCGTGGATCAGCTAAATCTGCGGTACTGACCAAGACCACTTGAGCATCTAGTGCTTGCGCGAGAGCGGCATTGACCTCGATTACAAAATGATCTTGTCCATTGGGAACAAGGCCTTCCACAATAATAACATCATGATCCGCCGCAATTTGGCGATGTAATGCCACGGCTTCTTCCAACAACTCATCGGTTTCACCCAGTGCGATGAGTTGGGTTAAACGATCATAGGTTATCGGCTCTACAGCGTGATGTTGAAATAAGTGCCGATATAAAGTAGTGGTACGATCAACGGTTATATCTGCAATTTGAGAAAAAGGTTTCAAGAAACCAGCATTGATTCCTTTACAGTCCAGTGCATAAACCATACCTAAACAAGCAGAGGTTAAACCAACACCTTCACCTGTGGGAATGAGTAAAATCGTATTCATAATGACCTTATTTTTTATTTAGAGTTTAGGAATTCAGAACCTTGTTCAAGGACTTGGCGTGTTTCTTTGGCAATCCGACCTTCTTCATCTGTCGGGATCACCCAAATTTGTGGACCTGTACCCATGTCGATCCGGCCTTCAGTGCCACGGGCTAAAGTATTGTTTTTCTCTTGACTAAACTGCAAACCGAAATGGGGTAAATATGCCAAGGTTTTTTCACGCACATCGGTAGAATTTTCACCAATCCCACCCGTAAAGATTAAACCATCTAAGCGAGGAAGGGCACAACTCAATGCCGATAAAGATTTTGCGAGTCGGTAGCAGAAGACTTCGATCGCGAGTGTTGCACCTTCATGTCCATTTTCAGATGCTTCAACCAACGTACGCATGTCATTGGAGAGCCCTGACAAACCGAGTAAGCCACTGTCTTTATTGAGCATGCTGTCAATTTTTTGAATATCCCAGCCTAAATTATTGGATAAAAATAAAGGTAAGCTTGGATCAACATCACCACTCCGTGTACCCATGACCACCCCTTCAAGTGGGGTCATGCCCATCGAGGTATCAAGGCTCTGTCCATTCCAAACCGCACAAGTTGAGCTACCATTGCCTAAGTGGGCACTGAGCCAACCGCCGTGATTTTTCTGACCAGCTAGCTCACTGGCACGTTCTGTCACATAAGCATGGCTGGTACCATGGAAGCCATAACGACGGACTTGGTGCTGATCATATAAAAATTGTGGTAAGGCATAGCGATAGGCGCGTTCAGGCATGGTTTGATGGAATGCTGTATCAAAGACAGCCACTTGAGGGAGTTGTGGAAATAACGCCATGGTTGCCTCAATCCCAATCAAATTTGCGGGGTTGTGCAAAGGTGCAAGTGGAATCGCATCACGAATGCGATCAATCGTTTGTTGAGTTAATTGCTCAGCATGGGTCATATTGCCACCATGTACCACACGATGCCCAATGGCCTGAGGATTGTAATTAGATAAACGTGCGAGCAGGGTTTCTAAAGCTTTGGCATGATCTGCATACGGAATCGAGAGTTCAAGTGCTTCACCACCAAGCGTGATACCTTTAATCCGAGCATCGGCTGCGCCTAAGTTTTCTGCTAGACCATAAATACGATCTTCACGACGTTCTGAGATAAGCGCATATTTAATAGATGATGAACCACAGTTTATTACCAGTACAGATATCGCCACGTTTGACCACCTAACAAGTTCTAATTTTATGATGAGAGCTTGGTTTGACTGCATTTAATAAGCAGTAACAAGCGCTATGTTTTAGCATGTGGTGTTGCATTGGCAAAATAGACTTTAGCCTATACAACTGTTTTATAAATCAATCTATTTAGTATAGTTTGTAAATAACATGTTCTTTTGATTAATCTGTTGGTTTTCGCCGTATTTTTGTATGAAAATATATAAAAACACGATAAAGATCAATTTAATGCGCTTTATCGTGTCGGAGTTTAAATGAGATGGTTTAGGTTATTGGCGGATTTGACCATCTCCAAAAACGATCCATTTCTGAGAAGTTAAGCCTTCTAAACCAACTGGACCACGCGCATGAATCTTATCGGTAGAAATACCAATTTCTGCGCCTAAACCATATTCAAAACCATCAGCAAAACGCGTTGAAGCATTGATCATTACAGAGCTTGAATCAACTCGCGCCAAGAACTCACGTGCCAGACTAAAGTTTTCCGTAATAATCGCATCGGTATGATGAGAGCCGTACTTATTGATATGCTCAATCGCCTCATTCATTCCTGTTACAACTTTAATTGCAAGGATTGGACCTAAGTATTCTGTATACCAATCTTCCTCAGTCGCTGTTTTAACTGATATACCCAAAATGCGTTGTGTTTCAGGGCATCCACGCAGTTCAACTTGCTTCTCAGCATAGAGTTCTGCAATACGGGGTAAAAACTCCTCAGCGATTGCTTCATCTACCAATAACGTTTCCATGGCATTACAAACACCGTAGCGATGCGTTTTGGCATTCAGTGCGATAGGCAAAGCTTTTTGTAGATCGGCTTGAGCTTCAACAAAAACATGGCAGTTACCATCTAAATGTTTAATCACAGGAATACGCGCTTCTTGACTGATACGTTCGATGAGGCTTTTTCCACCACGCGGTATAATCACATCGACAAATTCAGTCATCGTGATTAAATGACCGACTGCTGCGCGATCAGGGGTATCAATGACTTGAACGGCGTGTTCAGGCAAACCTGATATTTGTAGGCCATGTTGGATTGCAAGAGCAATAGCTTTGTTTGATTCCAATGCTTCTGATCCACCACGTAAAATGATGGCATTGCCAGATTTTAATGCCAATGATGCAGCTTCAAGGGTTACATTGGGCCTTGATTCATAAATCATCCCAACGACACCAAGCGGAACACGCATTTTACCCAACTGAATACCAGATGGACGGTAGGCGAGATCTGTAATCTCTCCAATCGGGTCAATGAGGCCGATTACATCTTTTAAGCCTTGTAGCATTCCTTTAAAACGCGTAGGGGTCAGCTCTAAACGATCAAGCAACGCGTTGTCTAATTGGCGTTGACGTCCGTTATTCATATCAATTTGATTGGCTGCCAAAATTTGCGCTTGATTGTTTTCTAAAGCGGTATAAATTGCAGACAAAGCATGATTTTTCAAATGAGTTGATGCACTCATTAAAATACTTGACGCTTGGCGCGCCTGAGTACCTACCTGTTGCATATAGTTTTGAATAGAGTCTTGCATAGCATTTTGATGATTGCATGTATTTATAAAGATAGTAACAGTCAAATGCCGAACAATGAATAGGCGGAACTGACAATTCAAAAAAATTACAAATTGTTAATTGGCGCAATTTTTTTTATTTTTATGCGATAAATATACCGAATATCGGGATGTGAATACATATTTTGCAAAAGATTATTGGTCTAAACAAGATAAGTGGTTAAGGAAATGATTGCGTATAAAACATGCATTTGTATAGAATGAAAAAGTATAGGATAAATGTAATACAAATTTTATAAATTTGTTAACTTGCAGGTCAGGGTCGCTAAAAATGACATGCTTGCAACAGAAAAATAAACAAGGATGGAGGAAGGACATGAATTCCATTATCCAAATGGACTCGGATTTAAATCATAGCTTCACAGGCTTTGGTTTTTTTGACATCTACAATAAAAACAGTTTTAAACAACCAGCGCGTACAACGTGGATTGATGGTTGGAAAATTGAATATATGGCAATTGCAGATCCTAAAACGATCCACAACACGCCGATTGTAATTGTCGGGGGCGCATTTCAAAACTTTAACTCTTATAAGTATTGTGTTGAACAACTCTTCGAGAGTGGTCCTGTTATCTTGATTGACTTACCTTCAATGGGCTCAAATCAACAAATTCGTAATGTCGATACAGGTGCGTCAGCTTCAATACTAGAATTACCAGATTTGTCTAAAATGCTTGGGCAATGGCTCGATATCGTTGGAATTGATAAAGTTTCAATGATGGGGATGTCATTAGGGTCTGTTATCGCATCTTCATTTGCTGATCAGCGCCCAGAGCTCATGGATCATATGGTGTTGATGGGCGTGATGCAAAAGACACGTAAAAGCTGGCGTATGTTGCTTGAAGAATCATTGCATTTAATGCGTGAAGATCGCATGGAAGAATTTGGTCAAGCTGTGATTTTGTATTTAGTCAATCATGCTAAGCTTGATAAAACCCGAATGTCGCCGACAGCAAAGCGTCTGTTCTTTAGACAAATGGCTGATTTTAGTAGCACTGAGCGTGAACGTTATGAAATTAACTGTAATCGTTTATTACGCTTAAGTAATGTACCTGTACCACAATGCAAAACATTGGTTGCAGCAGGACAGTACGATAGCTTTACTTTGCCACATGAAAATGCAGATTTTGCTTTGCAGTGCCAAGATATGCAGTTTGCTTTGATTGCCAATGCAGATCACGTACCGCAGTTGCAACGCCGTAAAGAAACCATGAATTTGTTTACCTCATTTTTGAAAGGTGAGTCCATCGATAATCTTGATGGCATTATTTCGATGACGCGTGAACAAATGGAACAGATTGAGCGTCGTGGTGAAGAGCGAATTGCTGTTTTACAACCAGATTCAAAATTGACACATCGTCATTTAGATACTGAAGCTGCTGTTAAAATTGTAGATATCACTTTCTTTGGTGTGTATTTGAAAGTCGATGACTTGGATCAACTTGATTTTATTCGTCAGCATCCACGTGACTTAGCCTTGCATTTGGCTGATAAGGAAGGTGAGTTTAAAATTGAATGCTTAATTTTTGATATAACTGAACAAGGTCTACGTATCTTGTTTAAACACGGTAGTTTTGACGTTGCTGAACGTTTAACTCGTTTTATTGAGCGTCAAAAACTCGTTTGATTTAACCATTATGAACAGATTTAAAAAAAGAGGAGTGACTAAATAATAGTCACTCCTCTTTTTTATTGGGGCTATTTATTACTTGCTTGAATCATCCAAACCAGATCACCCAAATGCTGGTCATTGTTTTCTAATTTTACTTGCTCAAAAAACTGTTTGGGTTGCAGCACTTGCACCTGTTTAAAGCCTGCTTCATTAAAAAACTGTTCAACTTCTACTGGCGTTTTGAAATGAAAACTAAAGGCACTGCGTGACATCCATTTTAGTAAGCGGCTGCTATTCCAAATAATGGTGGCAAGTTTGTTTTGAGTTGGTTCTGGATAAATATCAGTTAAGTAATGTAATTCTTTAAAGCGATTGCCATAGATAGCGATTGACTTGATGAGCTGTTGTAATAAGGGTTTATCAAAATAGTTAATCAATCCTTCGCTGATAATGACCAAGGGGCGATTCGGATCAAATGTTTCAAAAGCCGTTGCAAAAGCATCCGTGAATAAATCCACAGAAAGTACTTCATCTGCATGTGTTTCAATCTGTTGTAGCGCAGCTTGTTTTGTTGCGGCCATGTCAGGTAAATCGAGTTCGCGAAAGGTGATATCTGGATAGTGTTGTCTAAACCACCAACCACGAGGGGATAAGCCACACGCAATTTCGAGCACTTGTAAATGTGGGTGCTGTTCGATTAATGCTTTTAAATGTGTATCGAGCATGGTGTGCCGTTGTTTTAAGGTGGTTCGCATGCTGCCGCCGACATATTTTTCCGCCCAACTTTCAATTGGATGGACTAATGCCGCAAGCGTTTTTCCCTTTGCGGTTGCAAGTGCAGGGTGTGAAATCCCCATTTGATACCAAATATACCCCGTATAGTGCGCTGTAAATGAAATGTGGCGATGTTTCGAAAGTTGTTGTGTCATCTGTCCTAGACTCTATTTTTCCTAATTTGGGTATATAAAATTAATCTCTTTTTAAAATTGAGATTTTTCCACAAAATCCGATTTTAGGTTTGTTATTTAGCATCGTGGGCGGCATGGATGCCGCCGTTGGGCTGGTCTTGCGCTGCTTTCAAAGCGTTGCTTTGAAATTGCTCAGGATGTATCCCCAGCCTATGAGCAGCGACTAAAGCTGCGAAAATTTTTGCTTACTTTTCACCCCTGAAAAGTAAGTCGAGCCGAAGGCAAAATCCTTCAATCAGATGAGCACTCGGCAAGATTCAATTATGTTCATAAAAAGATTAAAAAATCTTAGTAAAGTTAAAACGAATTCTTAAATTCTTCAATGGCTTTTCTGACGGTTTGCCAGTTTTCATCTAATGTCAGTGTTGTACCCACCTGAATATTTGGGATTTTACCACGCATACGTTCCAAACGCTGTTGATTTGGCAAAGCAAGTGCTTGGATCCCGTCTAATGCGGTACAAGCAGCAGCGCGATCATTGCAGACTAACCCCATATCACAGCCAGCGTTTAATGCTGCTTGGATACGCGCATCAGCACCACCCGCTACACACGCCGCTTGCATACTTAAATCATCTGAGAAGAGAACGCCATCATATTTAAGTTGTTGGCGTAAAACATTTTGCAACCAAAATGGTGAGAAGCCTGCTGGGTTTGGATCAACTTGATCATAAATCACATGGGCTGGCATCAGCGCATCAAGTTGTGGCATCAACTGAATAAAGCTTTGCATGTCTTTATCATAGATTTCTTGATATGAACGGCTATCAATTGCTGCTGCGACATGCGAATCTGCTTTGACTGAACCATGTCCAGGAAAGTGTTTACCTGTGGTTGCCATGCCTGCTTTTTTCATGCCGCGCATAAAGGCATCTGCAAGTGGTACGATATCTTGCATGTTTTTAGCAAAACCACGATCACCGATCACATCACTGACATCATTCAGGTCTAAAACAGGCGCAAAACTAAAATCAATACCTACCGCAAGTACTTCAATCGCCATGAGCCAGCCGCATTGTTCTGCCAGTTCAATCGTCTGTTGAGGATTGTGGATATAATGTTCACCGAGTCGACCCATTGCAGGTAGTAAAGTAAACCCTTGTCTTAAGCGTTGTACGCGACCACCTTCCTGATCGACTGCAATCAGAATGTCAGGGCGGACTTGACGCATATGATCGGTTAAAGCACGAACTTGCTGAGGGGATTCAATGTTACGTCCAAATAAAATCATGCCACCGACTTGTGGCGCTTGTAAGAGTTCAATATCTTCTTGAGTAAGTTCTGTGCTAGCTATATCTAGCATCAACGCGCCGATCATATGGATTCCGTTTGAATTTTGATGAAAAAAACGATAGCTAAATTGTGCAATGATTTGCTACATTTTGTCAGTACAGAATATGATAAAACTACATGATATTGATGATAAATACTCGTTGAGACGTTATTTATAACAACCGACGAGTTTACAGGCTGATAAATACTGAATGAAATATGTTCATATTGATATGGTCAGCGTGTAATAATTGCCATATCCAAGGAAGCACCAAAATTTTATGAAACTTCAAATGATAGCGTGTGCAGTTGCAATTGCGACTGGTGGTTTATTTTTCTCTCATACCATGAATGAGGCTATTGCGGCGACAGAAGCGTCTGCCGTTTCAACGGTGATCAAGCCATCACAAGAACAAGCATTGGTCGCGCGTCAGTTAGCAACACTGGTTGATCGTCAGCATTATCTTAATATGCGTTTAGATGCGACGACTTCAAAACGTATTTTAGATATGTATCTTGATAGTCTTGATCCAGATCATTCATTATTTTTAAGCAGTGAAGTTGAAGATTATAAGAATAAATATGGTTCAAATTTTGGTGGATCACTTAAAGCTGGAAACCTCACGGGTCCTTTTGCGATTCATGCGCAATATCGAGAGCGACTAAGAGAGTTCTATGAGTTTATGTTGGCTGAATTGAAAAAGCCGCAAAACTTGCAGCAGAAAGATGTGTATTTGGATATCGATCGTGAAAAAGTACCTTATTTTAATACCAAAGCTGAACAACAAGCCCACTGGCAAAAGATGCTGGTTTCACAACTGATTAATTTAACGATCAGCAAAGAAGAAGAGCAAGCCAAACAAAAAGCATTAAAAGAGAATCCATCACTTGCAAATGGTCAAGATTTGACTGGACCAGAAGATTTAACACCTGTTCAAACCCTAACTAAACGCTATACACGTCAGTTAGAGCGAATGGGGCGTGTGAAAAGTGATGATGTGCTAGAAAAGACATTGAATGCGATGTTGGCGACCTATGATCCGCACAGCAATTATTATCCACCGATTGATGCGATGGAGTTGAATCGTCAAACCACTTTGCGTTTAGAAGGGATCGGTGTTTCGATTCGTCCTGAGCGTGGCAATGAAGATTACACACGAATTGAAACGATCGTCGAAGGTGGTCCAGCAAGTAAATCAGGTCAAGTGAAATCAGGAGATCGCATTATTGGGGTTGCTCAAGATGGCGAGAAAATGCTGGATGTGATTGGTTGGCCGAGTTCAGAAATTGTAGGATTAATTCGTGGTAAACGTGGAACCAAAGTTGTGGTGCGCTTGTTAGGCACAGGCGCAGCAATGAGTCAGGCACGTAATGTCACTTTAGTTCGCGATATTATTCAAGAAGAAGATGCAGGTGTTCGTTCACGTACGGTTGAAATCACCCGCGATGGCAAAAAGCATCTCTTTGGTGTTATTGAGATTCCATCATTTTATTTTGATTACCGTTCACGTCGTGCGGGTACAGAATACCGTTCGGTTTCTGTTGATACTGCCAAAGCCTTAGAAGAACTGAAAGCGAAGAAAGTTGAAGGGATCTTAATTGATCTACGAAACGATCCAGGTGGTTCTTTAGAAGAAGTTGCCCGTATGTTGGGCCAAGTGATTAAATCTGGTCCTGTGGTGCAGATCCGTGATGGCAATGGCAATGTCAATGTATTTGAAGACACTGATGGTGGCGTACAAGCTTATGCAGGTCCGTTAGCTGTTCTCGTCAACTTGGCTTCTGCGTCTGCGAGCGAGATTTATTCTGCGGCGATTCAAGATTATGAGCGTGGCATCGTGATTGGTAGCACGACGACAGGAAAAGGCACGGCTCAGGTTCAGTTAGATTCATTGGCTTATGGTCAAGCGACCCTGACACAGCGTAAATTTTATCGTGTTACTGGTGGAAGTACCCAAAATAAAGGGGTGATTCCAGACATTAAGCTGGTTGATATTTACAATGAAGAATTTGGTGAGCGTAAAGCGAAGAATGCTTTGAAATGGGATACGATTCCAACCGCACCGTTTAAACGTGAAGGTTCAGTACAACCTTATGTAACGAAGTTATCTGAATTTTCTGCTCAACGTGTTGCAGCAGATTCTCAGTTCAAATACTTAGAAACACGTAAAGCGATCGCTCAGAAAACCTCTGCTCAGAAGAAAGTTGTTTTGGATATCAATCAACGTCGTGCAGAGTTAATTGATTTAGAGCAACAAACATTAAATGCAGAAAACCAACGTCGTTTAGCAACAGGTCAAAAGCCGTATGCAAATTGGGAAAGCTATCAAGCGTCAATTGATGCGCTAGTTGAATCGCGTGCCAAGATGAAAGCGCATCAACGCCCAGCATTGCCAGAAGAGGAGACTTTTGTGGCCGAAGCTGCCAATGTGCTTCTAGACTATGCCAAGTTACAAGGACGTTAATTTAGTCATTTCCCCTCATAAGAAAAGCCCTATTTGAAAATAGGGCTTTTCTGTTTCGGGACGAGGTCGATTTTAATCTGCACGAATCCAAATCTGATTGCGACCTAACGCAGAAACACCTAAATAACCACGTAAGTGTAAGCGCTTGCCGTTGGCATTCAGTTTAGCTCTCATACTATAAATTTTGCCTGTATTCGGATCAAGAATACGACCATTGGTATAGTTTAAGCCTTGACTATATTTTAATCCTGTAACTACATCTAAGCCTACAATAGGCTTATTGGTATAAGGTGGTGGGCAGTCTACACATATTTCCTTTGGTGTATAGCCTATACGAGGTGTCAGTTTTACAATTTTACCTGTATAAGTTCCGTTCGATTCTTGGCGAATTTCGACTAAAGCTTTGGGTGCACCCGTTTTGTCATCAATACTCTGCCACATACCTGTAATATCAATTGCAAAAGCAAAACTGCTGACTGTCGATAAAAACAAAGCACTTATTAATTTTTTCCCCATGACCAAAAATCCATTTAATGTTCAAGTGTTCTATTATGGGTGATTTGTAATAACTAGTTCAACATTAATATGAGATTTGTGACAAAAATTATGATAAAGATAGAATAAAGGTTGGTAGCCAGATGGCTGTAAACACCCCATTAACAGCCATACCGAATGCTGCATATCTCCCAGTTACTGGACCTCGTTGCCATGCTTGAGCAGTGCCGATGGCATGCGCTGCTAATCCTAAAGCTAAACCAGAAGCACGTTCATCATTAATGTGTTTCAAGATCCAAGGTGAAAATGCTGCGCCAATAACACCAGATAAAATCACGATCAGGGTCACCATCATTAACGGAGCATGTAATAAAGTGGCAATATTCAGTGCGATAGGAGTGGTTACTGCGCGTGTTGCAAATGCCATGATCGTTGGCTCAGACATATGTAATAAGTAAGCCAGTCCCATTGGGAGGGCTACAGCACTAATACTTGCAAAGCCTAAAATTCCAAGCATGGATTTAATCGGTAAATCATCATAACGCATTGCTGCCAAAGGAATTGCTAAGGCAACAGTGACATAGCCAAGTAAATGATTAAAGGTGCTATCGACGCTATTCATATACTGTTCATAAGGAATGCCTAAAATCAACAATAGTCCAATCACGATAAACATGGCAAAAACAATTAAGGGAATCTGAGGGATTTTTTTATTCAACGGTTTTGCGATGAGATAGCTGATAAGTGTAATAACGAAGCCGTAAATAATCATAAACATATATAGGACCTCTATAACCAGCGTTTTGCCATTTTGGCGTAAATCCACAATGGCAATAACGTACTTAAGGTTAAGATAAATAAAAATACAGGAATTTCTTTACCTAAGTGAACCAACATGATCAATGAACCCGCACAAATAGGCAGGAATGCGAAGGCACTTTCTTTCATGATCTTGTTGTTGGTATCAATCAGACGATTGGAAATTTTTCTATATTTTCTCCAAATCAATAACGTTGCCAGTAAAGCAATCAGTCCGACGAGATTTCCTAATTCTGGATGATGAAAGACCTTGGTGATTGCGACAGCACCCTCACGAAATACAATAATTAATAAAATCGTGTAAAACCAAGCGGTCCAGTCAATCTCTTTCATATGATCTCTTACTCTCGTCTATCTGAATGATGGTTGATCGCAATTATAGTGGTGGATGCTGTATCTCAAACTCTTCCAAAGTGCGCTGGAACAAGGATGCTTTTTTTCCTAAAATTTCGTCTAAAGGCAAATGTGCTTGCTTAATCAGTTGCTCCAATTTTTGTGGCGCAATACGGATCGACAAATGCAAATCACCATGATCATCATGATATTCAGATTGAATAACGTTGAGGCTATATAACTGTGTACGTAGTTTGCCATAAGCAGGTTTTAGAACTAAATCGAATTGTTGTAATTGTCCCATCAAACATTGCTGTACAGCCTGACTGAGTAACTCCAATCCTTGACCAGAATGAGCTGATAAATACACACGATCTGGGAGATCAGGTGCTTTATACAGGATTTTTGCGGTATCTCCGCTCAGGTCTATTTTATTATAAACATGCAAAATTGGTGCGTCCGCTCCAATTTCTTTCAGAACAGATTCTACAGCTTCGATTTGCTCAGCCATATTCTCGCTACTGCTATCGATCACATGCAACAGTAAGGTTGCTTCCAGTGTTTCTTCTAATGTTGCTTTAAATGATTCGACTAAATCATGTTGTAGATTTCTGACAAATCCGACGGTATCAGCGATCACAACGGCACCGATGCCATCCCAATCGAGACGACGTAAAGTCGGATCTAGTGTTGCGAAAAGTTGGTCTGCTGCATAGACATCGCTTTTTGCTAAAATATTAAATAAAGTTGATTTTCCCGCATTGGTATAACCCACTAGAGAAATCGTGGGAATCGCTGCTTTTTGACGTGCAGCACGACCTTGTGAACGGGTTTGTTGTACTTTGACCAGTTTATCTTTGAGCTGAGTAATACGGACTCGGATGAGTCGACGGTCTGTTTCCAATTGTGATTCACCTGGACCACGTAGCCCAATACCACCTTTTTGTTGTTCTAGATTGCCAGTAAAACCACGAATTAGACGTGTCGATAAATGTTTGAGTTGAGCAAGTTCAACTTGTAATTTACCTTCATGAGTACGGGCACGTAATGCGAAGATATCCAAAATCAAGCCTGTACGGTCAATGACACGACATTTCAGGATGCGTTCTAAATTGCGTTCTTGTGCAGGGGATAATGCATGGTCAAAAATAACTAATTCTGCTTCGAGGCTTTGGACTAATTCTGCGATTTCATCGACTTTGCCAGAACCAATAAAGAATTTTGGATCGGGTCTATTTCGTTGTACAGAAATATGTTCTAGGATGTCAGCACCTGCGGATTGAGCGAGTAACCGAAATTCCTCGGCATCAAGATCATCAAGCAATTGGACAGATACACTCACCAAAATTGCACGTTCACCGCCTTGATGTTGCTCTAAATATTCCACGCTGTTGTCATACCTTTGACATTAAAGTCCTATTCTAAGATAAACTGAAACCAAAGGGCAAAGTCTTCGTTGATTTATATTGTATTGCGATAGATAAGTTGAATAAAAGCAACAAGACTTCCCATATATAAAATAGACCAACCCAAAATCATTTTTAAAGCATAGCCATAAGGTATTGTGTTTTGTTGCTCAGTTGTGTTGATAGGTTGATTCATGTGACTACCTATTAATCTGTAAATTCGATCAATTTACAATAATCGATCTGGTAGGTCATTTGAAATTGAAAAAAATTATGCTGACATTCGGTTTTTATTATCGAGCTAACTTTTATAAGTGGATATTGGCGTGATATAACTGGATCAATCCGATGTATATATGTTCAGTTTTGACTGACTCTATGGTTTTAATGATTTTATGACTCAAGATGCAACAGTAGAAAAAGACAACTCACCATTAAGTTTATTCTCAAAATTTAATTTATATAGTAGAAAGTTGGCTTCAGGCTTAGAAACCATTGGTGAAGGCTTTTATCTTATTTATCGCCATGGTTTATATAAAGATCCGAATAATCCTGTAAATACGCGTTATGTACAATATTTCTGCCGCCGTTTGTGTGAAGTTTTTAATATTGATGTACAAGTGCATGGTGTTATTCCGCGCGAACCTGCGTTATGGGTGAGCAATCATATTTCATGGTTAGATGTTGCTGTACTGGGTTCGGGTGCTCGAGTTTTCTTTTTGGCCAAAGCTGAAGTGGAAAAATGGCCAATTCTGGGCAATATTGCTAAGGGTGGCGGAACTTTATTTATTAAGCGTGGCTCGGGTGATTCACTGCGGATTCGAGAGCAGATTACCGAGTTTTTAAAACAAGACATTCCAGTGCTGTTTTTCCCCGAAGCAACCACAACCGATGGTCGGAATGTCAAAAAAGTACATGGGCGATTATTAGGAGCGGCAATTGAGGCGCAACGACCTGTACAAATCTGTGTGATTTGCTATGAAAGTCAACACGGGGAGCTAGATTTAGTTGCGCCATTTATTGGTAATATGTCTTTTGTGGAACATGTGCAACGTGTTTTGGAAATGCCGAGAGTGACAGCACATTTGTTGACGCTTCCCGCGATTCCTGTAGAGGGACATACCGTAGAAACGCTGACAAAAGAAGTGGATCTACGGATGCGCGAAGGGTTAAAGCAATTGCAACAGAAAGTGCTCACAACACTTCCGCAAGATCAATAAACTACATAAAACCTTCGATTGGTAGCCATGAAACTATTTTCATTCCTGCTTTTCGCCACCATTTCATTTTAGGCTCTTTGCTGTAAATTTTAGGTCCTTGTGAAGTTTGGCGATGCCAAGTAATTTTGTTGTTAGCATCTAAGACCAATTTATATGCAAATTTAGTTAAGTTTTGGTCCATGGTGGCATGCACTTCTTTTGCTAGGGCAGGACTATTCAACAACACCCCAATTTCTGTATTTAAATAGGCAGAACGAGGGTCAAAGTTAAAAGAACCAATAAAAACTTGTTTGTCATCCAAAGCCATAAGCTTGGCATGTAAACTAGAACGACTTAAACCTTTGATACTGATTTTGGCTTTTTTAGCAAGTTCTTCAGTACGCTTATCCAGATCACTTTTGTCTATGGCAGGTAGGAACTCATAAAGTTGCACGCCATTTTCAAGTAATTCTTGACGATATTTGCCATAAAAAGCATGTACGACAGCAACATCATTGGCTTTAAATGAATTGGTGAGCACTCTAACCTCTATACCATCTTGAGCCAAATCAGTTAGGATTTTTGTGCCTTTTTTCTCTGGCACAAAATAAGCAGAAATTAAATCAATATTTTTTTCTGGCTGTTCCAAATGATTGAGTAACTGGAAGTTGAGATGTTCTTCTTTTTTTGCTTTCGCCTTGATTTTGTCAGGCGAGTCTTTAACGACTTCTGCCTTGACCCAATTAAGCGAAATCTCCTGCTTCATCAGTGCATTAATGGTTTGAGAGTGATTGGTGATGTCTAAATAGTTTTGTACTGTGACCAGTTTGTAATGTTCATCAAGCTGATGTTTTAAGCTTTCATAACTCAGGCGGTGTGAACGTTGCTTAACAACCTCTCGCACATCATAGGCATATTCGTGCTTCCAGTAATCGTCGAAAGATTCAGAAATATCTTTTACCGCCGTACCAAATAACATGACATCTACATCAGAAAACTGATAATTTTCACTGACATTATAATATTGGTTGGTCATATTGCGCCCACCGATCAGTGCAATCTGATGATCTGCAATAAAACTTTTATTATGCATCCGTCGATTGATACGCTTTAAGTCCAAGACCATATCAACGGCACGATATTTGCGGAAACGATAGGGATTAAATAATTTGACTTCAATATTCGGATGTTGCGCTAAAGCGAGGAAAATCCCTTCGGTCTTTTTTGCATTATTGTCATCAATTAATAGTCTTATTTTGACACCACGATCTGCGGCACGAATCAATGCATGTAAGGCGAGCGCACCGACTTTATCATTGTCCCAGATATAATATTGTAAATCTAAACTTTTCTCAGCTTTGTCAATTAAACTCAAACGTGCAGATAAGGCTTCTAATGGTTCAAATAAAACATGGTAGCCTGTGAGGTCTGGATGTTGTTCTTGTAAGGGTTGAATGATTTGCGCGAGTGATGTTTCGGTGTGATCAACTTGAATAGTCGCTTGTGGAGTTGGGAGTGCTTTATGTTTCGGTAAAGTGCTACAACCTGTCGTAGTAAGTACAATGGTGCAATAAATCGCAAGCATGTTTTTATTGTAAGCGCTTGTGCTTATCTTTGTATGTTTACGATTAAAATGAGAAAATTGCGCCATAATCGTTACTGGTTATAAGTTGGGCTTGAGTATACCATTTCATCGAAAAAGATAAATATAAGATGCGATGGGGTGTCCCTAAAGTAAAGTTAAAGAGGACGTTAATGTCGAATTCAGATCCTATTATTATTGGTTTTTATCTTATTTTTGCCATTCTAGCGCTTTGGGCATTTATTCAAGCGTGGATCCATCAAGCACGTACAGAAACGATTCATCCTTTCAAAGCTTTTGTACATTTACTTGCTTTCTATCTCTCCTATTTACTGGTACCACTTTGGTTCTTTAGTCTTTATGCGGGTTGGTCTGGATATTACAACTTACATCAAGCTGCTTTCGTTTTTCTACTCAGTAGCCTATTGGTCTATGCTCGCTTTATTGAGCCACATCAAATTCATGTCAAATACCATCAATTTCGTTTAAATCCAAAACGTGAGTTCACGCAACCCATTAAGGTTGCATTGGTTGCTGATATGCATGTGGGATTGTTTTCAGGCCATGAGCGGCAATTAAAAAGTATTGTCAAAAAACTGAATAAAGCACAGCCAGACTTGGTCGTGGTGGCTGGTGATTGGACTTATGAGCCAGAAAATCGATTGGTTCAAGAACTTGAAGTTCTGAAGAAGCTAAAAATGCCTGTTTACTCTGTCCCTGGAAATCATGATGAACAATATCCAGGTCCACCAATTCAAAGTCTGTTAAGTGAAGCATTGGCGCAAAATAATGTTATTGATATTGAAAGTAAGATCGTTGATTTTGAAGAATTTCGTTTGATTGGCGTTGGCGACTTATGGGCAGGTAAGGCGAATATGCGCTTTATGCCAGATTTGCCTCAGGACAAACCATGGTTAATTTTATCGCATAATCCAGATACCGTTGATATGGTCCCAGAGTTGCCGATACGGCCATTGATGCTTTCTGGTCATACTCATGGCGGACAAATCGAGTTGCCATGGATCACCAGTTATATTATGAAAAAAGTATCTATTCTTGGACATAAAAAAGGTTTTTACTCACATGAACATGCCGATGTTTTTGTGACTGTAGGCACAGGAATGGTCGGAGTACCATTCCGTTTCAGAGTCCCACCAACGATAGACATTATTGAATTGATTTAAATAAAAAAGCCAACTGCAATTGAGTCGGCTTTTTTGAAATGGAGTTGATCGTAGAACTAAGGAATAATGATCACAGCAACTCGACGATTGCTGGCACGGTTTTCCTCTGAGGTATTTGCTAAATAAGGCTGACTTGAGCCACGACCAATCACGGTTAAATTATTTTGCTTGAAGCCTTGATTGAGAAAGATCATTGAAACGCTTTGAGCACGTTCCTCAGAAAGTTTCTGATTATATTCTGCATTACCAACATCATCGGTATGACCCACAATTTTAAGTTTTTGCAGATTGTATTTATTTAACTGCTTCGCAAGGCGAGCAATCTCTTTCTCATGATCAGATTTGATGTCTGCTTTATTAAAATCAAAGAGTAAACGTTCAGGTAGACCTAGGCTCCAACCTTCGTCTGTTAAAACGAAACCTTCTTGTTTTAACATTTTGACCTGACGATACTTCAAAGGGCCAAAACTCAAACAGCCAGCCAATGTTAGGCAAAGTAATGCAATAAATGAAATTTTAAGGGTGTGAGTGCGCATAACATATCCTAAATTTCTGGTTTATAAAGAAACCAATGAGGGTTTAAGTTTTTAGCTTTATACATGGCTTGATCGGCTTGCATCACCAAATCTTCAGGGTTCTCAGCAAACTGAGAAAAGGCGATTCCCAAACTAAAGCCAAAATGAATGGTTTGATCATTAAAAATTAATGGTTCTTTGCAACTTGCAAGTAGATTTTCTGCAATTGCTTGTAAATGGTCTGCGTGGTGGATGGCATGCAGAATAATTGCAAATTCATCACCACCTAAGCGAGCAATAAAGTCTTCTTGGCGAACAGATTGTTGCAAGCGTAAAGCCATTTCGGCTAAAACTGCATCTCCTGCTAAATGGCCATATTGATCATTAATAATTTTAAACTTGTTATTGTCTAAAAATAACAGTGCAGAGTTATGACGGTATTGCGGGTTTTCAAAAATATTGAACAATTCTTGATAGAAATAATTGCGGTTTGGTAGACCAGTTAGTTGATCATGATGTGCTTGGAATGAAAGCTGGCGATTCTCCTTCTGCAAATGTGTATGCCAAATTTGAATTTCTTCTAAGAGTTCGTTAAATACCGTATTTAAATTTTGAAACTCTCTAATCGGATTGTTCGGGAAACGTAAATTATAAGCCTTTTGATCGCTCACCAATTGAGCAATATGCGTCAATGGTTTAATCGCTTGCATAATTTGACGATAGGTCAGATTGATCGACCACAACAATGCAATCACAATAAAAAGCATTGAAATTGCTAAGCCAATGATGATGGTTTTTAGAAAATGTAAAATATTTTCAGAACTACCATATAGTACCAACTCACCAACTTGCTTTTTATGATGAATAATACTGAGCTGCACTGGATCATGTAAAAACCATTTATCCAATAAATCTTGTAGAAAAGACGTATGTTCTATGGTTTTGTGACTTTCGGCGAGTAATTTTTTTTGAGGATCGTAGACATGAATACTGCGAATGGCATGTCCCGTTGTATAGTCAGCTAGGATTTGATCAATCGTGCCTTTATCTTTAAAAACAACCGCTGGTTGAATCCGCTCGAGTACCGTTTGGCTTAATAGTTGTAAATTCTGTTTTGCGTAAGTTTCCATGGTAAACATAGAAATCGTAGCAAAAGTAAATGAGCAAATAACAAAAGTAATCGCAAAAATGGTAAATTGGGATTTACGGAATAAAGCATGTAAAGAAGTGGATTGGTATAAACTTGAAATCACTCGGTTTACTCCGTGTTCTTTGCCAAGAGTAAAACTCGAGGATCAATATGAACTTTGGAATCACTCAAAGCATCCAAGTTAACCTTAAATGTTGAAAACGTTTTTTTATTATATAAACAAAAAATACTCCCAACCTCACAAGCTGGATTGTTGGTGCTTAATGACAGCAACGAGCGAGAAGGGTGTGATTGAATTAAATTATGCTGCTGTTGTGGGGATGTCGTAGAAAAGTAAACGACATGGCAATCTGTTTTTACAAAGTCTCTCACGTTGATCGGTTGCACTTGATAATCATACGCAAGCTGTCGAATATTCACTTGAAATTGAGCTGCTGCTTCAGAATTGTCAATGACGCAGATTGTTGGGCGAGTTGTATTTGACCATTTACTATAACTTAATATTGATAAAGCTAACTCATAGAAGTTATGACTTGATGAGGCATAGGAAAACTGGCTCGTAGAACATAAGACTACAAGCAATAAATATTGCGTTTTTTTTAAAATAGACCGTATTTTCAATCAAAAATGCCAAAAGTGTGAACCAATCAACATATTCTACTTGACTTAATTGTTTAAAAATAGTTCTTAATTACAAAGAAAAGGAATAAAAAGTAACTCGTCAGTTCAAAAAACACCCACTCGTCACAATAAATCAAAAAAAGGGGTTGTGTGGTATTGGAAATGCTGTAGAATGCACATCCATCGGCGGTGATGCGGATAAAAACTTGTTGAGAAACAAGGATTTGGATTGAAAGATTTAAATCTTGTGTTTAAGAATAAGTTTTAAAAATATCTAAATTGCCTA